>DATDCZ010000171.1:0-74737 GCA_036524055.1 Anaerolineales bacterium | reverse complement strand
GCACTCCAGCACCAGCATGGTCTCACCCGGCACCAGCATGCTGCCGCGCCGAAAGCGATTCAGAAGCTGCGACTGATAGGGGTCAATGTGAGTGATCACCTGGGTTGATACGACCTGGGGCTTGAGGCGATCCGCAACGGTTAGATCCAGGCGTTTGAGAACGACGTCGCCGGCTTCCAAAACTGCGGCTTGACTCAGCGAGTGAACTTCAAACATGCCGAATTCACGTTCGACGATCTGGGCACCGGGGCGGGCCTCAGTCGCCTTGACGGCGATGTCCACCATGCGAAAAACCTCGTTGCCCGGCGACATTTCGACGTACAAGGCCGCCATACCTTCCGTCGGCAGGTCACCTTGAGTGACCGTCCCTATGAAGGCCGCGAATTGGGGCTGCATGCGGTCAAGGTAGCAGTAGCAGCGAAGTGTGAAAGTATCAGCCATGGATTTCCGTCCTTCTTACCAGCCTATTGCAGCTGATCATGCAGCGCAATTCCCAGCGGCGTGACGAAAAGCGGACTGGGTGGAACCCAGGTCGGGATGTGGGTGTATTCCTCCACGACCTCTGCCATGTTCGGAAAAGCCGAGGTGCCTCCCACCAAAACGATCGACGGCACGCTTCGGCCTTCGACATGTCGCAAGATGATGCTGGCGACCTTCTCCATCACAGGCCGGATGGACGGGAACAACCGCGCCTGCTCTTCTGGCTTGATCTTTAGGGCCTCGGCTTCTTCGAAACTCAGGTTCTGCGAGCCGGCGACTACCAGCGAAAAGTGTGTCCCGCCCGTGGGTTCGTCGGCCGTATAGACCACGCGGCCTTCTTGGATGATGGCAACGCCGGTCGTACCACCGCCAACATCCACGATGGCCCCATCTGGCAATTGAAGGACCAGGTTGGCGGCACTAGGCTCATCGACGAGACCGGAGCAGCGCATTCCTGCCGCTTCAACGACATTCGCCACGGCATCGACCTCTGCTTGAGGCACACCGGGTGGGTAGCCGCTCGCGGCCGAAGTCAGCTGACGGCCGAGTCGGCGCTCCAAGCGGTCTTTCATGCCTCGCAAGAGGTCAGCGGCACCGACGAAGTCGACCACCAAGCCGTCACGCACCACCTCAGCAAATTGCCACTCTCCGGCAAGCGGACGACCCTCCTGATCCAAGACAACCAACACCAGGTACGCGGTACCGAGATCGGCCCCGACGTGGACTTGGGTATTCGGTGCCAGCTCCACAAACCCGGCGCGCTCGGACAGCTGCCTCGGCAGGATCGTTTGTTCGGCCAGAGCCAACAGACCCGTCAGGTCCGCCCGGACGGGCAGTCCCGGATTGAACATCACGTCGCGTTTCCCCGCGACTTACTTGGCCTTGCCCGATTCGGCTGAGCGTCCGCTGATGCTGCCTTTGGTGGATTGCGGCAGGATCATCTCGACGTCCGTATGGGGCCGGGGGATCACGTGGACCGAGACAAGTTCGCCCACGCGCTTGGCAGCCGCGGCGCCAGCATCGGTGGCGGCCTTCACGGCGCCGACGTCACCGCGGACCATCACGGTCACCAGCCCGCCGCCGACATACTCGGAGCCAATCAGAGTAACGTTGGCGGCCTTGACCATCGCATCGGCTGCCTCGATCGATCCGACGAGGCCCTTGGTCTCGACCATGCCCAAGGCGATCAAAGAGGAATCTTGTGCCATTTCTTCCGTCCTTTCCACTATGTAGAATTCGACTTTACGCGACTGTCTCTCTTACCCACCGGCTCGGGCCTTCAACTGGCACGGGCTCGCGGCGGAAAGATCCATCCTATGCCGTGCTTCCCAGGAGCTCATTCACTGCCCGGCGCACCACGCGCTCGATCTCGTCGGGGCTCGGGCCGACCACAATCTCGCCGGGCAGGAATGCCTCCGGCGGAGGGGCCGCGGTCTCGTATGCAAGGCGCTTGATATTGATGAGATGCGTGGTGGTGATATTGTCGCCCGTGATGGCCCCGCCGACGCCGCCCGAGCCGAGCGTCAGGGAGGGCATCACGCCAGCTGTCAGGCCGATGGCGCCCAATGTGCCCATCGTATTGACCAGGATGCGGAAAACCGGCTTCTCCAGCCCAAAAGCCATGATGACCTTCTCGTCATTGGCGTAGATGATCTGGGTGTGCCCGCGCCCGCCGGTATTGATCAGTTCGATGGACCGCTCGCAGCCCTGCTCCCAGCCATCAACTTCATACCAGCCCAGCACCGTCGTGAGCTTTTCGTGGGAAAGCGGCTCGGACTTGCCAGCCTCCTGCAGCGGTGTCAGCAGAATGCGTCGATCCGCGGGAATCTGGAAGCCCGCGTAGCTGGCTACAACCTGGGCCGACTTGCCAACCACCGCAGTATTTATGCTGCCATCCGGATGGAAGAGGGCACGGCGCAGGGCGTCCGTCTCGAGGGGATCGGTTACGTACGCGCCTTCCTTGCGCATTAGCTCGAGCAGCGTAGCCGCAATCGGCCTGTCGGCTATCACCGATTGTTCCGTCGCGCAGATGGTGGAGTAGTCGAAGGCCTTGGAGGCGACAACGTAGCGGGCGGCCTTTTCCACGTCGGCGCTGCGATCCACGTATACGGGCACATTGCCCGGGCCCACCCCGTATGCGGGTTTGCCGGTCGAATGTGCCGCCCGCACCATGGGCGTGCCCCCCGTCGCGAGGATGATGGCCGTATGACGATGGGTCATCAGTTCCTGGGTGCCGGGCAGAGAGATCTGCTGGAGGCAACTAATCAATCCTCTGGGCGCCCCCGCAGCCTCCGCTGCCAGGCGCATGGCCTCAACGGACTCGAAAGTGCAGCGCGCCGCGGATGGATGCGGTGCAACGACAATGGCATTGCGTGCCTTGACGGCGATCAGGCATTTGAAGAACGCCGTCGACGTGGGGTTGGTAGATGGGATAAGTGCCGCCACGACGCCCATCGGCCAGGCGATCTCATACAGGCGGCGCGCTGGATCATTCCGGATCACGCCGACGGTCTTGACATCGCGGATGCTTTCCCAGACCGCGCGTGAGCCGAACTCGTTCTTTAGTTTCTTGTGGGCGGCAACGCCGTAGCCCGTTTCTTCCTGAGCCAACCGGCCCAGCCGCTCCGAGGCCTGGTAACCAGCCTCAGCCATCGCTGCGCAGACGCGGTCCACTTCCTGCTGCGAGACGTGGCTCCAGGTCTGCCAGGCGGCGTGAGCCGCGGCCGCTAAATCGCGAGCTTCCTGTATCGACGCAAGGTCCTTATCCATAGAGGACTCCACGATCAAGACTTGCGGAACACTACCTTGCCATCTACTTCGAGCGAGTCGATGACCGCCATGATCACAGCATCAACAGGGGTATCTTTCGTGATCGTCGTCTGGCGGGCAGATGAACCGGCCGCGGTCAGGACCAGATCCCCGACGCCGGCATCAACCGTGTCAATGGCCACGAACGGCTTGCCAACCGGGCTGCCGGTTTCATCCGTCTGGCGAACGATGAGCAGCTTGCGCCCAGTCAATTTCTCATCTTTGATCGTTGAAACTGTTGTTCCAATTACCCTGGCGATCAACATAACTGCACTCCTGTCACCGTCGCGACCTTGGCAACCGACACATTCCGGGATCAGTATTTACTGCTCGCCTGAGGCGCGGCTGCGGTTTCGATTGCCGGGCCCTGCAGGATCTTCACGCCGGCGCTGGCGCCGATGCGCGTGGCACCGGCCTTGATCATGTTCTCGGCATCCTCGTAAGTGCGCACGCCGCCAGCAGCCTTGACGCCCATCTCCGGGCCAACGGCCTTGCGCATTAAGGCCACATCGTGGACGGTCGCGCCTCCGCTCGAGAAGCCAGTTGAGGTCTTGACGAAGTCTGCTCCCGCCTCTTTCGAAAGCAGGCAGGCGATGGTCTTCTCTTCATCGGTGAGCAGGACGGCCTCGATGATCACTTTGACAATTGCCCTGCCGGCGTGCGCGGTCGTTACGACGCCTCGGATATCCCGGGCGACCAACTCCAAGTCGCGCGCTTTCAACGCTCCGATGTTGATCACCATGTCGATCTCGGCGGCACCGTGATCGATGGCATTCTGGGTCTCGAAGGCCTTGACCTCGGGGGCCGTGGCTCCCAGAGGGAAGCCAATGACCGAGCAGACCTTAACCGATGAGCCTTCCAGCAATTTGGCGCAGAGTTCCACCCAGGTCGGGTTGACACAGACAGAGGCGAAGCCATATTTGCGGGCCTCAAAGCAAAGCTGGGCGATCTGATCTTGCGTGGCGTCCGGCTTGAGTAGGGTATGGTCGATAGTCTTGGCCAGATCCATGTTCCCGGGGATCACACCCAGGGTTGAAGACAAGCGATCCGCACCGGCGTCGATCACCTGACCGGCCCGGTCAAAGCACGTTCGGACGCAGATCTGATCGGCACACTCGAACTTGCAGTGGCTGCCCTCCGGCTGCCGGGCGAGTTCGTGCCGTTCGGAAATAGCCGCCAGGACTTCGTGAGTGATGATCTCGACCAGATTCTCAACCGTCTTCGCATCTGTGAACATAGGCTGTCCCTATTTCAGGTATTGCCTTTCAACGGCCATGATCTTTTCCACGCGCGGGGCATGCCGGCCCCCGCCGAAATCTGTGGTGAGCCAGGTCTTTACGATCTGCCGGGCAAGGTTGACGCCGATCAGCCCCGCGCCCAAGGTCAGGACGTTAGTGTCGTTGTGCTCGCGGCTATTGGACGCCGATGAGATGTCATACGCCAACCCAGCGCGGACACCAGGAACCTTGTTGGCCACGATACAGCTGCCGATCCCTGCGCCATCAATCATGATGCCGCGCCACGCCTTCCCCATGCCGACCAGCTCGCCGACCGCGTGGGCAAATTCAGGATAGTCAACTGCACTCTTGTTGTAAGCACCCATGTCGCGCACGTCAAATCCCAGCTCGGTGATGTATCCACGAAGATTCTCTTTCAGATCGAAGCCGCCATGATCTGCACCAATGGCCACGACACGCGCGTCGTCCGTCCTGGGTTCGGCCTTGGGCGTGCCTGCCACAGCAGGCGGTTGCGGCGAAACCTTCGCCTGCGTTGACGACCCTGCCTGCCCCAATACCTGGCCAATCACTCGCCGAACAATCTCATGGATCTGAGTGTCATCGATCGAAGTCACTCGGAACCCGCCTTCATAAGGACCGTGATGGCATAACTGGTAGTGACCACATTACGTGACTACCTGCAGTCTAGCACTGCCAGCACAAAATGTCAATGTCGATTGGCTGCGGTTATTGGTTACGCGAATATAGAGCGGTATCGGGGGCAGAACGGTTCGTTTTCGGCGGTCATTCCCCCACCGTTGACCCTTGACGAGCCGCCTCCAAGAGGCAAGAGAGCATGGAATGGGCTGGTCTAGCGGGTTAGTTTGGCAAAATAGCGGTAGCGGTCCCCCCGGTAAAGGATCTTGGCAAACTCAAACACCTTCCGGGTCTGCGAGTACGTCGTCCGCTGGCTCAGCAGCAAGGGGCTGCCTGCCTCAACGCGCAGCAGCGAGGCCTCATGGGGCGACGCCACAGTAACTTCCAGGGTCTCATCGGCCTCGGTTGGAATTAGATGCAGTTTTTCTCTGAGGAGGGCATAGATCGACCCGATCTCCTCCAGTTCCTCACGAGTAAAGCTCAAGCCGTCCGGGAGGTTGTAGTAAGAGGTCTGCAACCCCATGGGGGCACCATCTCCCAGGCGCAGGCGATCGACGCAGAGGACCTCTTGGACATGCTTGCCGAGCTCCAACTGGAACCGCACCTTTTCGGGCGGCTCGACGTAACCGATCAGCAGGATCTTCTGACCGGGGACGATGCCGCGGCGTTTCATGTCCTCCGTGAAGCTGGTCAGCTCAGAAATCCCCTTCTGAAGCTTCGGCGGTGAGACAAAGGTGCCCTTGCCATGCTCGCGATAGAGGAAGCCCTGACGAACCAGAAGGTCAATGGCCGGCCGGATCGTCGTTCGGCTAACTTTGTAGATCTTCTCCAGTTCGCGTTCGGAAGAAATCGGCTGATGTGCCTCGAGATTGCCAGCCAGGATCTGCTCACGCAGGATGTTTGCCAGCTGGTAATAGCGGGGCACGTAGGCGTCTGGGTCGATATGGTCAGGCATGATGGCAACCTCGCGTGGCTGGGTTGTATGAGGCAACTTGCCCACTACTCCAAGTGGTAATGGCCACATGACCATGGTACTCTTGCGAATGCTCAATGTCAATTGCCACCTTCAGCACGGAAGATTGTTGGAAAGCGTGCCCTTCGGCCCCTGCAACGACTGGATGCGTCGTCCGGGTCCTGACGGGCCCCACTACGTGCTCACTCATTGAGAAGCTGCCAGGCACAGTGCCAAGGCAGCCACCTGCACCGTGCGGTGGTAGACCATGGGGAACCGCCTCGCACTCCCCGGCGTTTTCGCCCAAGTTATAATCGGCCCGTTCTCCAGGCTTTCCAGAACATATCTACCGGATGGCGCTCATGATCCCAACACGCGAGACCTCAGATCTGGATGGGCTCATCACTTCGCGCGAGTTCCCGGCATTGCGTGAGAAAACGAAGAACTGGCGCGCCAGTGATCTCGCAGACGTGATGGAGCCTCTGCCTGCGGAGCGGCAGGCCATCATCTTCCGTCTCCTGCCCCGCGAGCTGGCAGCCAAGGTTTTCTCCTACATTGAGCCTGACCGACAGGAGCAGCTCCTCAAGGCCCTGGCGAACACCGAGGTCGCAGCTATCTTGAACGCCATGTCCCCGGACGATCGCACGTCGCTCCTGGAGGAGATGCCCGCCAAGGTCATGCAGCGACTCCTTGACCTGCTTTCGCCGCGCGAGCGCGCCGTGGCGGCTGAGCTCCTTGGCTACGACGAGGACAGCGTTGGACGCTTGATGAGCCCGGACTTCGTTCGAATCCGGTCCCAGTGGACAGTCACACATGCCCTGGACCACATACGTCGATATGGCAAGGATAGCGAGAGTCTGAGCATGATCTATGTCATCGACAGCAGCGGGAAGCTGGTGGACGATCTGCGCATCCGCCAGATCCTGCTGGCGGCACCCCGAACCCGCGTTGCAGACGTGATGGATTCACGTTTCGTGGCGCTGCGGGCAGCAGATCACCGCGAGAAAGCCGTGGAGGCGTTCAAGGACACCGACCTATTGGCATTGCCAGTCACCGACAGCGAAGGTGTGCTGATAGGGGTCGTCACCGTCGACGACATACTGGACGTGGCTGAGGAGGAGGCGACGGAGGATATCCAGAAGATCGGCGGTACCGAGGCGCTGGATGAACCCTATCTCAAGATCGCACTGAAGACCATGGTCCGTAAGCGCGCCACCTGGCTTATCATCCTTTTCCTGAGCGAAATGCTGACCGCAACCGCCATGGCCAGGTACGAAACGGAGATCGCACGGGCGGTGATCCTTTCCATATTCGTTCCCCTCGTCATCTCGAGCGGCGGCAACTCGGGGTCCCAGGCTTCCACACTTATCATTCGTGCGATGGCGCTCGGGGAGGTCCATGTGCGCGATTGGTGGAGGGTCATGGGCAGGGAGATCCTCTCGGGTTTATCTCTCGGCGCAATCCTTGGCGTGATCGGCTTCATCCGCATTGCAACCTGGGCCACCGTTTTTCACAGTTATGGTCCATATTGGCCACTACTCGGTTTGACCGTCGGCGTCGCCCTGATAGGGATCGTCCTCTGGGGCACTCTTGCCGGTTCCATGCTGCCTCTGCTGCTGCGGCGGGTGGGCATAGACCCGGCGACATCCTCGGCGCCCTTTGTTGCAACGCTGGTGGACGTTTCGGGCTTGACCATCTACTTCACGGTCGCCGGTTTCATCCTGCGCGGTACGCTGCTCTAGGCCGGGCGCGCTAAAGCGCACCCCCGACAACATGTCCATGCCACGGCTCCCTTCGGCAAAGACCATCCTGCTTGCGGCGGCGTCTTTGTTCTACGCGGTGTTCATCGCGCGCACAGCTTTCCGCGTCGCTGGGGCGCCGTTCTTCACGCTCATCGACGATGCGATGATCAGCATGCGGTACGCGCAGCACCTGGCTGCCGGCAGCGGCCTGGTGTGGAATGTGGGGGCGACGCCTGTTGAGGGCTTCACCAACCTGGGTTGGACGCTGGTCATGGCACTGATGCACCTGCTGCCCATCTCGCCAGCATTCGTCTCACTTGGAGTCATGATCCTGGCCGCGGCCATACTAGTTTCCAATGTGGCCGTGGTGTATGCGATCTGCCGGGCGCTCCAACCGAAAGCGCATTTCGCTCCGCTCACGGCGGCGATAATCACAGCTTTCTACTTCCCCCTGGTGTTCTGGTCGCTGCGTGGAATGGAAGTTGGGCTGCTGACCCTGCTGATTAGTCTGGCGGTCCTGCATGCGGTAAGGGAGCCGCGGCACAAGTGGCGCTCGACTCTGCTCATCAGCCTATTCCTCGCGGTGGCTGTGGCCGTTCGGCTGGATGCGGCACTTCAGGCCATTATCGTGGTGGGCTACATCCTCCTCCGAAGGCGTACAGAGAGGGGCAAGGGTGCAGTGCTGCTGGCAATCGTAGTCTTGGTCGTTGCTTCAATCCTCGCTTTCCAGGCCGCCTACTTCGGCGACCCCCTGCCGAATACGTACTACCTAAAAATGGCCGGGTCGACAGTACTCGAGAGGGTACAGAACGGCATCTTGGTCTTCAATGACTATGCCGCGCGCGACGTGCTTATGATGGTCGTGGTCTCGGCTCTCGGGATCTGGTTCTATCGCGAGTTGCACAACCGGGAGATGCTCCTGCTCGCGGCTCTATTTGCGACCCAGTGCGTCTACTCGATTTGGGTGGGCGGCGACTACGCAGAGCCGGAGATAGCATCCGCGAACCGCTTCATCGCCCAGGGTGTCCCTGCGCTCATCATCATTTTCAGCATCGTCTGCGATAGGCTGCTATCTGATGTACTTCGATCGGGTACGCCCTCACGCTCACCGGCGATCGTCTCAAGCCTCGTGGCATTCGCCGCGCTGCTGGTAGTGAGTGGAACGCCCTGGTTCAACTGGATTGTGGATAACGCGCCACTCCTCAAAGCCGATATCCGCCGGGTGCATGCGGGGCTGGCGATCGCCGAGAACACGGATCCCTCCGCCGTGATCGCCGTGCACGCAGCCGGACAGATTCCGTATTACTCGGGGAGAACGACGATTGATCTATTGGGCTTGAACGATCCGGTGATCGCGAAGGGACCACGTTCGGGCGCTTTCTATCCAGGTCACGACAAGTGGAATTATGACTACAGCATCGGGCAGCTTCGCCCGGATCTCATCGCGGACAACTGGATCCGGCTCGGGGACTATATCAAAGTCCACCCAGATTATCGCGAGCTCGGGAACCGAATGTACGTCCGCCTGGATACGACATTGGTGGACGAAAGCGGCCTCGTAGACGCGTACCCCTGATCTTCCGGGGCACCGACACGTGCCTCAACAATCCCCAACAACGGCAGAGGGAAACAGCAGAGGAGAGAGGATGTCCAACATCGAGATGGTGGTTCGTCAGATCAACAGGGAAATCGTCCCGCAATTCGAGGACAAGTTGCGGACGCACTTGGCCCAGCAGGATCGGGAGTGGCTGATCGAGCAGGTTGTCCGACTAACGCTCGACGCCCACAGCTTGCAGGAGAAGGATCGCCGCCGGTTCAGGGAGGAAGAGGACCGCAAGCGATCGCAGCGCGCTCGACGAGTCACGGAGATGGGCCTGGATCGCGAACGGCTGATCAAATTCCTCAAGACATACCGGGGTTACGATCGCAATAGACTGATCCGCGAGGGCTTGCTGATGAAAGGAACTCCGCGCAAAGGCGGCGAAATGATCGGTGCGTCGTTCCGGTCCAAGCGGGGTGAACATGTATTGGATCTTGCCAAAGACATGCTGTATGGCTTGCTGTTCGGCGATGTGACGACCGCAACGGAATTGGACCGCACTCAGCGTGAGCTGCTCACCCTTACGGTTCCGCGCGACAAGTCAGCCGCGCTCGATTTCATGAAGGCCACGACTGAGTTGAGTGCAGTCGGAACCTGGCAGGATCCGCGCGGCGCTGCCAACGATCTGCAGGCGGACAACGTCGTGCTTCAGGTCGAGTACGGAGAGGTGGAAGGGGAACTGGTCGGCGACGGCATCGTCCTGGCATTGAGCTTGATCAACAGCCTCGAAATCAATGAGGAGGTGCTCTACGGCCGCATGGAGAATGTGGAACAGACTACGCTGATAACCTAGAAGACTCTTCCTCTCAAGACGAAAAAAGGGCGGCGCACGAAAACGTGCGCCGCCCTTTGATTGTATGCCACCCTAAGCCGGCTGCAATTGCCCCTTGACCACCTCTTCCAACATCTTGGTGGTTACGGACTTGGGGCGCTCAATCGGCCAACCAAGGGCGCGGGCCCAAATGTAGTCGGCAGTGACACCCAGGGCTCGCCCGACTCCGAACAGCACCGTGTAGAAGTCGAATTCGCGCACACCGTAGTAATACTGCAGCGTGCCACTGATCGCATCCACATTGGGTGCTGGATTCTTGGCCTTGCCCTGCTCGCGAAGAGCCTGCGGCACAACATCGAAAACCAGATCTGCAATGCGCACGAGCTGATCCTGCGGGAAGCGCGCTTTCGCGAACTCCATCTGCGCAGTGTAGCGGGGATCCGGAACGCGCAGGACGGCATGACCGTAGCCGGGGATCACCTTGCCACTGTTCAGCGTGTCCCACGCATACTTATAGAGCTCGTCGCGAGTCGGCACGCCACTGAAGCGCTTCTGAACATCGAGCAGCCAGCCCAGACACTCCTGATTGGCCAGCCCGTGCAGCGGGCCCGCCAATCCGTTCAGACCCGCCGAGAAGGCAAAGAAAATGTCCGAGAGCGCGGATCCCACCAAATGCGTAGCATGCGCGCTTACATTTCCGGACTCATGATCTGAATGCAGTATGAAGTACAACCGGGCGAGGTCGGCGTAGCCTTTGCGATCCGCAACCCCAAGCATGCGGGAGAAGTTCATGCCATAGTCCTGGCGGGGGTTGTAGCGCGGCTTGCCACTCTTACCGAGGTACTTGTAGCGGTAGATGAAGGCTGCAATAACCGGGAGCTTGGCTGTGAGATCAAGGCTGTCTTCCAGCGCAGGTTCCCAGTACACGTCCTTCTTCATGCCGGCATGGTACTGGCGTGTGAACGCCGAGTTGTTCCCCAGGGCCACCACTGCCTGGGTCAGAAGGATCATGGGATGCGTGTCTTTCGGCATCGCCTTGATCATTTTGTACACATAGTCAGGGACATCGGCCCGCCTGGCCCACTCGGCCTCGACTTCCAATGCCTGTTCCTTGGTCGGCACGTCGCCAATGATCAGAAGGTAATACAGGCCGCCAACCAAGGGCATCTTTCCACCGCTGGCCTTTGGCAACGCTTTGAGCACCTCGGGTATGGACAGGCCGCGGAAGCGGATGCCCTCGGCAGGATCCACATAGGACACATCCGTTAGCAGCGATTTGATGTCGCGCATCCCCCCGACGATCTGACCGACCGTGACCTTGTCGACCACTACTTCTCCATGGTCCTTGGCCAGCACTTTCATGCGCTCGCGCCATTCGGGAATCTTGATGGCCATCTTGTCATGCAGAATCATGCTTCCTCCTGGGTTTATGGCGCTGCCATCCTACGGGCAGCGCTAGATCTTCACAAGTTTCTTCAGGGCCTCGTGCGTTTCCTTGACGGCGGCGGCAGACTTGTCAAACAATGCCTGTTCTTCGGCGCTGAGCTTGTATTCCACGATCCTGGCGATCCCCTTTCGGTTCAGCACAACCGGAACACCGAAGAAGATATCGCGCAGACCGTACTCGCCATTCATATATGCGGAACACGGAACCACAAGGTTGCGATCCTTCAAGATCGCCTCGGTCATCTGCGCAACAGCGGCAGAAGGCGCATAGAAGGCCGAGCCGGTTTTCAGTAGATTGACGATCTCGCCGCCGCCTTTGCGCGTGCGATTGACGATGGCCTCCAGTTTGTCAGCCGGAAGGTAGTCGTTGAGCTGTATGCCCGCCACGTTGGAGTGGCGCGTCAAGGGGATCATCTCATCGCCGTGACCGCCCAGGACGTAGCAGTGGATGTTCTCCACACTCACGCCCGTCTCCTGCGCGACAAACGCCCGCATCCGAGCCGAATCCAGCACACCGGCCTGCCCCACAACACGTTCGCGGGGCAGCTTGGTGAGCTTCAGCGTCAGATATGCCATTGTGTCGAGCGGGTTCGTCAGCACAATGAAGATGGCATCGGGGGAATACTTGAGGGTTTCGACCGCGGCTTTGCCCACGATCTCCGCATTGGCCGAAAGCAGATCATCGCGGCTCATGCCGGGTTTGCGAGGCAATCCGGCCGTGAGAATGATGATGTCGGAACCACGCGTGGCGGCAAAATCATTGGAGCCCACGATGTCAACATCGCGGGAGATGATGGGCATGGCCTCCAACAGGTCCAGCCCCTTGCCCTGGGGCATACCCTCGACGATATCGACCAATACAAGATCCCCCAGGTCACGTTCCGCCAACCAGTGGGCGGTCGTGGCGCCCGTCATACCGGCGCCGATGATAGAGATTTTGGACATCTGGCCTCCAGAAGGCGTTTTAGGTCAATTCTATCTGAAAGGCCGTGCCCAAGTCCACTTCGGGGCATGAAAAAGGACTTCCGCCCACAAAGTCCGTGACGAAAGTCCTATTCCAGCGGCTCTCCAGGGGGTCATTCTGCCTGTGCTTCGAGGTACCGAGTGGCTTCGATCGCTGCCGCAGCCCCCATCCCCGCCGAGGTCACCACCTGGCGGAAGTGCGGGTCGGCCGCCTCGCCGCCAGCAAAAACCCCGGGCAGCGACGTTTCCATCTTCTCATTCACTTTGAGGTAGCCGCGTTCATCCATGTCCAATTTGCCCTTGAACATCTGCGTGTTGGGAGTGTGCCCGATGAAGATGAAGACGCCGTCTGTCTCAAGGATTTGCTCCTCACCCGTCTTCACGTTCTGCAGGCGGACCGCCTCGACTTTGTCCGATCCGATCACCTCTGTGACGATCGTATTCCAGATGAAGCTCATCTTGGGATGTTCGGTCGCCCGCTTCTGGAGAATCGGGCTGGCGCGCAATTCTTCGCGGCGATGGACGATCGTGACGGACGCGGCGTAGCGCGTGATGAAGAGGCCTTCTTCAAGCGCGCTATCTCCACCGCCAACGATGACGACTCGCTTATCTTTGAAGAACCAGCCATCGCATGTCGCGCAATAGGAGACGCCCCTGCCTGTGAGCTCTTTCTCACCGGGGATCCCCAGCTGATTCGGGCTGGCACCCGTCGCAATGATCAGGCTGTCAGCAACATACTCGGCATTATCTGTCTTCACTGCGAACGGGCGAAGAGAGAAATCCACCTGATTGGCCGTATCGAACTCCACCTTGGCCCCAAAGCGCTCGGCTTGCTTTTGGAAGAGTTCGCCGAGCTGAGCACCGCCCACGCCCTCAGGAAAACCCGGATAGTTTTCCACGGTGTACGTGAGGGCGGCTTGGCCGCCCAATTGAATACCGGTAAGTACCACGGGCGCTAACTCCGCCCGCGCTGCGTATAGGGCCGCTGAAAGTCCCGTCGGGCCGGAGCCCAGGATCAATACTTGCACGTGCTTGGCTTTTCCGTTCGAAGACATCAATTCCCCGTTCCTGCCCCTAGATCAAGCTCGCCCTTAAGACGACGCATAATGCCAGACTATTACCCGGCCAGATTCTATCAGACGGGACCGGTCAGCTTACCCACGTGGGGACAAGTGCGCGCGTACGCGGATCTCTGCATGAGCACATACTCACATGGTTGGGCAACGATGTCCCTGTCCACTGCGTATCATTCTTACATGTTTCTAATCCTTGCCCGCTTAGACGCCATGGAGCAAGCGAACGATGCCCACGTTATACCGTAGGGGGCGGGAAATTCAGCAAAGCGTGATCCCTCACGGCAGGCAACCGTTCTTGCGCGCAGTGCCAAGTCCGACCCCCGACAACGCGAACGGAGGTGCGTAATGACAACGCAAGGTTCATTCAGCCAAGGCAATGGTCCGGAGCATGGTGTAGCTCGTAGATCAACCGGGATAATGGTGATTGCGGCGACGATTGCGCTGCTGCTTCTTACCGCGCTGGTTTTCGCGGCAGCCGCGACAGGATTCGGCGCAAAGACCTCAACCTTGCAGATGATCAGAGTACCCGAGGACTACCCTACCATCCAGGCCGCCATCAATGCGGCGCAGGCAGGCGACATAGTCCGGGTAGAGCCCGGCACATACCCTGAGAATCTGATCCTGGACAAGCCCATCACGTTGACTGCGGGTACATTCGATGCTGTGAATCCAGTCAACAACACAGCGGTCATCGATGGCGGCCAAGGCGGACCGGCTATCATGATCGCAGCCGGGCTGCCTCAGATGCCCACGATTCGCGGTTTCGTGATTCGAAATGGCTCGCCTGCTGTGCAGGCACATTCAGAACTGGTTGCAGAGTACAACTACATTGCGGATGCGGCCGTGCTGATGGACTACGTTTCGGGCTCGGGTGGTGTCAATCGCGGAAATGTCTACTTTGGTGGGCGGCAGACCGCTATCCATCTCGCGCCACCCAGTCGGCCGCTTCTCGTAGAAAACAACCGGATCTTGTACTCCGGCGCGGATGGCCTGGAGGTCGATCTGGGCGCGACCGCGGAGCCCGGGGCCGTGATCGAGATCCAAATATGGAACAACATGATCATCGGCAGCGCGCAGGATGGAATTAAGTTCCTCGACCCAGGTACGGATGCCCAGGATCAGAATAGACGATTTAGCATATCCGGTAATCTGATCGCAAACAGCGGGCAGGCCGGAATCGGCATGGTTCCTTCTGGCAATTCGGTGGAGGATTTCTCCGGTGCAGCCACGATGGAGCCACTGCGGATCTACAACAACACATTCTATGGAAACAACTACGGGATCTCGGGAGGCGCGAATTCAGTCACATTCAACAACATCATTTCCAATAGCAGAACCCGCGGAACATGGCGGCTCCAAGGTCCAGGAGCGTCGAATTCCGTCGTTGCCTATACTCTGCTCTTCCAGAACGGAATTGATACGGAGCAGAGCAATGTCGGCGTCGGCAACATCCTCGGGCAAGATCCTGTCTTTGTGGCGCCCCCCAATGCCGGGCCCGATGGCCTCTGGTCAACTGTCGACGATGATTTCTCCGGCTTGCTTCTGGAAGCAAATTCGCCTGCGATCGACAAGGGCGTGACGCAGTTACTCGCCGCAGATGGTGAGGCAGTACCGACAATTCCAATTACCGGCTTCGCCGGCTCGGCACCGGACGTGGGTTGGCGCGAATACGGGAGCCCGATCTTCATGACGCCAACCGCTTCCGCGACTCCGCTTGCCACGCTTGCTGCCACAATGACGCCCATCACGCAGACACCGCTATCAACACAAACGCAACTGCCGCCTACGGCAACCCTGCCAGTTGCTTCATCGACGGCGCCGGCGGCTTCGGTCACGCCCGGCTCCCCAACTCCGCAATCGACGGCCACGATTGGCGCTACGCAGACCTCAGGGACTCAAATAACCATCGGTGCCGTTTCCCCGGCGGTCGCTCAAGGCGGCACGACATTCGACCTCACGATCACAGGCTCGGGCTTCCTGTCAGGAGCAAGCCTGACCCTGGAGGGCGGACAAGGAACGGCGCCGGTTGTGACAAATGTCCAGCTCGTGGACGGGACCAACCTGATCGCCACAATCCAGGCGCCTGAGGGAAGTGGTCCAAGCGTCTGGGACATTCGAATAACGAATCCCGACGGGAGCTATGCACTACTCGAGGATGCCTTCACATTAACACTCTGATCAGCGCTTTCAGGCTCAACCACTAAATCTCCCAACGAAGATACGGCGCGCCAGCTGGCGCGCCGTATCTCACTCTTGTGTCCTTGCCTACATCCAAAGGGCCCTCGCCCGGGCCGATGCGCAGATCAGCCCGTGTAAGCCTTGTCGGTGATCTTCAGCGCCTGATCAAGCACAGCGAATCCCTCTGCCAATTGCTCTTCTGTGATGATCAGCGGGGGAATGACCAATGCTGTGTGCCAGTGCAGGTCCAGGAAGAGGCCGTGGTCAAAGCAGTATTGTTTGAACGCCGCCATCTCGGGGCTGGAGGCGTTCCATGGCGCCATAGGCTGCCGGGTCTTTCGATCTCGGACGAGCTCGATAATACCAAAGAGGCCTATGGATCGCACCTCGCCGACGGATGGATGCGCCTCACCCAGGTCATTCAGCATGCGTCTGAGCACGGGCCCCATGGCGGCCGCGTGCTCGACCAGGCGATCCTGTTTCATGACATGGATATTGGCGATGGCCGCTGCCAGCGAAATGGGGTGAGAGGTATACGTCAGGCCCGACCGGAAAGGAATATTGTCAAAGTGCGCGGCAACCGCGGGCTTCATGGCGATCGCACCCAGAGGCGCGTAGCCCGAGGTCAGACCTTTCGCCATCGTCATGATGTCAGGGACGACGTTCCAGTGATCCACAGCGAACCATTTGCCGGTCCGTCCAAAACCGCTCATAACCTCATCGGCAATCATCAGTATTCCATAGCGATCGCAAAGCGTACGGATGCCGGCCAGATAGCCGTCAGGCGGAATGATGATGCCATTGGTGCCCGTGACCGATTCAACCAGGACAGCCGCGATCGACTGCGGCCCCTCGTATTGGATGATCTCCTCGAGGTGGTTGAGGTAGTCCTGAGTGAACTCGTTCTCAGGAATGTCAGGATTGGTCCGATGGAAGGTCGAACGGTATCGATATGGATCAAGGAAATGGACCACTCCGGGCATCACGGATGGCTCCCAGGCCACGCGGCGCGGGTCGCCGGTGGCCGCGAGGGCACCCGCGGTGGCACCATGGTAGGAGCGATAGCGGGTGAGCACTTTGAAACGGCCGGTGAATCCACGCGCGAGCTTGATGGCGTTTTCATTGGCGTCTGCGCCGCCAAGAGTGAACAGCACCTTGGTTAGTTGGCCGCCGGGTGAAACCTCAGCCACCAGGCGACTTGCGAGGGCTCGCACGTTGTTGGTCATTGAGGGCGCGGTGTAGGGAAGCCGGCGCGCCTGCTCCCTGATGGCATCGATCACGCGGTCATCACCATGGCCGATATTGACGCACATCGTCATGGAATTGAAATCCAAATAGCGCTTCCCATTGACATCGGTGAAGTAGACGCCCTTTGCCGACTTGACCGCAATGGGTTTCACCGCCGCTTGCGCGGACCATGTCCAGAAGACATGCCGCATTGAGAGTGGGACGATCTCGTCATCGGGAAGATCAAACATGGGAGCCTCGGGTGGAGCTACGGGCAAATTGGATTCTATGCCGACGGTACGCGCCACATCGTATCACAGGCAGGACGTGGAGTCACCGCGTCAAGACCTGGTCCTGAACCAGCGGGCGATCTGAGCAACTCCAAGGACCAACACGATCGTCAAGAAGACGATCCAATCGAAGCTGAACTCTAGTTGGAGCGCCATGGCCACGCTGGCAATCCAAAATCCCAAAATCGCAAGGATGGAAAGGCGAAGTAGATGCCGTCGCTCAACAACGGTGCGCTCGGCATCCGAGGCGGCGAAGGTCTGGCGGTAACGGAAGTATGTGAGATCCCAGGCCAACAGGCCGAATATGGCTCCGCCGAACATCCAGCCGGGAGGAAAGTTGAGGAACCACAGGCCCAGAGCGGCGGCAAGGAAGAACACCGTCAGGCCAATGTATGCGAACCAACGCCACCGCTGCCAGACGGCCAGCAACCATACAAGCCCAAAGAAAGCCAGCCAGCGCGCCAACTGAGGAAGGCCAACGCCCACATAGCCCCATGCAAGGGATGTCGTTCCCAGCACTATGCAGAGTGCGAGCGCCGGCACTGTCATGGGTGCTGCCTGCCAATTCGCCGAAAGGCACCGTGCATCATCCGGTCGAACGGCTGGGCCACGTCCCATTCCACGACTTGGACGCCCGCGCGGCGGAGCCGACCCAGCATCACCGAGCGTTCGAGCTTCACGATCCGAGCTGCAAGCTCAACGTCCGCGAGCGTGATGCGCGAGCGCGGCCGAGGCAAGGACTGCACCTCAAACGAGACCGGATCGGGACAGATGACCAAGACCTGGTACCCCCGCGCCCTCAGCTGTACAAGCGTGGAGAGGTCGTCCTCAAGCAACGGGCTTACGAGCACGATCTGAGATTCGAAAGGGAAAAGGCGGGTAGGCAAGTACTGGAGACCCTCAAAGACCTGGCTTGCGCCCGGAGCCGCGGCAGCGAGCGCATGCAGAATACGCTCGCGCTGCAGCTTCCCGTAACCGGGGAACGTCCAGCGAAGGTAATGGCTGTAAATGAGCAGGCCCACTCGATTGCCCTGCTGCAGGAGAGAGCTCGCGAGGCTCCCGGCCGCCACCACGGAGTGTTCAAACAACGACCTGTCGGCATACCGCAGATCCGTGCGCTGCCGGCCATCAAGGATGACCGCCACATCGGCAACCCTTTCCTGTTGGAATTCATTCGAGAAGACCGAATCGGGATGCCGGGCGACCGCCCGCCAGTTGATACGCCGCGCGGGATCCCCCACCTCGTATGGGCGGACCCCGAAGAATTCGGTGCCGGGGCCCCCGACACGTGCGGGTATGCTGCCGGCGTATACGCGGGTGCGGCGGGGCCGAATGGGGACTGGCCTGACCCGGGAGACCGCCGGCATCACCATCAGGCGCGCCGGTGCGTCGAAGTCGGACGCCCTGCGCAGGAGCCCGAGAGAATCGCCAGCCTCGGCGTGCAGCGCGCCAAATGGGTACCCACCTCGGGGACCGCGTACCGTGTACGCGAACTGGAAATTCTTGCCGGCTGCCAAAGGTATCAAGTGTCGAGAACTGCCGTGGACGATCTCGAGTCCCGACGGGAGCGCGTCCTGTACCGCGAGCTCTTCAAGATCCCCGCCCGCATTGGATATCCTGACCTTCACAACTACTGGCTCGCCCGGCACGACTTGCTCCGGCGACAGTTCGCGGTGAACGACAAGCTGAATGGAGTCGCGGGTACGCCAGAGTGCGTACATCCAGTACAGGAGAAAAGGGATGGCCAATGCCAATTCCACGCCGCGCAGCGAAGCAAGCCCGACTGCCAACAGAACAAACACCAAGAGGCCCAGAAACCATGCGCGGGTCATGTCATGCAACGTTGGAGAGATCTACACTGGGGACAATCCCGTCCCATCTAAGACAAGACTGGGACCGGCGTCTTATCGAATACGTCATGGATGACTTCCGCACCGACCGAGTGGGACATCCAGTATTCAGGCTGTAGGATGAGCCGATGGCTCAGAACGGGGACTGCATAGCGCTTGATGTCATCGGGGATAACGTACTCACGGCCATCGAGAGCCGCATTGCCTCGTCCAAGCTTTAGGAACGCCAGGCCCCCGCGCGGGGATGAACCCACGGCGACGCGTCGATCCTGCCGGGTCGCGTGAATTAGCGCGGCAATGTAGCGTTCAATATCGGAATCCACGTGGACGCCCTCCACCGCCTGGCGCATATCGAGGAGCTGTGGCGGCTCAACCACGGCGGAGAGGAGGACTTCATCTTGCATGCGCTGGCGACGACGGCTTAGGATTTCCCGTTCCTCCTCCAGCGACGGATAGCCGACCGAGAGCTTCAGCATGAAACGATCCAACTGTGCCTCAGGCAGCGGAAACGTACCTTCGTATTCAATGGGATTCTGGGTGGCAAGAACGAGGAACGGCTCAGGCAGACGCAGCGTCTGCCCCTCGATCGTCACCTGCTGCTCCTGCATGGCCTCCAGGAGAGCCGATTGCGTCTTGGGAGAGGCCCGATTGATCTCGTCGGCCAGCAGCAGGTTCGTGAATATGGGACCCTGGCGCAATTCAAAATCATTGCGTTCGCGATTCAAGACGTAGCCGCCGGTAATGTCACCGGGCAGCAGGTCCGGTGTGAACTGGATGCGCTTGAAGCCCAGGCCCATTGCAGTGGCAAAGCTGCGCGCGATCAGAGTCTTGCCAAGACCAGGATAGTCCTCAAAAAGGACATGCCCGCTGGACAATGCCGCAGCCATGAGCATCTCAAGGACAGCGCGTTTACCAACGACCGCGCGCTCAACTTCGGCAATGATCCTGCCCGCAGGCTCAGATACGTTCCGCATTCTCACCCCGATCCATGTAGGTCTTTGACTCAAGGAAAGTGACGACTTCGCCGGGCGCGACATCTAGCGGCGTGGCAGACCGGCGGGAAACAAAACGGCGCGCCGGCGGAAAATCGACAAAGGAAGCGTTCACGCCAGCCTCCAAATAGGCGGCGATCTGACCTTCGGGATCGCCGCGGCCGGCGTTCCGGCCCTGAAGCTTTTCCAGATGCCGCGAGACGGCACCTAGGCGGTGCGCCACCTGCCATTTGAAGTAGTTGCTCGTCCGAGCCCGATGCAGCCAGACCGCCGCACTCTCCACCTGATGAACGCGGGCGCCATGAACAGCAGCGCGCCCTCGCGCGGGCCTGAGATCCGGGACCAACTGCCAGGCCATTATGAGAACAAGCACCACAACCAGTACAGCCCATCGCACGACCTCTGGAACGCCTCCAAGAAGGATCGAGAGTTGCCAGAAGACATAGGCGAGCGGAAGCACGATCAGCCCGTAAACAAGATCACGCGCGGCGAACGCCAGTGCGATCGAAATGATAAGCAGAGCAACAAGCGCGAGGGCCCGACGGCGACTCATGCCATCACCCCGCAGGCATGCAGTATGGACTCCAGGCACGCTGCCGCGCGCCTTCGAGCATCAAGATCCGAAGTGCGGGCGCCATAGCGCACCGACTCAAACAAGTATGTCAACTCTTCAATGGCAGAGGCGGGCAGTCCTGCACGCGCCAGGCGCCCGGCAAATTCACGCGGTGTTGACGATACCTCGCGCTGCAAGCCGCGCGTCAGGCGCACCGCTTCGTTCATGCGCGCATAGGCTTCCGTGACAACGTCGCCCCACTCTCGGCCCCCCGAAAGGTCCGCCAGAGACGCACGGGCGATGTTCGCGATGGCGTCCATGGTGGTCGATCTTCGTGCCCGCTGTCGCTCCCATATTCGGTAGACCACATACATCCCCGTGAAAAGGAGCAGGAGGATGCCCAGGCTGATAGCGTAGATGACCCACGAGGCAATCTGGGGAGGTTGAAACTGTTCAATAGGCGCTGCGGAGCCGGGTGGGACTAGCGCCGACTGACCGCCCGCCGCCGGTTCCAATAAAGTCTCGGGCCACTTGAGCATTCGGTTGCGCAGCAACAGGATCAGAAGCAGCACGCCCAGGGCAAAACTGATGAATTGACGGAGAATGCGCTTGCGGATCTCGGGCGGGAGCAGCAGAAAACCGAGGCCAAGTGTGACCACCAGAGCAAGCCAGAATATCAGGATCTGCCAAACCGGTGTGTCCTCAAGGACCTCAAGAGAAGGAAATACGAGCGGGTCCGTCGAGCCGGGAGCGAAGCCGAACGGCCTGGCCGGCTGAAATTCCAGCCTGCCCAAGCTGGAGGCAAGCAGAATGATCAAAGCGATCACAACTCCGCAGGCAATCATGACCCAAAGCCGCGCGTTCATTAGCGAGAAATTCTACCACCCAGCCTATTTCAAGCGCATGTTATACTGCCGCCCGCATGAATGATTGCGAGGGCACGATGCATCCGCGCGCCCGGGCAGGGATCATGCTCTTCAATCAGGGCAGGTACTTTGAAGCCCACGAGGAGTTGGAGCTCGCGTGGCGGGAAGAACCCGGCGCCATCCGCCATCTCTATCAAGGAATTCTTGAAGCCGGTGTTACATATCTACACCTCAAGCGGGGGAATCTCAACGGGGCATTGAAAGTCTTCGGTCGCAGTATGCGCTGGCTGCGGAGCTGGCCGGAGGTTTGCAGAGGAGCCCATATCGGTCAGCTGCGACGCGACTTGAACGCCATCATGGTGGAAGCGCAACGGCTCGGAGCAGCCGGCCTGGCGGACATCGACTCCGGACTCTTTAGACCGATCTTTTTCGAGGACAATCAGCGTGAACACCAAGTCTGATGCGGGGAAGGACAACTCAGAAGCCGATTTGAGGCAGAGTGACAACGGCAAACCCAGATACCGTTGTGACCGGTGTGGCGCACCCATGTTCGAGCATGGGTGCAAGATCTCCTGCGGCAACTGCGGACATAGGTTCGACTGCTCGGATCTCAACATCTATCTGGACTGAACGGTGCAACATTGGAGCTAGAGTCTGGACGAGGATCATCCCCATCGGACATGGACTGAATGGCTCAATTTGACGGCAAGCTCGTGCTTGTGACCGGCTCCGGACGCGGCATTGGTCGTGCCATCGCGCTCCACTTCGCCACGCATGGCGCGGATATCATTATCAACTTCTTCCGAAACCGGGAGCCCGCGGAGGCCACCGCGCACCAGATCGAACAGCTCGGCCGACGCGCCCTGCTGATCAAGGCAGACGTCGGAAACATGGACGATCTCAACGGGCTCTTTGACGAAGCCGCCAGTAACTGGGCCGGACTGGACATCCTGGTGCATAGTGCGGCCTCGGGCTACAACCGCCCCGCGATGGAGCAGAAGCCCCGGGGTTGGGATTGGACGATGAACATCAACGCGCGGGCATTTCTGTTTGCAGCCCAGCGTGCTGCACCGCTGATGGAGGCCCGCGGCGGCGGATCGATCGTGGGTTTGACCAGCGCTGGCTCCAGCCGAGTGATCCCCGACTACGTGGCGGTCGGGGCCAGCAAAGCAGCCCTGGAGACGCTCACGCGCTACTTGGGAGTGGAACTGATTCGGCGAAATATCCACGTCAATGCGGTGTCCCCCGGGGTCGTGGACACGGATGCCCTCCGGCATTTCGCAAGCGCGGGCGGCCAGGAGGGCATTCTGCGAAAGTTCATTGAGGCGGTGCCGGCTGGCCGTCTCGTTACTCCTGAGGACGTGGCACAAGTTGTGGCATTTCTTTGCACCCCGGCGGCGCATATGATCGTTGGTCAGACCATTCAGGTGGATGGCGGGTTCTCACTGACTGTCCCCCACTAGGCAATCGCAGCTTACGGCGTTCTGGTAGCTTTCGGCAAGGGGGTGTGAGTTGGCAGGGCCGTGAACTTCAGCAGCGGATAACGGGTAGGCGTGAACGCGGGTGCGGGCGTTGAGATGAGCGGTAGCCAGCCGCTATAGGCAAAGTACGCCTTCAGCACGGCGGCGCGTTCCTCTTCAGTCATGGGCCTTGGTCGCGCGTAGTCTTCGAGCACTGCCGTGAGCAGTTCCGTACTGATGTATCGCCCGCCATAGATGACATGGCGGTCAAGGAACTCATACCGCTCCGCAGGCTGCAGAGGCAACCCGGGGCCCGGGGGTTGATTGGCCATCTGACCGAAGAAGAGATTGCCCAGGCCATAATGTATGAACGCGCCGGAGTAGAACTCCATCTGCAGCGGCACGTGTGATTGGCTACCGCTGACAATGACGGCCCCGGCATCGGCCGCGCGGCGAAAATCGATGGATTGCCACGGCATGACGACGGGAGAGTAGCCTTCCTTGTATTGCAGAGTGACAATAGTGACGTAGCCCTGCTGCTGCAATTCCCGTACCTGCCGCGTGAATTGGGTCCAGACACATGGGTTCGCTCCGGGAAGGCGGCTTGTCGCCAGCGGCTGGGGCGGCTCACCGAAGTTGCAGCCAATGAACGCGATCTTGTTCCCATTGTGTTCCTTCAACAACGGCTTCTGTGCGTCCTCGAGATTTGCACCGCCGCCGAAATACGCGATACCGTGCTGGCGATATAGATCCAGTGTGTACAGCAGGGAAGCACTGCCATTGTCCATGATGTGGTTACCGGTAAGCTCAACCACATCCAGCCCCACGTTATCAAAAAGGCCGATGTAACGTGGGTCGCTGCAATAGAATCGATTCTCCAGCGGGTTCGGTGGTGGACAGCCAGGGTCAAAGGCGGTCTCGTGGCTGGCGTGAGAGATGTCTGCGTCCCGGAGCCAATCTCCAATGTCTTGTGCCGGGTAAGTAATCCCTTTGACCTCCATCTGGTAGGCGATCTCCCGAACAAGCCCACTTGTTCCCGTCATCAAAACCGTTGTGAGCTTTGTGGCCTCGCGATTGGTCGGCGGAAGTCGGATACCGGCCGCTTGCGCGCCGTCTCCGGTGATCGAGAATGGAATCTTCAAGGCATATTCGCCGGCTGAGAAGTCCTTTCGGATGGGCGATTCCCCATCCACGGTCAGGACTTTCCAGCGCGGTTCCAGCGCATCAAAGGGAACAACTGCCCAGGAAGGTCTGCCGATCCAAGCCGCGTCCAGGAGATCCCCCGATTTAGCGAGATTTACCTCGATGACAGGATCGCCCCAGACGCTCGCGAATGCCCGGAAGGTGGGGTCGCTCATCCATAGCGGCCATGATGCAAATTCGGCCGTAGAGGTGCCGTCCCAGACTTCATGGAGTTGCTTTGAAGACACGCCATCGACGATTGTGGGAAACGGCGCCACCAAGGCATAAATCCACTCGCTGACAGGTCCAGTCTGATCGGTGGCAACCCCAAGAACCATGGTTGCGGAATCGCGCGAGGCGGCTGCAGGGATTCCAGAAGAGGCGGCCGCCGTGCGCAATTCGTCTGGCACAGTCCCATCGATCCATAACGACGCCTGCCGGGATGTTTGCGTGACGCTCAACGTGACTACCGGCCCCGTGGTTGGGGACACCGGAGAGGCATTGCCACATGCCGTAACCAATACGATTATCGCGACGAGCAAGGGGAGTAGTTTCACCGGGGCAGCATTATACAGGCATAGGTGTCGCCCGCAGCGATTCCATGCCAACGATCCAGGTCTTGCTCTGCCGGATTCAGGTGGGCCGCACTTCTTCGCGCGCCAGCGTGTACGAGGCGATGGCTGTCTCGTCGACGGACACGCCGAGGCCAGGGGCCGCCGGTACGTCAATTGTGCTGTCTGCATTCAGCGTGAAGGTCTCCCGGGTGATATCACGCCGATAGTATCGGTTCGAAGCAGAGATGTCGCCCGGCAGAACGAATCCAGGCAGCGCCGCGAGGGCGAGGTTGGACGCCCGTCCAACGCCGGTCTCCAGCATGCCGCCGCACCATACGGGGATGCCCTGCGCCCTGCACAGATCGTGCACCTCAACTGCCTGGCTCAGCCCGCCAAGGCGCGCGGCCTTGATGTTGATGACCTGGCAAGCTTTCATCTCCAGCGCATAACGGGCGTGGCGCGGTGAGATGATGCTTTCGTCCAGGCAAATCGGGGTTTTGAACTCCGCCTGTAGCTTCCGGTGATCCCATATGTCGTCCTCAGACAGCGGCTGCTCGATCAACAGCAAGCCCAAATCATCCAGGGGTTTGAGCGTCCCGGCGGTCTCAAGCGTGAAGGCAGAATTGGCATCGACTTGAAGCCGGAGCTCAGGAAACGCGGCACGTACCGCCCGGGCATCCAAAACATCCCTCCCGGGTTTGATCTTAATCTTCACCCTGGCATAGCCGGTCCTGACATAACCCGCGACTGTCTCGACAAGGGTTGCCGGCGACGCTTGTATGCCGACCGAAACACCGACAGCCACCCGTGGCGCGGTTCCCCCCAGGAGGTCGCGCAGGGGCCTGTTGTCCCTCTTTCCAAGCATGTCCCACAGCGCCATCTCGAACGCCGCCTTTGCGAGATTGTGGCCCCGAATGCGTTCCATGAGGCGGCGGTAATCGCCCGCCGATTCAATATTGCGGCCAAGAATCAGCGGCGCAATGAAATCCCGCGAAATATGCCAGGCAGTGCCGGTTGTTTCGTAGCTGTATCCGGGCTCCGCCGAAGCTACGCACTCGCCGAAGCCCGTGAGGCCCTCCGCCTGGAGCGCAACGAGGAGGCAATCGCGCTCAATCTCCCGCCCGAACGAAGTCTCGAACGGGGCCACTAGTGGCATGCGCAGATGGTAAAGAGTGAGACGTTCGATCTTCACGTCAGTGGGAGGCAGCAGCGCAATCGAATTGCTGGAGAGCCGAATCCACGACGGCGGGGTTGGTCGCCGGTATCTGTCCCAGCCTCTTCCAGATGGAGCACAATAGAGGATCCATCTCTGCAACGATTCCCCGGGCTCTTTCGCTGAGATCCAGGGCAGCTTGCCAGTCGCCCTGATGCGCGTGAGCCTCAATGAAGGGCAGTAGCTCCGGTCCGAATCCGGCCGAATATCCGCCTTCCTGTGCTTGCTTCTCCAGCTTCAGCACAGTTGCCCAGTCGGCGAATTGGCGAGCCAGATCGGCTTTCTCGAAGAAGTAGCACCAGTCATGCGCCGGCTCGGCTCCGAAGATCTGTGGATCCGGAGAGGAGGTAGCCGGATAGTCGCGCACGCGGGCCACATTGGAGACAGCGACAAGCTGCTCCTGTCCCTGCCCGTAGAAAGGCTGATCTGCATAGACCGAGTCAAGGACCTGCAAGCAGCGCCTCTCGCCCTGGTGGATTACCGCAATCGCATCCGATGTGTTGCCGCTGAATTTCAGGTTCCGGTCTTTGTACGAAATGGCCCTGTCGGGCTTGAGCTCAAAATTGAGGAAACGATCATTGGTGAAGAACCAGTACGGCACCAGGCCGCTTTCCGGATTCCCATTGAAGAGCATGTTCACCGCGAAGCTTGCGTCATATCCCGGGATCGATGCCGAGGGTTGTTCGAATGAGATGATCGCAGTGCCTGGCTCGAGAGACGGCACCCGCCAGTGAAGCTGCCAGTAGTACGAATTCTGCACCCCCCATTCCAGGCGGTAGCGGTTCACCACGAGCACTTGTGTGGCGATGGAGAGGGCAAGGAGGACCGAGAGCAGCACCCGCTGTGCCCCTGTTCGGATGAATGCCGCAATCAGATATAGGGCCACGATCACAGCCCCGAGCATCGGCGCTAGCGCAAAACGGTCATCCCATCGTCCCTGCGTGCTCAGCTGCTTCGACGTCAACCAGATCGGCAGCGCGCTGACGAAGAAGGCCCAGAGCCCAAATAGGGCAAGCGACCTGGACGGTTTCGTAGCGGCCGTCCTAGACTTGTCCACCCCGTTGTGGAAGAAAGCAAACGCCGCAGCAAGCGCTGCTCCAAGCCCAAACGCGAACCAGGTGATCTTGCCCTGCAACGTCCATGCATCGGGGTCGCCAAGCACAGAGATCCAGACCCGGACCGTGGCGAAGAGCAGATCCAGCACAGCCCGTGTCAAAATGGCGAAGACGCCGGACAGGATTGACACATCGAAATCCTGAAGCAGCTTGAAATCGCCGGCATAGTTGGCGATCTCGATGGTAGAGGGAAACACAACCAGCCGCCACCAGAAGTAGAAGACCAGGATGAGAACATAGGGCAACCAGAGCAGGCCCGCCTTGCGCACCGATGCAGCACGCCTTGGGTCTCCGGGCTCGCGCAGCACGAGCCACAGCAAGACAGGGCGAACAAGCTCCAGGCCAACAAAGTACTCAATGGTAAATACGTGGACCAAGGCAGTAAACCAGGAGGCCAGCATATAAGGCCAGCCCGCGCGTCCCTTGCGCGCCGCGGTCACCATCAGGAAGATCGAAAGCGCGAACAGGAAGAATGCGGTGAAATGCCGGTTATACGCCCCCGAAATCGATTGCTGCAGGTAACCGGGATACACCAGGAGCAGCGCTCCCAGCCACTGAAGATGCGATCGGTAGCGCGGCCAGATCGCGAGAAGCGCATATACCAGGAGCAGGACGCCAGCCCAACGCAAGAGAAGCGTCACCAAATGCCAGGCAACAGGGTTCAGCCCGAACGCGGCGAACATCAGCTGGTACGGCCAGGCAAACGGTCGATCAAATGCAAAGTAGTCGGCGAAGAGTTGCTGATTCCTGGCGTTGAGCAGGAACACAACTTCCCAGTCATCCCAGAAGTATCCCAATGCCGGGAGAGCGTACAGGTATGTCAGTACCCCCATGACGAGCAGCGCGACCGGATAGAACCAGCGGCGGTCGGCCCACGGCCTTATTCGAGCGAGGAATTGCTCCGCGTCACGGAATTTTCGACGAAGGGTGGATTCAGGCATTGCGCGCGGCCGCGCCGGCACTCGGGTCAGGTGGAGCTTGCCTTGTCGCCTGAGTCATCCAGCTGGAGACGCCGAAGGGTTTCATCCAACTCATCTCCCGCGTCGGAGCGCATTCCGGGCACAGGCGTGCCGCAGTAGGGGCAGATGTTCCAGGCAAGTTCCATGAGTTTTCCGCACTGATGACAGGCCTTCTTAAGCTTGGTATGGCAATTCGGGCAGACCTGCCAGTCTTCCTTCACCCGACGCTCGCAGCCCGGGCACAGCGGCAATTCTTCCAGCGCTTGCAGGAGCGACTCCTCCTCCAGGGTACTTTGGTATTCGTCTTCAAGAGTCCTGGCAGGCCGCAAGATCAAGTAGACAAGGATTCCAGGGAGGTTGAGGACCGCCACCAGCAATGCCGAGAGGATCTGCACCAGGGGATCGCGAGAACGTCGCCGGATATCCCGATAGGTCCAGATGACCAGGGCTATCCACAGGGCAACCAGGAAGGCGCCACCGAAGGCGGTGAGAATCAGAACCGCATTGCTTAAGAATGAGGGGTCGAATGGCATAGTTACTCCTATCCGCCCCCAGAAACGCCAACGATTCCGCCTTCCGTGAGGCGCCGCAGGTCCGAGAGAGCAGCCTCGATCTCCTCCGCGGTTACCGTGCGATCCTCGTCGCGATGACGCAGCAGGCCCGCTTTGGCCTTCGCAACCGCGAGGTCGCGAATGGAGGCGTTCTGTGCCAAGGCTTCCTTTACGAGGGCCGCACCCTGTGAGTACCCGATCAGAGGATTGAGCGCAGTCACAAGAATCGCATTGCGGGACAGCCAGCCCTCTGCCTTCTCACGATTCGCCGACAGGCCTTTGACCGCCCTATCGGTGAAGGCCTTGACCGCGCCGATGACGACTTGCATCATCTCGAAGAGATTGTGCGCAATGATGGGCATCATGACATTGAGCTCGAGCTGGCCCGCCTGCACGGCCAGCGCGATCGCCGTGTCAGACCCGATGACGTGGAACATGGCTTGGTCAAGCATTTCCGCCATTACCGGGTTCACCTTGCCGGGCATGATGCTCGAACCGGGCTGCACAGCCGGGAGGTGGATCTCATCCAGGCCCGTGGAGGGACCGGATGCCAGCAGCCGGAAATCGTTGGCGATGCGTATCAAGGTGAGCGCCAGGGTCCGTATCGAGGATGAGAAATCTGCCACGTCCGCCAGCGATTGCATGGATTCGAACAGGTTGTCCGACTCCTGCAGCCGCAAGCCGCTCAGCTCAGAGAGCCGCTGCACCATTTTCGCGTGATAGTCCGGGTGGGCATTGAGGCCGGATCCAACCGCGGTGCCCCCAATACCAAGTCGTCGGAGGCCCTCGGCCGCACGTGCAATGCGTTCCTTATCCCGCCCCACGGCCATGGCATAAGCTCCAAACTCCTGGCCGAGGCGGACAGGTACTGCATCCTGCAAATGGGTCCTGCCGGACTTGACGATGCCGTCAAATTCCTCCGCCTTTAGTTGGAGGGCGGCCCGGAGCTCCTCGAGGGCGGTCAGCATCTCATCCAGCCGCCAGAGGGCACCCAGCCGAATCGCAGTCGGAATCACATCGTTCGTCGACTGCGCCATGTTGACATGATCGTTCGGATGGACCAAGTATTTCCCGACGTCGCCACCCAGCAACTGCGTGGCGCGGTTGGCAATGACTTCGTTGGCGTTCATGTTGTGGCTGGTGCCGGCACCGGCTTGAAATGGATCAACCACGAACTCAGCATCCCATTTCATATCCATGACTTCTTGGGCCGCCTGCACGATTGCCTGTACGAGCTCCCCGCTCGATATCTTGCGATCCGGGACTTCCCGGTCATGAAACAGGCCAAGTTCGAAGTTGACCTCCGCCGCCGCACGCTTTATGAGGGCCAGAGACCAGATGAACGCCCTCCATGGCCGCATTCCGGAGATCGGAAAGTTCTCAACGGCGCGGGCAGTTTGGACCCCATAGAGCGCCCTAGCGGGCACTTTGAGTTCACCGAGCGAATCTTTTTCTATCCGAAAGTCCTGGCTGGACATGCCGACTCCCCCCGGCGTCGCAAAAAGCGGGTTGCCGGGCCACTTGGCGCACGATTAGATCCTGACAATTGTACCCCGTCAGGGTGTTCGGAAATCGAAGTGCCAGGCTGTATCATCCGACCATTCGGAACTTGTCTCTCCAATGACCTCAAAGAACGTGCGCCCCGGGCGCAATCCAAGAGGCTGCCCGGTGGGGCTGGTGATCAATAGAGGCCGGTCGATGTCGGTCCTCATCCAACGGGCCGGGAGCCCAATTCCATCACGGAACACATAGGCGCGGCCCGAGTCGAGCAGATTGATATGATAGATCTCATCATCCTGCTCACCGGCGTTGGCGAATGTATGGGCGGCATAGAGGACAACGACGTTGTCGGCAGACACTTGTTTTCCGGCTACTGCATCGATAAGGCTGGCATAGGTCTGCGGCTTATCGGAACAATCGTTGATGTGACTGAGCTTCTGATTGGGGCTCGCCTCCTGGAACCGCAGATACCGGCCGGAGGAAGCACCGTACTGCCAGTAACTGTAATCGCAGCGGGAATAGTATGTAAAGATCCGATCTACCTGGATCCCCTCCGTGGGCACCGCACGGCTGAATGTCGTGGCCTCCAGGCGAGGCCGCTCGTTGTCCCCGGATTTTCGGGCGAGGCAATCCGCAAACCGGGTCGAGTCAAAGTATGTTTCGTAGTGACGCACGTCCGAAATGAGGCCGCTTACCCTCACCTGGAAGAACGGCGGACAGGATCCGTACCCCGGGACCACCATGAACGGCTGGAGGTCACCCCCAAGAAAGTAATCGTATTCCCGCGGGTCGGCATAGTTGAAGACATAGTAGGCGTGGTACATACGGGTGATGTGTTCGTCGAAGTACCGGCCGGACCTGACCGGGCCGATCTGCGTTGCATCATTGCCGTAGAAGATACCGATGAAACGGGTGTAGCCCCATTCGATATAGTACTCGAATACCACGTCGGCCTCATTGAGGCCGTATTGCGGGCGAATATCACGTGGGTAATTCGAGATCTTGATGGCCAGCGGTCGACGATCCAGCATGCGGGCGTCAGACACAGTGAGCCCCGTCAGCGGATTGAGAGGCGGCACAGCGACATTTCCTGCGGCGGGGGCAATGGGACGCGCATCTCCCGAGACATCGGCGTCTGGGGTCAGGCGTAATGGTGGAACCGGCGTTGAAACGGATAGAGCCGCCTCGGCAACTTTCGATCCACTTCGCGGTGGTTGCTCAAAGACGGCGGCTGATGCGACTGGTCCTGTCATGGTGCGAGATGCAGCTGATGGCAAGCACCCGGCCCCAAGCAACATTCCCACAAATACGACTAGATGGACGCGACGCCGCGGCAACATGACTGCGCGGATTGTACCAAGCCGGTCACGGACCGGAATGATGTCTGCATTGCAAAGCTGATAGAATCCCGCCACCGCATGCCCCTAATCATCACGGCCTCGTTCGTTTTCGGAACCGTAGCGATCCTTGCAGCGTTGCGTGCATTACGGCCGCGCTTTCGTTTTAGCTGGCTTCTGGCGATCGGCGGAACGACTGCGGCCTGGCTGAGCATTTTCTTCTGGCTGCCTGTATTGCCGGTGACACTTGCCGTCCCCCTTTGGACAGCAGCGGGATCGACAATCTCCTTCGCGACTTTCAGCGTCGGCGGTGAATCATGGCCACTCGCGCTCTCGATTCTGACCGCGGCCCTCACGTTTCTGCTGACCGCTCCCGCACGTGCGAAGTTTCCTGAACCGGCGGCCTGGGCGATCGGACTAGCGATTGCCGGAATGGGCTTGTTGGCTGTTTCAGCAGGGAGTCCCCTTACGCTCGTGCTCTTTTGGGCAGGGCTCGATCTGATGGATGCGGGTGCGGCGCTGGCACGCGCCGAGAGCCGCTCCACAGGCAGCAGCGTGGCCATTGCGTTCGCGGCCAGGCTTGGGAGCATAGCCCTGGCGTTACTTGCACTCGTGCTCGGTGATTCGAGCGGTGGCATCTCCCTTGCCGGGGGGGAGCGTGCATCGGGGACGGCGCTCCTCCCAGCGGCGGCTCTCCTAAGACTGTGGGCTTTTGCCTTCCCATGGTTGAACCAGGCACCTGCCTCGACCGGGGATGAGATTGAGACTATGCTGCAACTGACTGGGGGCATCTCCGCCGTCGCACTTCTTTCCAAGATCCAGTTCGATGCACAGCGGAGTTCCGGCCTGATCCTCGCCGGCTGCATGATCTCCGCGCTCTACGCAGGCTGGATGTGGTTTCGAGCCCCCAACCGGAGATTGGCTCGACCTTTATGGTTCATGGGGATGGGCAGCCTTGCCATTGCTGCAACCTTGCGCCATTCTCCGATGGGCGCGGCAGGATTGACTGGCGGAGCCATGCTTGCTGCCAGCGCGCTCTTTTTCGCGACCAAGGGTGAGCGCTGGGTGAATCGCATTCTGCTTAGCGGCGTTTGGCTTGCATGCGCGCTGCCATTTTCTCTCAGCAGCATGAGCTGGGTGGGTGAAGCTGGCATTTGGGACCTAGTGCTGCCTGGACTTCTGATCGCGCAAGCCCTCCTGCTCGCCGGCTTTGCCCACTGGGCCATGCGCGCTGAGACCGAATCGTCCCTGCCTCCTGAGTGGTCACATCTGAGGGGCATCTACCGCGCCGGGGTGGTCCTGCCATTGGTCATTGGATCGCTGCTCGGATTCTGGGGCTGGACGGGTGCGTTTCAGATTGGCGCTCCACTGGCAGGTGTCTTGGCGGTGGCAGCAGCCGCCGCGCTGCTCTGGGCAAAGAGCCACCTGGCATCATTGAGTCCCGTGCCCATGGAGTGGCTTCCGAAACCTTGGCAAGCAGCATTCTCCGGATCCAGCCGCGCAGCAGGGCAAATTCAAGCCGCGCTGCAGCGCGCAGTGTACGGGTTCACGCGGGTCATGGAAGGAGGCGCCGGGCTCATGTGGAGCCTGTTGCTGCTGGTCCTGTTTGTCTCACTGATCGCGCGGGGACAACACTGACATGGCCGGTCCGTTTCCAGCCTGGTTTGCGGTCATTCTCGTAGCGTCAGCCGCGACCGGGAATCTCGTGGCGCGTGACTGGCGCTGGAATCTGGGACTGGTGGCTGCTCAGTACCTGGGAGCTGCGGTGTTGGCCGCCGCGCACTGGCCGGTTGGGATGGCCGCGGCACTCCTTGTTACTGGGTGGATGAGCATTGCCGCACTCGGAATGACGCTCTCATCGCTACCGGTACTCCATCCCCAAATTGAGCGGAGCTGGCCCCAGGGCCTTGCCTTTCGCCTGTTCATGGCGGGAACAATCTTCGTCCTGGCGGGGGGACTTGCACCGAGGGCGGATGCATTTGTGCCGGGCATCGAGGCTTCCGTCGTTGCCGGAACGGTCCTGCTGGTTGGAATTGGCTTTCTCGAACTGGGTACGAGCGACCAGATACTGCGGATCATTCTGGGACTTCTGACCGTGCTCACTGGCTTTGAGGTGTTCTACGCTGCGGTCGAAGGCTCGATTCTCGTTGTGGGCATGCTTTCCACGGCCATCCTGGGGCTGGGCCTGACGGGGGCACACCTCTTGAATCTCTCGCAACCTGAGGAGTCTGAGTGAGCGCCCCCGCGCTGTGGATCGGAATACCCTTGACGATGGGCGCTGTGTCGTTCCTGCTCCTCAGCGATCGGACGGTGGCGCGTGCCGGCGGAATTACCTGCCTCATGTTGGCGCTCATCGCGTTGATAATCCCTATCGATGAGGCCCTTCTCGTGGGACCCCTTTCCATCAAGATCGCGTCCACGGCCTCGCTGCTTGGCCGGAGCCTCGTCATCCCGGCCGGCGAGAGCGCCCTGCTGGTCATGCTTTTTGGTTTGTGCTCCATGTGGTTCTTTGGATCTGAGGCAGCTGGTGTGGCCCGGCAGCTTGTCCCCGCCGGCTTGGTCATCACGGGGTTATTGATCGCTGCATTGGCTGTGCAGCCGTTCCTGTACGCGGCACTGATGGTTGACATCGCGGCCCTCGCGGCCATTCCCCTTCTGGCACCCAGCGGTCGGCCGCCAAGCAGGGCCGTGGTCAAATTCCTGATCTACCAGACGCTGGGCATGCCATGCATCCTGCTGGCTGGCTGGCTGCTCGCCGGGGTAGAGACCAGTCCTGGCGATCTGGCTTTGACCATCCAGGCGACCGTGATGCTCAGTCTCGGGTTTGCCTTTCTGCTGGCGATCTTTCCACTCAGCGATTGGATTCCTGGGCTTATGGGGGCCAGCCATCCATACGTTGCCGGCTTTGTGCTGTGGATTCTGCCAAACGTCATCCTCGTCTTCGGATTGAGTTTTCTGGACAATTATGCGTGGCTGCGCACTTCAACCCAGATCACGACCGGCCTGCGTGTGCTCGGGCTCATCATGCTCGTTTCAAGTGGTTTGGCCGCTGCTGTGGAGCGCAACTTGGGGCGATTGATGGGCCATGTGGTCATTGCGGAGACGGGCCTGACATTTCTGGCAGCCAGTCTAGCCATTGCCACCGGCACAAACATGGTCTTCCCTTTCTTCATACCGCGGGGCCTCGGCTTGATATTGTGGGCGCTGGCGCTCGCGGTGGCGCGGGAGGGCTATCCCGAACTCACATTCCAGTCACTGGGTGACATCGGGCGAACGCGGCCGTGGGCCGGAGCTGGTCTGGTGCTTGCTTCTCTCTCTGCCGCCGGATTCCCGCTTCTGGCGGGATTTCCAGCGCGGATCGATGTGTGGGCAGGTTTGGCGGGCGTCTCAAGTGCGTCGGCAATCTGGTACATGCTGGGTTTGGCCGGGCTGATGATCGGCGCATTGCGGATGCTGGCACAACTGCTGGGCCCGAGGACGGATGAGCCTGCCGTCCCCGAGGAGACCAGCATGCAGCGGGCGATGCTCGGCGCCGCCATGGTGGCGCTGATCGGACTGGGGCTGTTCCCCCGCGCAACTGAGTTTCTCGTGACAAGATTCCCCTACATGTTTGAGCATCTGGCGCGCTAATGCACCGGGCCGCTCGCAGCAGATTCGTCCCGGCTGCGCCAGGGGTGGACCTTCAATCCTTCAGCTCGAAGGCACCGAGAGGCGGGCAGTATAATTCGGGATCGCCGGAGGCGATATGGAATACGAAGAGATCATCAAGAAAGTCCAGTGGCTCGACGACCAGCAGCGCAAGAGCAAGAGCGAACTGGGCGAACTGGGCACCCGGCTGACCAGCCTCAACACCAACATCACGGCGCTGACCAAACAGCTCAAGGCCGTCGATCTGCAGGTCAACGACCTTGCGGTCGCGGCCGCGCGGCTCGAGCAATTTGACAAGATCCTGGCCAAGCATCGCACTGAAGTGGCGAAATCCATCGAGACCATTGAACGGAATGCTGTCGCGCGTGAGCAAGAGACCGCCAAGCAGCGCCAAACGGAGATGGAGGAGCTGCGAAAGTCGGTCTTCGAGCTGCGCAGTGCCATTGCCGCCGAGCAAGCTGCGAATAGGGACCGCACGCATGAGGAGCAGCGGCGGACCGCGATTCTCCAGGATTTGGGGACCTCTGTTGAAGCTGCCGTGAGGCTCAGCAAGGAGGCACAGGAGGCCTACAAGGGGATGGAGGAAGCTCGCCGCCAGGATGCGAAGCGGCTGGCCGATCTTCAGGCGGAAATGGCAGCCGTGCGGAAACGGGCCGATGATGCACGAGAGAAAAGCGCGCTCTATGGGGATAGCGTCCGAAACGTCGAGAATCGCATTACGGAATTGCTCGAAACCGAGGCCAATCGACAGGAACGCCATGCAGCCATCATCCAGCAGCAGGCGTTGCAGCAGGTCGAACGGGATCGCGCCTGGAAAGAGTGGCAGGAGAAGTATGAGGGCTTTAAGGCCCAGGCCGGCAGCGTAGCCACACAAGTAGCGGCCTTTGAGGACGCCGTCAGGACGGCCAGGCAGGCTCAAGAGGCATATGACGGCCTGACCCAGCGATTGGAGCGACGAATGTCGGAGATCGGCGAGATCCAGAGACTTGCCGAGGAGCGAATTCGACAGGAGTGGATCGCCTTCAAAGCCGACGAACAGAAACGGTGGACGGGTCACACACTGACGCAAGACGATGCGATCCGCGACCTGCGGAAGGATGTCGATAAGATCGAACAGCGAGTGGTGGTGATCGATGACGCAGCACAGACAATGCAGGACCAGCTGCAGCAAACGACGGAGACCACTGAAAAGCAACTGCAGGAACTGATGAATATTTCTCAGGACTGGCTCGCCGCCTACGAACGGATCATGGGTCACGACAAGGCAAAAACCAGGAAAGCAGTCCGCTAGCATTACCCATCAGCGTTCGGCAAACCAATCTCACGGAAGAAGGAAGAATCAAAACCGGCATTCGCGTGGTCGGGACCGCAGGTCACGTCGACCACGGCAAATCAACCCTGATTGAGGCCCTCACAGGGACCCATCCCGACCGCCTGAAGGAAGAGCAGGCGCGCCAGATGACGATCGATCTCGGGTTCGGATGGCTGAGTATGCCGGACGGCAGGGAGATCGGCATCGTCGACGTGCCGGGCCACCGCGATTTTGTTGAGAACATGCTGGCGGGGATCGCCGGCATCGACGCCGTGCTATTGGTGGTGGCTGCTGATGAGGGGATCATGGCGCAGACGCTCGAGCACCTGGCGATTATCAACCTTCTGCAGATCCACAGCGGCGTGATCGCGCTGACCAAGATCGATCTTGTCTCAGACGTTGATGAGCTTGACATCGTTGAAAACGACATTCGAGCGGCGGTTCACGGGACTGTGCTCGAGGATGCGCCGATTGTGCGTGTTTCCGCACGGACGCGAGTCGGCGTAGCCGATCTTCTTGAGGCACTGGGCACACAACTTGACCGCCGCGCCTCACGGCCTGACCTCGGAAGGCCGCGACTCGCATTGGATCGCGTCTTCACGATGGAAGGATTCGGGACGGTCGTGACCGGGACGCTCGCGGATGGTCACCTTCAGGTCGGTGATGAGGTGGAGGTGCTGCCTTCGGGGCTGCATGGCCGGGTCCGCGGCCTGCAGAATCATCGCAAACAGGTGAATCGGGTCGAGCCCGGATCCCGGACCGCGGTGAATCTATCAGGGATTGCAGCGACCCAATTGCGGCGAGGCCAGGTGTTGACTCTGCCCGGACAATACGAGGCGACGCGTCGCGTCGACGGACGAATGCATTTACTTCCGAGTGCATCCCGCCAACTCATCCAGAACCGCGAGGTCAAGGTCTTCATTGGTACTTCTCAAAGCATCGCGGCCGTGCGACTGCTGGGAGCAGATGCCCTCAATCCCGGTGGCGAGGGCTGGATACAACTCGAGTTGAAGGAACCAGTCGTATGCGTGCGGGGAGATGTGATGATCTTGAGGCAACCATCCCCCGCAGAGACAATCGGCGGCGCGATCGTGGTGGATCCAAGGCCCGCCGAACGGCACAGGCGTCAAGACCTTGCCGTCATCGCCTCCCTTGGAGTACTAGCCGCCGGAGACCCCCGCGACGTCGTCTATGAGAGTGCCCTCGCCGCAGGCCCAGCGCCGCTGACGGACGTGGTGAAAAAGTCAAATCTCGATGCGAGGGTGGCTATGCAGGCCATTCATGACCTCATTGGCCAAGGCCGCCTGCTTCGCCTGGACGCGGAATCCGGAGTTGGCGATGAGCTCGTGATCACTGCAACACATCTGGAAGAACTAGAGGCGCAGATATCCTCCCTTGTGGCGGACTACCACGCGCAATTCCCGCTGCGAAAGGGGATACCCCGCGAGATGCTAAAGAATCAGCTTGGTCTCGCGCCCAAGATTTTCGCTCGGCTCGTAGCGAGCGAGGTGGCCGCGGGGCTGTTGGTGGATCGCCAGAGTACCCTCGCGCTGCCCATCCATGAGGTCTGCTTTGACATGACGACTCAGGCGGCCATCGATCAGCTATTCATGCGTTTCGAGGACGATCCCCATGCTCCCCCGAGTGTAAGAGAGTGCAGGGATGCAGTTGGTGATGAAGCATTCAATGCGCTCAAGGAACTGGAGGAGCTCATCTCTGTTTCCCCGGACGTGGTCTTCCGCACTGCCGATTACGCTGCGATGGTTGCGAGGATACGCGACCGCCTGGAAGTCAAGGGAACGATCACCCTGGCAGAAGTCCGTGATCTCTTACATACGAGTCGTCGCTATGCTCAGGCCCTGCTTGAACACCTGGACGTAATCGGGCTGACGCGCCGCGAGGGGGAATCCAGAGTCCTTGCGCGCCCAGGAGCTGCGGGGCCCCAGCGATAGAATCGGGTCCCAGGGCAGAGGGTAAGCACCCAGGAAGGATGACTTATGTGCGGACGGTTCACGCTTGCGGCCGTAATTGCCGAGCTGCAGGAGCAATTTGAGGAAGTAAAGCTTCCCGAACAGTACGCGCCCCGCTACAACATTGCACCATCGCAGCCCGTACTGGCGATCCCGAATGACAAGAAGCAAACCGCGGATTTCTTCGCGTGGGGCTTGATCCCGGTGTGGGCCAAAGATCCGACTATAGGCAGCCGGCTGATCAATGCCCGGGGCGAGACTCTGGCCGAGAAGCCGGCATTTCGCGGTTCCTACAAGCACAAGCGATGTCTGATTCCGGCGGATGGTTTCTATGAATGGAAATCGACGCCCGGATCCAAGGCCAAGGTCCCATACTACATAAAGATGTCAACCGGGACGCCTTTTGCATTTGCGGGTTTGTGGTCCGAGTGGCGTTCGCCAGACGGCTCAGAGATCCGGTCTTGCACCATCGTCACAACGGCGCCGAACTCATTGCTTTCCCCCATACACAACCGCATGCCCGTAATCCTGCAGCGCGGGGATTACCCAAGGTGGCTCGATCCGGAGTCACACTCACCTGAAGAGCTAGCACATCTCATCAAACCGTTTCCTGCCGAGTTGATGCAGGCATACCCCGTATCCACTCTGGTCAACAACCCCGAAAACGACCGTCCCGAATGCATTCTTCCTGCCTAGTTGCACAGTGAGCGCGTTTATGTGCTTCTAATGTGTTCCGTGGAATCCCGATACCAGCGATATGCAGGATATCCACGGCGAGAGACCGCAGTTCAATCTGTGATATTATCCGCGGCCGGAGTTTGAGTGCAACGCAGATCTAAGGGACAGGATTCCAGACAATCGCGAGAGAGGGCCGAGGACGACGATTCCCGTTTGTCTGGACCGGAACCGGGAAAGATTTCCCGTGTTCTGCACAACCTGCTCGAGATGGGATTGGGGGAGTTCCTTGTAAAGGCAGCCACGAATGTCTTCTCTATCCTGGCAATCGTCACAGTCGTCTGGCTGGCACGACTCTATTTCAAACGATCCGATTCTCCTGACCAGACTGGACCGGCACAGGCCGCCCTGACCGCGTCGCCGGACGATATCAAGCTGGCTTCCATGGCTCCGGTTGACGCCTCCTCGGGCGGTATTCTTCGCGAGGCCAATATCCACACGAACATGCCCGAGAGGCCCCGCCAGGAAATCATCACGTACACGGTGGAGGCTGGCGATACCGTTTCGGGGATTGCTGAGCGATTCGGGCTTGAATCCAAGACCGTCTTTGCTGCCAATTACGACGTATTGCAGGATGACCCTCACATGCTGAGAGCGGGCCAGGAACTACGGATTCTGCCGGTTGACGGCGTGTACTGGGAATGGCTGGGCGGCATACCCTTTGCACAGTGGGCGTCCTATTTCGATGTGAAGCCCGAAGATATCCTGAACTATCCTGCCAACAAACTCGATCCAGGCGCGGTCGCTGATCCGAACAACCCCAACATCAAGGTCGGCACGTTCCTGATCATCCCGGGCGGTGAATACCAATATCACACCCCGGGGCAGGTCCCCCTGGGGATCACCCGATCCAATCCGGCATCCGCGCAAGTCGGTGGTGCTGGTGCATGCCCCCCCACATCCGGCGGGGCGGTCGGCTACGGAACGTTTGTATTTCCCACTGACAGGCACCAGCTCTCGGGATTTGACTACTCCGTCAAGAGCAATCACCTGGGCATCGATCTTGCCGCAGAGCTTGGGGACAATGTCTACGCTGCAGACGGCGGAGTTGTGGTCTATGCCGGCGCAAACAGCTATGGCTACGGCAACATGATCATGATCGATCACGGCACGGGTTTTCAGACCCTGTACGCGCACTTAAGTGCCATCTTCACCAGCTGCGGGTTCAACGTGACGCAAGGTGAGGTGATCGGCGCGGCCGGAAGCACCGGTCGATCGACTGGCGCGCACCTGCACTTCGAGGTCCGGACGTTGAGCAATGTGATCAATCCATGGGACGTCCTTCCGCCGCCGTAGCCCAATGTAGCAGCCACTCTTGTTGGTGCGGGGCGGCTCGGCTATAATGTCGCCGGTTGGGGCGCGTAGCTCAGCTGGTTAGAGCGCATGTATCACACACATGAGGTCGGGGGTTCGAGTCCCTCCGCGCCCACCACAACATCAGGCACCGTTGCATCCGCAGGATGCGGCGGTGTTTTGATTTCGATATTGGTGCCCTCTGCCAGAGGATCTTCGCACCAAATGCGATCGCGGAGTTGACGCTGTGACGCAACCCACCTGCCCGGCCGCGGCGCCGTGTGCCTCGAAGGGGCAGGCAGTATAATCTCGCATCTCATGCCCAACCGAACCAACGAAATGTGGATCACTGAGCTTCGCCAGAACGGCGCCGTGCGCGAGGCTGCCCTGGCAGACTTGCGCCAGGTGATCCAGCATGGTTTGCCCTTCGCCCTTTCACGTTGGATCTCCCCCGAGGATCCCCTCTTTTCGCCGCTGGTCGAGGAGGTGACTCAGGACACTCTGATCCGCGTGCTCGACCAGCTGGAAAGCTTCGAGGGGCGCAGCATGTTCACAACATGGGTCCAGAAGATCGCCGTCCGTATTGCATTAACGGAGTTGCGCCGGAAGCGCTGGCGCGACTCTTCGCTGGACGAGCTCATGGAAACCGAAGGCTCTCCGGCTCCATCAAGGTTGATGGCCGATGGTGGGCCTGGCCCGGATGCCATTTCTGAGCAGAGCGATATGCTGGCCCGCGTCCGGCGGATACTGGAACAGGAACTCACCCCGAAACAGCGGGAGGCCCTGCTGCTGCTGGGCATCCAGGAAGTACCCCTGGAAGAGGCGGCGCGGCGTATGAAAACGAACCGCAATGCCTTGTATAAACTCCTCCACGACGCCCGTCTTCGGCTGAAGCGGCGCCTAAAGAGCGAGGGATTGACCGCCCAGGAAGTCCTGGCAGCATTCGAGCAGCGATGAATGGCATCGAATCAGCGGTAAGATTGCGGAGCGGCTAAACGTCTGCAAAATATCCGATGAAGAGCATGTTGGACGATCTCGCCAGCCATTTTCGCAAGAACGCCACAGAACTCCCAGAGGAGGTCGTCCAGGGCTTCCTGCGTGTATTGGAGGACGCACGCTTGCAGGCAATGCCCTGCAGCGAGGTTTTCGCCAGGTTGGATGAATATGTCGAAAAGGAAGCCCACGGCAAACAGGCCGCAAAGTTAATGCCGCTTCTGCGGGAGCACCTTGACATATGTCCTGACTGCTGCCAGGAATACGAGGCGCTTCTGAGCGCCCTCAAAAAGTCAACAGAATAACAACTCCAGGCCTGCGATCGGGGTGCTGCCTATATCAGTGCGTGCTATCGAACAGCATTTCTCCGGCACGGATGGGCACGGCGAGGCGATTCTCGAAGGGCGTCAGGGGGCACGACCAGCGCTCGTTGTAAGCGCAATACGGATTGTAGGCAAGGTTAAGGTCCACAAGATAGCGTCCTCCGGGTAGGGCCTCCGGTTCAACGTAGCGACCGGCGCCGTAAGTTTCTTTACCCGCCAGCGAATCGACGAAGGGCAGAAAGAGCCCGTGAGGGCCCTCGAAGATCGTCAACTCGGCCGTCTTCCCATCGACCTGAAAGCGGAAGCGGCCGAGTCGCGCGTAGACCTGCACGTCTCCCGTAGAAGTCTGCATTTCTACCGGCACTGTACTCTCAGGCGGATCGAGAATCACCTCCAGGCGCAAGGCAGGATCCTCAGGAAAATACCGTAGTCCCTGGAAGTTGCGCCGTTGATCTGGCGTTAGCGGACTCTGCGGATCGCTGGCAAAGAATTCGTCTTTCGCGTGTCGTAAAGCCTCGAGCTCATTCATTGATTCTCCTGTGTCAACACATATTGAAAGACATGGGCAGGGGTGATTTCCTTACTCAGGGTTGCGATTTCGCTGGGGTTGTGCTATTTTTGCTGCGATGAGGACGGCTTTAGATCAAATGCTGATTCTGGACAGCGAGAGACGGATCGCGCCGGGGCATCCCGGCTGTTCGAAAACCGGCAGAAACCGCCGGTCCAGCCCAGGCAGCATTCGGGAATGGGCATGAGCTTGCTGAGGTGCTTCATCGCGGTGGAGCTGCCGCGCCCTCTCCAGGATGCGATAGCCGCTTCGACGGCGGGACCCCGAGAGAGGCTTGGCACGGATGTCGTCCGCTGGGTTCCAGCGCACAACGTCCATCTGACCCTCAAGTTTCTCGGCGATACGGCATCCTCGAGCACAGACATGATCATTGCGTCAATCGGGGCCGAGGCGCCGCAATTCCAGCCATTTGACGTGACGGTAGCGGGTTTTGGAGCGTTCCCCAATGAACGCAGACCACGCGTGCTGTGGGTCGGTTTGAGTTGGCCCGCCGCGCTGGCCTCCCTGCACCATGCCCTGGATCAGACCACGCTCAGGCTCGGTTACAAGTCTGAGGAGAGAGCGTTCTCACCTCACCTGACCATCGGCCGCGTCCGCCAGAACGTTTCGAGTGGCGGCCTGCAATCGATCCGCGATGAATTGGAGCGGAGTTCGATCGGAGAAATCGGAACCTGCAAAGTGGACGCGATCCATCTCTACAAGAGCGAGCTGAAGCCCACGGGATCCGAGTACTCCAAACTCTTCACAGCGTTCCTGGGAACGGGAGCCACGCAGTCAGCGTAGAATCAAGCGGGCTTGCCTGATGACGCCGACCCTCACGCGCCATCCGCTCCTACCTCTAACACCGTACAGCCAAAGGTGAATTCTGGACGCACTTGAACTTGCTCATACGATCGTCGAGTCTCTCGAATCCAGGAAAGGTGAGGACATCCTGCTGCTGGATATCAAGGAAGTTGCGTCGTTTACAGACTACTTCGTCCTGTGCACGGGCACGAGTGACCGCATGCTGGATGCACTTGCACAGGCCACGGTCGAGACGGTCAACGAGAAACACCGTAAGCACGGTCGCAAACAAGGGGAATCCCGAGAAGGATGGGTGGTCGTCGACTACGGAGATGTGGTCGTGCATCTTTTCTCCCCCGACCAGCGCGACCATTATGGCCTGGAGGAGTTCTGGCACGAGGGCCGAGTCGTGCTGAAGCTACAATAAGTGGGATAGAGAGCTCATCCACAGTCGGAAAGAGCAAACTGCCCGCCAAAGTCATGGCGGGCGGTCCTATTAACGATCTAAGCCACCCTGCTCAGCAGGATGCGTGTTATTCGAATATCCAGGCGTCTGCGGAGCGTTTCCAATCCGCGAGCTCCTGGCTCGAGAACCACAAGGCCACCTCAGCTTTCCCGTTGGCCGCCGTGTCGGAGGCATGTGTGAGGTTTCGTCCCACCTCCAGGGCGAAATCGTGGCGCAACGTGCCTGGCGCCGCTTCGGTCGGACGGGTCGAACCCATCGTCTGACGAACAGCGGCGACTGCTGATGGACCCTCCCAGACCATCGCCATCACCGGCGCCGAGGTGATGTAGGCGATCAGGCCATCGTAAAACGGCTTGCCCTTGTGAACTGCATAGTGCTTTTCGGCGAGAGACTTGCTTACCCACATGAATTTGGCCGCCACGATCCGAAGTCCGCGGCGCTCAAGCCGCGAGATCACTTCGCCAATAAGCCCGCGCTGCACCCCATCGGGTTTCACGAGAACCAGCGTTCTTTCCACCTTGCCTCCATGGATTCAGAATTCCGGGGCGACTGCTCGTCGCCCCGGGACGTGTCATCTCAGGAGCTCTTCCGCTTTGGTATATGCGTCAAGAGCCTCTTGCAGGCGATTGGCGCGCATATATGCATCGCCGAGTGCCTGCCAGATGGGCACCTCAACTGGGTAGCGATACAGCGCGTCCCTGAGGTCCCGTATGATTTCTTCCAAAGACTTGCCTTTGCGGGTAAGTCGCGCATACAGATCGAGTGCGGCCGCGATGTTACCTCGCCCCAGCTCGGCCCTGGCGCTTCCAAGGCTGGGCCCAAGCGCGGCGGGGCCAGCCATGGGCCGCGGACGAGGGGATAGCTGCAGTTCATCCTCCTCACTCACCGGAGCGCGCCCACCTAAGTTGCCCGTCGCTGCCTGCGCTTGAAGCTCGGCCGCGGGCTCGTCGGGTGCAGAGGCCGATATGGACTCCGGCTCTGCCCGTTGCCACTCAGAGGCTGCCTGCGGTGCCGCGGGAGGCGCCGTCTCTGTGTCATCCTTCAGCCAATCTGGCAATTCCTCGGCAGGCGGCGGCGATGGCGTGGGAGCCGTAGATGCCGGGGTGCGACCGGCTTTTTCTGAATCCAACCCGGCTAGCCAATCCGGGAGATCCACGGCGGACTCGTATTCGCCGGATGGCTCACGCTGTGCTGGCGCAGACGCGTTCGGCGACATCGTGGGCGCCTTTGCCAGCCAATCGGGCAACTCAGCGTCGCGGTCGGCGCGTTCCGGCTGCGGCCATACTTCCGCCGGGGGCGCATCCATGATGGGCGCCTGTTCAGCTTCCGATGGCGCCTCGGCATCCTTGAAGGTGCCCTCATCCGAGAGCCCACTGAGCCAATCAAGCGATTTTCCAGCACTAGGTTCGGGTGAGGACGCGGGCTGCTCCGTGGCAGCCACCTCCCCGAGATCACGTCTTGCTACTTGGGGCTCGAGTATTGCGTTCTGCTCTGCCCACGAAGGCGGAACGCTGGGGCGCGCCTCCGGAGGGGTCAGCAGTTCCTCGGGCTTGGCACCGTGTTTCTCAGCCAAACCCTCCAACCACGCCAGGCCGTCATCTCGGTCTTGATGTTGCGGCCCGGTGCTCCCAAACGCAGCAGTAGACTTCTCCTCGATCGGTCCCGCGGATTGCTCGGGAGTTGGCGTCGGCTTCGCAGAAGACCATGTGTCCGGTTGTTCTGAAAGATCCCTCAGCCAGTCTGCGGTGCCAATATCCTCCCCGATGCCTTTGCTCGGCGCGGCGGAAGGCATCGCGCTCTCGGTGCCGCCTTCAGGCAACCACGCTGCCAGGTTCGCGCCAGCATCCTCCACGGGCAACTGTGGCTCTACCTCGTCGCTGGGCGCAAGTGCCTTCACCCAGTCCGGCAGGTCTCCCGGCTCTGCTACCGAATCGATGTCGGCAGCGCCCTCATCGGGCCGTTCGAAATCGGCAGTGTCAGCCGGCATTTCCTGCCAACCGGCGTCGCGCATGAATTCAGGCATGGCCACATTGGATGGGTTTGCCGTTTGGCCCTCCGCCACTTCCGGGGTGGAGGTCAGCCACGCTGGAGGCGACGTGCGATCCTGACGCTCGTAGGTAGTCTCAAGCCCCATTGTCGGGATGGGGGAACTGACGGATGCCGGTTCTTCAACATACTCAAGTCTGGCAAGCGAAACCGCTCCATCGGGGACACCCGCCACGTCATAGAGCGATCCCTTGGCAAATTCGGCGTATGGATCCAACTCAAAGACCCGGCGGCGGTGCTCTCGTGCAGCCTCATCCGAGTGTCCCCCCGCCAGGATTTCCGCCATCAGTCTGTTGGCATCCAGGCAGTAGGGTGATACGGAAAGCAGAGCGGAGCAGGCGTCCAACGCCTCTGCCTTCTGCCCGTTGCGCAGATAAGCGCGGGCCAGCAACACCTGCATGTCGGTTCGATTTTCGTCGTGCCCAAGAACGGCCCTGATCTCGGAAATCGCCTGCGTGTAGAGTTCGCCCTGGACGTACATATGAGCCAGAGCCCCGCGAGTGAGGCGTATCTTCGGCGGTTCCACGCCATCCCTCCGGCCGAAAAGGCGCTGCAATTCTCCTTGAATGGCAGCATTCGAAGGCTGGACCTCGAACGCCCGTTCCATGTGCCAGATTGCATCATCGAGCTTGCCGCGATCGTCAGCAATAATGCTCATACCGACATGCGAGACGAAGTCCTCGGGATCTGCCACCAGGACGCGCTGGAAGATGTCGACAGCCTGGTCGTAGTGTTTGGCTTCCAGGTATGCCTTGCCCAAGAGCCGATACGTCTCGAGGTGCTTTGGATAGCTCTTGAGAATATGGCGGCAATGCGCCACAGCCTCATCGAGCCGATTCCCCTGCTCGATGAGACCCTCGATCTCGCGGTCATATGCCCGTAGGGAGACTCTGGTCATGCTCATGTCTAATCCAAGTATGCCCCAATCCTAACCAAATCGCAAGGCGAAGCGCATATCAGGCGCGTGACAATGAACTTGTAGCATACGTCGGACGGGCCGGTGCTTTGAATACCGTAGGCAGGCCGTGTGCATCAGTCTGGCGAAACATCCGACTCATAGAACAATGGGAGTTCCGGGACATGCTGGTCGGCAAATGCATGGGCTCCGAGCACTTGCAGGCGCGCCTCGGCGTGCCTGCGCTCATTGTTCGAGTGGACGGTAAACAACGGTTCCCCAGCCTCCACGCGGTCGCCGACCTTGTGATGGATCACGAAGCCAACGGCGTGATCCACTTCGTCACCTTTGCTGGCGCGGCCCGCACCCAGGGCCACCGAAGCTTCTCCGATGGCGCGCGCATCGATGCGTTCAAGCCAGCCGCTCCGCGTGGCAGGAACGGTTTCGATGATACTAGCGCGCGGTAGCTTCGCGGGCTGGTCGACGAAGCTCACGTCGCCACCCTGCGCCGCAACGAGCGTGCGCAACTTCTCGAAGCCTGAGCCATCCGAAATGGCCCCCTCCGCCAGGCGCCTTCCTTCCCCCAGGTCCCGGGCACGTTTGCCGATCAGGAGCATGTGCGCGCTCACGTGCAGACAGTGCTCGCGTAAGTCGGCAGGGCCGCCTCCGTGAAGCGTCTCGATCGCTTCCACTACCTCAAGGGCGTTTCCGACCGCGTTTCCCAGCGGCTGATTCATATCGGAGAGCAGGCAGACCGTCTTCCGCCCGGCAAGCTCGCCGATCTTTTCCATCAGACTTGCGAGCTGGCGCGCCATCGGGAGCGTTTCCATGAACGCTCCGCGCCCCACCTTCACATCCAGGACAATGGCCTGCGCACCCCCGGCGATCTTCTTGCTCATGATGGAAGATGCGATCAAAGGTATGGAGGGTACAGTGCCAGTCACATCTCTCAGCGCGTAGAGTTTCCCATCCGCCGGCGCAAGGTCGGCCGATTGGCCCGTCAGCACGATCCCTTTATCCTTGAGCTGCTGCTTGAACTCCTCGGTGTTCAGGTTGACCCGGTAGCCCGGTATGGATTCCATCTTGTCCAGCGTGCCACCACTGAACCCCAATCCACGCCCGGACATCTTTCCCACGGGGAGGCCGGCGGCGGCCACCACCGGCAGGACGACGAGGCTGGTCTTATCTCCAACTCCGCCGGAAGAGTGCTTGTCGACTGCGATGTCAACCACGCCGGAGAGGTCGAGAACGTGGCCCGATGCCACCAGTGCAAGCGTCAGGTCGGTCGTTTCCTTTGGCGTCATGCCGTTAAGGACAATAGCCATCGCCCAGGCGGAGACCTGGTAATCGGGGATCTGGTCCCGGACAAATCCCTGGACGAAGAAGTTGATCTCCTCCCGGGTGAGCTCCCCCTTATCGCGCTTCTTAACGATGACGTCGACGGCACGCATGAGGCGCTTCCTTGACCATCATTTTATCCGATTCAAAAATAGAGCTAAATCAGCGGCCGGATAAGCTGCCCAGCATCTTGGCGCGAAGCCAGATCTTGTCGAACATGGCAGGCGTCAGCCTGCCCGTAAAAGTATTCTGCTGGCTTGGATGGTAGGTGCATAGGAGCCAACGATTACCCCTCCCATCCCCCTTCGGGACCTCGAAGCTGGCTCCGTGGGCGAACTTGAAAGCCGACGGTCGCAGCGCGTGGATCCGCACAATGCCCTGGAACGCTATCAGCCCGAGGCAGACAATGACCTTTGGATCCATCAGGTGTAGCTCGTACTCGAGGTAAGGCCGGCAATTGGACAGCTCGTCCGGGCTGGGTTTGTTATCCGGTGGGACGCAGCGGCAGGACGCCGTGATGTATAAGCCCTTGAGAGCAAGTTCATCATCCCTTGAGAATGACTCAGGCGCGCTGGCGAGACCTGCGCGGTACAGAGCAGAGAAAAGGAAACGTCCCGAAGCATCCCCCGTGAACATCCTTCCGGTGCGGTTCGATCCATGTGGGCCCGGAGCCAGCCCCACGGCCATTATCCGCGCCTTGGGATCACCAAAACCAGGCACCGGTTTCCCCCAGTAGACCCAGTCACTGTACGCCTTGCGCTTCTCCTGCGCTACCCGCTGACGGTAATCAACCAGACGAGGGCACTTTCGGCAGGCGATGATCCGCCTATTGTGAGCCTTCAGATCCACGCGGTCATTCTACTTTGAATTTGCGCGGAAATCAGTTAAACTGCCCCACACAGGAGCGGACATGAAGCCATTTCGGAAGAATCTGGCGATCGCCATCGATGGAGGTGGCATCCGAGGCGTGATCGTCACCAAGGCTCTGAGCATGGTTGAAGAGAACATCGGCCAGCCTTTGGGTGAACTCTCGCGGCTCTACGCAGGGACTTCCACGGGATCCATTATCTCCGCGGGCTTGGCAGCCGGGCTGACTGCCGGCAAGATCCATGACCTATACCTGGAGTTGGGCGCTGACATATTCCGGCAGAGCTGGCGGACATTTCTGTTTCCTCTTACGCGATATCGCTACAGCCCCCGGCCCCTCCAAAGGGCTCTGGAGGCGCAGTTCGGTGACATGCGGATGAAGGATCTGTGGAAAGACCTGGCGCTCAAGGATGTGGTCATAACCGCCTTCGACGTGATGACCAATGAAACATGCTTCATCAAACCCTGGAAGCTGCAGTACCAGGACTGGCCCCTCGTCAAGGCCGTCATGGCCTCCAGTTGCGTTCCGACGTACTTTCCGCCGGTAGAGGGTCGCTATATCGACGGTGGAGTGGGTTCGTACGCCAATCCTTGCTATCTTGCCGCATACGAGCTCACTTATTGCCTGGGTTGGCAGCCAGAGGAGACCACGCTGTTGAGCCTCGGCACGGGGCGCAGCCCGAACGCCATGAGGCCCGGCGAACCGGACCGCATCGCCGCCTGGGATTGGTTGGAGCCGGTGCTGGACGCTTTCCTGACTTCTGCCAGCGACCAGCAGGTCCGGCTGGTCGACACGTTTTTCAACAAGCTGGACTTCAGGCGCTTTCAGGTCGACATGAACGAGGCCCTGCCGATGGACGATCCTGCCGCTATTCCGATCCTCGTGGAATACGGAACGGAGATGGGCAAGATGATCCTGGCCGATCGCGTTGACAGCGCGTCGAAGGTCAAGCCCGCCAAGGCACGGAGAACCCTGCAGTAGATTAGGCGGTTGTGAGGCCCGACTGGCGCAGAGGATGGATGCGGAGCTCAATGCGGGCTCCGCACTGCTTTCTCACAGGATCAGCATGGCATCGCCAAACGAAAAGAACCGGTAGCCTTCACGCTTGGCGATTTCATAGGTGTGGAGGATGAGCTCGCGTCCCGCAAATGCGCACACCAACATCAGCAGGGTGGATTTGGGCAGGTGGAAATTGGTGATCATCGCGTCCACAAGGCCGAAACGAAAGCCCGGCAGGATGAATAGATCCGTGTTGCCAGAATATGGCGCGATCTTCGGAAAACGTCCGAGGTAGGAGTAGCGGGCGGCGGATTCCAGTGTCCTGACGCTGGTGGTCCCGACGGCTACTACTCGCCCGCCACGGTCCCGGGTTGCGTTGAGAAGTCCGGCTGCATCCAGTGAAACCTCACACCACTCGGTGTGGATCTTGTGCTGTGAGGCATCCACTTCCACAACGGGTGCAAACGTATCGAGCCCCACGTGCAGCGTAACGAAGGTCCGACCTACGCCTTGCTGTGCCAAGCGCGCCAGCAGTTCGGGAGTGAAATGCAGCCCCGCCGTCGGTGCAGCGGCAGAACCGGGCTCACGCGCATACACAGTCTGATAGCGCTCGGGGTCGCGCAGCCGCTCATGTATGTACGGTGGAAGGGGTACGTTGCCGATCTTGCCGAAGTGAGGTTCGATCGGCGTGGAGAACTTGAGCACTCGCTCGGCGCCGCCCAATACCTCGATGACCTCAGCCGTCAGGTCAGGGTCCAGATGGATCTTTTTGCCCGTCGTGAGGCCCTTGCCGCCGATCATTGCTTCCCAGGTCAAGGCATCGCGCTTGCGCAGCAGCAGCAGCTCCACCTTTCCACCGGAGGCCTTCTGCCCGTACATGCGTGCAGGTATGACCCGCGTTTGATTTAGCACCAGGAGGTCATCCTGCCGGAGATAATGGCCGACGTCGCGGAACGTCACATGCTCGATCGCGCCCGTACCGCGATGCAACACAAGCAACCTGGATGAATCGCGCGGCTCCGCCGGCGTCTGCGCAATGAAGTCCTTCGGCAGGTCGTAGTCGAAGTCAGATGTCTTCACAGGGCTCACGACGAAGGGTTTACTTTCGGAAGATGCGCAGGGCGACGTTCAGCAAGACCGTCAAGAGTATCGAAATCAGGAGCGATGTCGCGATCGGGAAGTAGAAACCGCCGCCATCCCGTTCAATGCGGATATCGCCCGGAAGGCGTCCGAGCGGAAATCCGAGTTTCCCGCCGACGTACAACAGCCCACCCACAATAACCAGGATGATGCCGCCCAGGATGAGATAGCGGCCGATGTTTTCCATTCAGTACCCTGAGTTTGGGAATCTGCTAGATCAGCCGCGGCTGGCCGTCCTCGCGAAATGGCAAGCCGAGATGCTCATATGCCGACTTGGTGGCAATACGACCCTGCGGGCTGCGATCCAGGAAGCCGAGCTGCAGCAGGTAGGGCTCTACGACATCCATGATGGTGTCTTGTTCTTCACTCACCGAGGCGGCGATGGTGTTGAGGCCGACCGGTCCGCCACCGTGCTTCTCTATGATCAGCCTGAGAACGCGCCGATCGACGTCGTCCAGCCCGAGCGCGTCCACCTGCATCAGATCCAGCGCCTGCCTGGCCACTTCGGATGTTACCGATCCATTCGCCCGCACCTGGGCATAGTCACGCACGCGTCGTAAGAGGCGCAAAGCCACTCGTGGAGTGCCACGGCCGCGGCGGGCTATTTCAGCCACTCCGCTGGCTTCAACCGGCACCTTTAGCAGGCCGGCAGCCCTTGAGACGACGGCCTGCATGTCGGCCGCCAGGTAGTAGTCCAGCCGGTAGACCGCGCCGAAACGGGCGCGCAGCGGGGCCGTGACGAGAGCCAAACGGGTCGTCGCGCCGATCAGGGTGAAGCGCGGGAGGTTGAGACGTATTGAACGTGCAGAAGGACCTTTGCCGATCACGATATCCAGGGCAAACTCCTCCATGGCCGGGTACAGCACTTCTTCAACCACGCGGCCCAGCCGGTGGATCTCATCGATGAACAGGATATCGCCCGCGCGCAGGCTGGTGAGTATCGCCGCCAGGTCTCCGGGGCGCTCGATCGCCGGCCCTGAGGTCACCTTGATGCTGACGCCCATCTCATTGGCCACGACGTGGGCAAATGTGGTCTTTCCAAGTCCGGGCGGCCCATAGAAGAGCACATGGTCCAATGCGTCGCCGCGCTGGCGCGCAGCCGCAATCAGGATCTGGAGATTCTCCTTGAGCTGTGTCTGCCCGATCAACTCGGCCAGGGTGCGCGGCCGGAGGGCGTGATCGACGCGATCATCCGGCTTGAAGGCCGCATCCACGGACCTCTTCGACTCAATGGTCACATTTTCATTATATCGCGCAGACCCTATGCGGCCTTCGTTGTCAGTTGGCACGATTGAGACTATAATGCCTTTGAAGTCGGGGCGTGGCGCAGTCCGGCTAGCGCGCTTGCATGGGGTGCAAGAGGTCCCGGGTTCAATTCCCGGCGCCCCGACCAGTAGTCCCTGAAGGTCAGCAATCCTTTGGGGACTTCTTCATTGAATATGATGCCTGAAAACAACCTAGAGCGGACAGCCATCAACCAGAGCGCGATCATCAGCCTCGCCGCAGGCAGCCTCACGTGGATTGCGTTTTGCGTCGGAGTCGCCCCGGTGCCGTTTACCGGCTTTGTGTGCTTTCCCGGGGCGGCGCTGTTGAGCGTCGTTGCGCTCATTTGGGGTCTCAAATCGCTGCGGGAAATCAAGTCAAGTGATCAGAGGGGCCGCGGCCTCGCCATAGCTGGGTCTGTGATGGGTGGCTCCGCCATCTTGGCCGAAATCTGCCTGTCGATCATCACGGTGGTCTTTTGGTCGCGCCTCGAGCAATTGCTTCAGAGTGTTCACCCGTGAATCCGCCAGCAGACCCGTCTGTACTTGCAAACACCTAGTGCCTCGATTATGCTTGCAGCGGGAGTGGTCAAGTCCCGGCGGGCTTCCTGGTCTTCAAAACCTGTGGCGGGTCGCGTTGCGGGCCGCGGTGGGTTCGACTCCCATCCACTCCCGCTGCAACCAGAGGTGATGAATGTCCTATCCTGAACCTGATGTGCTGAACGCTTTGGTGGCGCGTGTGTTTCGCATTGAGGACGTAACTCTGGGCGAGCCGGCCCGCGGCCTCATAGCGCGCTATCGGGGTATGCTCCTGTCTGAAGACTCCGCGGCTGCATACGATCAGCTTGCCGAATCCCTCAAGGGCTACGAGATTACGCCACTGTTCCGGAAGGAAAGCGGCGGACAGGTGGTGTACCTGGTGCCGCGCAAGCCGGATGCCAAGCCCGCTCGCGTCTCCGTGAACATCCTGCTGTTCCTGCTGACGGTCCTTAGCGTGCTCTATGTCGGCTCATATATGTCCACGGATGTGCCGGCGAGCGGAGCTGCACCGCCACTGACGGCTGGTTGGCCATATGCGGTGAGCCTGCTCTCGATCCTTCTGGCTCACGAGTTCGGCCACTATCTTGTGAGCCGCTTTCACCATACGCGAGCCACTCTTCCCTACTTCATCCCCTTGCCGCTGCCTCCATTGGGTACCATGGGTGCCGCCATCGTGATGCAGGGCACACCCAAGAACAAGCGCGTGCTTTTTGACATTGGTGTTGCGGGCCCCCTTGCCGGGATGGTGGTGGCCATCCCGGTGCTCTTGCTCGGTCTATCCTTATCGCATCTGGACGTGATCAAGGGGATCGACGGGATGGTTCAGATGGAGGGCAACTCCATCATCTATCTTGCGGCCAAATTCATCACGTTCGGGCGCTTGCTGCCAGAGCCGGCGACATACGGCGGCATCTCACCCTTCCTGTACTGGCTCCGATACTTCTTCACGGGCCATCCTATTCCACTCGGCGCTACCGATGTCTTCATTCATCCCGTGGCGTTCGCCGGTTGGGCTGGGCTGCTGGTCACCTCGCTGAATCTCATACCGGCTGGGACTCTGGATGGTGGTCACGTGGTCTATTCGCTATTTGGCGAAAAGGCGCGCCGAGCTTATCCGTTCATCCTCCTGTCCCTGCTCGGTCTGGGTTTCTTTTGGAATGGCTGGTGGATCTGGGCAGTGCTCCTCCTATGGCTCGGCCGCGTGCACGCCGAGCCCCTGGATCAGATCACCAAGCTTAACCCTGCCCGGCTGGTGGTTGCCGCGCTTGCCATCGCAGTATTCATCCTGACCTTCAGTCCCGTACCATTGTCGCTCTTCAGCGGCCAATGACCCATCTTGCTGCGACGCATCGAAACGCACGAGGGCTGTTGATGTTGACCCTCGCGTTCCTCGTGGCCTGCCAGCCTGCCACCCTCGAATCGGCGGATGCCAATGCGACCGGTGCTCCACGTGCGACGTCCACGGCGGTCGAATCGGGGTTGGCCCATGCCATCCCACCCGATTCGCTCCAAGGGACAGGGATTCAGGTCTGGCATCCCTGGTATGGCGTCGAAGCCAGCTTGCTCGATGCTCAAGCATCTGAATTCAATAAAGAGAACGAATGGGGCATCACGGTACGCACGTCAGGGAGCACCAGCTTCACCGAGCTCTTCGACGCGGTGAACACGGCCCTTGCCGGCGATCAAGGGCCCCAGCTGATCATTGCCTTGCCTGAACACGCCATCGCGTGGGATGCCGGTGGGCATGTGACAGACCTCTCGGCCTATGTCGGGGATGCTGCCTATGGATTGGAAAACTCAGCTGCAGCCGATTTCCCGGCGGTATTCTGGAATCAGGACGTCGTGGCCGGCCGGCGTGTCGGCGTGCCGGCACAGCGGTCTGCGCGTTTCTTGCTCTACAACCAAACCTGGGCGAAGAAGCTGGGTTTTTATGACTCTCCCAGCTCAGAAAGCGAGTTCCGCACGCAGGCCTGCGCCGCGCATACCGAGTTGACCCGCGACGAAGATCCGGCCAACGATGGCCTCGGGGGTTGGCTTGTTGATACCAACGCCATGACGTTCCTTTCGTGGTTGACTGCATTTGGAGGCGGCGCGCTGGACGGCGAGGGCTACAGGTTCCTCAGCCCTCGGAATCTTGAAGCCGCTGTCTACCTCAAGCAGCTCTACGATGAAGGCTGTGCGTGGCTTCCGCAGGCGGGGAGCGACAACGCTTCAGCATTCGCGTCGCGCAAAGCCTTGTTTGCCACATCCGGCCTGGAAGAGCTTTCAGCCTACACCCGTGCCATGGCCCAGGCCGACAACGCCGACACCTGGACGGTGCTCAGCTTTCCCGGCCCTGTGCAAACTGGTTTGATCGCGTATGGATCATCCTTCGTGGTGTTGAAATCCACGCCAGCCCAGCAACTGGCTTCCTGGCTCTTCATCCGTTGGATGCTCTCGCCGGAGAATCAGAAGCGGTGGGTGGAGGCAACCGGCCTCTTTCCGTTGCGTTCCTCGGAAATGGATCTCCTGGCGGATTATCAGAAGAGCCATCCGCAATGGGCCGCCGCCGTGGAGCACATTCCCGATACTCAGCTGCAACCGCAGCTGATATCCTGGCGCCAGGTCCGCGTCATGCTTGGGGATGGCTTTGACGCGATGTTCCGCTCCAACACGCCGGCGGGCCGCGTGGCAGAAATCTTGGCCATCATGGACAGGACCGCGGCGGACCTGTCCCAGTAGGCACCAACCCAGACCAGGGGAAGCCAGGGTGGATCTGCCGCACGCCTGCAATCCGTGAACAAATCTGCCTCAGTCGCAAAGCTGCTCGTGGTCAATGCCAATTGGGTGGGCATATCCTTCATGTGGAATGCCCTGCACCCCATTGTTCTACCCGCATTGCTGGCTCCACTGGTTCCGGAAGACAGCAAGAACACGTATCTGGGCCTGCTCACATTCGCGGGCCTCTTGATCGCCATGCTGCTGCAGCCCATTTCCGGCGCGCTCTCAGACCGATGGGTATCGCGACTTGGTCGCCGCCGGCCGCTAATGATCCTGGGGACCGTTTTTGACTGCGTCTTTCTTGGGATCCTGGGATGGGTTGGTGGGATCGCCTGGCTCTTTATAGGCTACATCGGACTTCAGATCAGTTCCAACATTGCACAGGGGCCGCTTCAAGGTTTGCTCCGCGATCGCGTTCCCATCAGGCAGCTTGGAATTGCATCCTCGATTAAGGTTTTCGTCGATCTGGGCAGCCTGGTGGCGGCATCAGTCGTGGCCGGGCGGCTCATAAACACCGGGCGGACAGCCGGCTCCAACATAATGTTGGTTGTCGCGGCCTTGCTGATCGCCTCCGCCGCGGTCACGATCGTCTTCACGGACGAGGAGCCTACGCGGGGCCCTGACCGCGTCCTAGTGCGCCCGCAGCTTGAAGCCCCCATGACATTGCTCTCCCGCGCCGGCTACTGGTGGCTGATCGCAGAACGTGCGGCATTCCTGCTGGGCGTATATGGTCTTCAGGCGTTCGGGCAGTACTACATCCAGGATGCATTGCGCGTCCCGGATGCACCGCGGGCGGCGGGAAATCTGCTTGCCATTATCGGCATGGCCACGATTGCGCTGGTTCTTGCAGCGGGCTGGCTTTCAGATCGATTTGGTCCAAAGCGACTGTTGCATGCAGCTAGCATACTCACCGCAACGGGCATGCTGCTGATGGTGCTGATTGTGGATCTGCGGGGGTTGTACGCTGTCGGTGTGATCGTGGGCTGTGGGATCGGTTTGTTCCTCACATCCAATTGGGCACTCGCCAACCGCATCGCCCCGGAGAGCGAGGCAGGCAAGTTCCTGGGTCTCACCAACCTGGCGACCGCAGGCGCGGCCGCCCTGTCTCGCTTGGAAGGACCAGCGCTCGACGCGTTGAATGCCGCCCGACCTTCACAGTGGCTGGGCTACAAGGGCATGTTCGTTTTCGGGGCATTTTGCATACTTCAGAGCGCCTGGTTCCTTGGAAGGGTCAAATCTCCCCCGCAGCCAGGCGGGTAGATGGCCGGGGTCAAGACTCGGTTGCAACCTCCCGCCTCGGATTTCGTAGTATGGGATAGGCGTCCATAGGAGCAGCGGTGAAGGACGAATCGGCACTGGTCACACAGGCTCAGCATGGCAGCGAGGAAGCCTTCACGCAGCTCGTGGAGGCGTACCAGATGCATGTCTATAACCTGTGCTACCGCATGCTGGGCGAAGCTCAGTCCGCTGAAGATGCCGCCCAGGAGACTTTCCTGCGGGCTTTTCAGCATCTGCATCGCTACGACCACGGGCGGCCATTTGCAACGTGGCTCCTCTCGATTGCCGCTCACTACTGCATCGATCGACTTCGACGTCGTAGGTTTTCCTTCACTTCGATCGATGAGGACGACGATGGTAGAACAATGGAACTCCCGGATACCGCGGCGCCCGCGCCCGAGGCAGAGGCCATGCGCCGTGAAGAACGCGAACGACTGCAGGGCTATCTACAGCAATTGAACTCGGTCGATCGGGCTGCGATCGTCCTGCGCTACTGGCATGACTATTCAGAAGTGGAGATCGCCAGGACACTGAACCTCACGGTCAGCGCCGTAAAGTCCCGGCTTCACCGGGCCCGGCGCGAGCTCGGGACATGCTGGCAGGAAGCGGGCGATCGAAACGCACACGCGAGGAGGCCCCATGAATCACCGGCCTTTTGAAGACTGGCTGCTGGAGGACGAACACCTTAGCCTACAACAGCAGCGCGAACTGCAGATCCACCTTCGCAGCTGCACCACCTGCGCGGCGGTTGCCAGTTCCAACCTGGCATTGCATTCCAAACATATGGCAGTACCGGACCCGGGTTTTACCGAGCGATTCCGGCCGCGGCTGGCTGAGTGGAAGCGTGAGCAGCTGAGACGCCAGGCCATCGGAACGGTGATCCTGGTGCTCGCGGGCCTCGGCCTCCTGTACACATTGGCCGGCCCCCTCATGATCCAGGCTGTGCGGTCACCAGCCACGTGGTTCAGCCAGGCCACCTCATACGTCGTGGGCCTGCTGACGATGGCCAGCATATTCGAGCAGGTCGGTGGGATCTTGTTCCGCAGCCTTACCGGTCTTATCCCGGCTTCGGCCTGGGGCGCGATGGTCGCGGCGAGCGGCCTCTTCGCTTTGGTGTGGGTATTCGCGATGCGGCGCCTTTCGAGAGCACCGCAGGGAGTGTGAACCATGATGAGAAAAACCATCTATCTGTTGCTGCTTGTGATGGCGCTGCTGCTCCCCAGCGGGACGGCTCTTGCCGACGACGGCGCGCCCCACGACCAGGTAATCTTCGGTCAGAACTTTACCCTCGCGGCCGGAGAAACGCATGATGGCGACCTTGTTGTGATCGGGGGTGAAACGATCATCGAGACTGGAGCCACAGTGAAAGGTGACCTCGTGGTAATTGGCGCCAGCTTGCTTTTGAACGGTGAGGCTTCCGGGTCCGCAGTCGTGATCGGAGGAAGTGCATCCCTGGGGAAGTCGGCATCTGTTGGCAAGGACCTCGTGGCGCTTGGCGGCAACTTCCAACGCGCCGATGGTGCACAGATCGCTGGAGATATCATCACAAATCTCACGATCACCACGGAGCGCCCGCCAGCTCGCACCGAGATCACTCCATATATTCCTCCCACCCCGCCAGACCTCCGCTTTGACTTCGGACCCGTGGGAACGCTCGCGGCCATATTCATCCAGGCGTTGACTCTCGGTGCGCTGGCGATGCTTCTCACGGCGTTTCTCCACCCGCAGTTGGAACGCGTGGCCCTCGCCATACGCTCTCAGACTTTTGCGGCGGGCAGTTTCGGTTTGCTGACGGTCTTTCTGGCTCCGCTCGCCGTGGTCGTGATGGTGATCACCCTCATCCTGATCCCGCTGGCGCTGGCCGCGGTTCTGCTTCTCGTCCTGGCCTGGCTTTTTGGCGTGATCGCACTTGGACAGATCGTCGGCGAGAAGCTTGTGCAGGCCATGCATCGCAACTGGGAACCCGTGCTGGTCGCCGGATTTGGTGGGTTTGTCCTGGGAATCGTGCTTGGGACTTCCAACCAGATACCATGCGTAGGCTGGCTGGCGTCCGTCCTGATCGGCCTGGTTGGATTGGGCGCCGCCACAATGACCCTCTTTGGCACGCGCACACTACTTCGGCCTGCGTTGATCCCGGCTCCGGCTGATTCCAGTGGAGGCGCGGACATTCCGCCATCTGCGCCAGCCTAGAAGGATACATAAGCGCAGAGCCCCAAATCGCGTAAGAGAGCCCGTCGAAACCCGCATGTTATAATCCTCGCCTCAGCGAAACCGCCGGGGCGGGCGTTTAGTCGTCAAGAGGCAGGATGCTCCCCAAGATCGAGATTCCGAATACCCCCGTACACAATTCCCCACCGCCGCTAATCGAACTCAAAGGCACGCATGGCGAGATCGGGCGGCAGATGGGCGAGGCGCGCCGCGCGCAGATACAGCACAGTGTTGCGAATGCCCGCGCCCTCATCGACCAGACATACGATCAACTGGAACTGACTTGGGAAGGCGCCCGGATCCAGGCGCGCAAGTACCTGCCTTTCGTGGAAGAGCGCTACCCACAATACGTGGATGAGATGCGCGGAATCGCAGAGGGCGCCAACGTTGCATTTGATGACATCATCGCTCTGAACAGCATGGAGGCCGTCACCATGGACGCCCTCCACCTCACGCGCTGCACCAGCTTCGCCGTGAATGAGCAGCGCACCGCCGACGGCCACATCCTTGCGGGTCACACCGAGGACTGGATCCCCGAGGATGAGGACGACGTCTTCGTCGTGCTTGTAAAACCCAATGACGAGGCGCCCTTCCTGGCAATGACCTATGGTGGCCTCCTGCCGAATGTCGGCTTCAACGCAAATGGGATCGCACAGTTGATCGACACCGTGTATCCCTCGGATTCACGCATCGGCATTCCCCGGCTTGTGGTGGCACGCGCAGTCCTGGCCTCGCGTCGCATCTCGGGCGCCATCGCTCGCTCGATCGTGGCGCATCGGGCCGCCGGCTACAACCATCTGGTTGTTCACGACAGCGGTGAGATGTACTCGATCGAGGTCTCCGCGACGCGCTTTGAGATCCTGCATGGCACTGACGGCTACCTGGTGCACACGAATCATTATCTCTCGGATGGCATGAAATCCATCGAGAGCGATCCTGAGGAGCTCATCTCGTCGCGCGTTCGCTTTTTCCGCGCGAACCGGCTGCTGCGCGAGAGCTCGATGCACACGATCAAGTCCATGCAGGCGATCCAGAAGGATCACGTAAACCTTCCCAACTCCATCTGCAACCACGCCATCGAGTGGACCGATCCACTGGACCGTGAGAAGACCATCACCGCACTCGTGATCGACCTGACCGCCCGCGAAATGCACATCTGCTGGGGCAATCCCTGCCAGAACGGTTTTCATACCTACCATTTGGACGCTTGATCGGGCTGCCGGTGGTTGCTACCAGCGTGTGGCTGCCCGCCAGTTGGCTGTTAACCTCGGCGGCGAGCCCGGCATGTTAGAATCATCTACTCCCGGAGTGGATCGATGATTGAAGTAACGATAGATAGTGTGCGGGTGAACTTGATGTCGCCCCAGCGGCTGGTAATACTCCGCGAGGTGGGCGCAGATCGCTATCTGCCGATCTGGGTTGGACAGTACGAAGCCGAGGCCATTACCGTTGCCCTCCAGGAGGTCGAGATGATCCGGCCCCTGACGCACGATCTGCTTAAGAGCGTGTTCACTACTCTCAACGCCAAGATCAAACGCATCGAGATCGTATCTCTCCGGGAAGACATCTTCTACGGAAGCATCGTGGCCGATGTCAACGGCAAGGAGACCACCGTTGATTCTCGTCCCTCGGATGCCATCGCCCTCGCCGTCCGGGCGCATGTATCGATCTTCGTGGACGAAAGCGTCATGCAGAACGCGGGCATCACGCCGGAGTCCGACGTGGAGACGACGGCTGGAGCCATTGGCCGTCCGAAAACTGGCAGCGAGGGTCCGCCCGTAGGCGAGGTGAACAAGGAGCGTCTTTCGGTCTTCGAGGATTTTCTCGGCAAGCTGGACCTCGACAATCTGGACAAGGGCCAGCCCCCGGACGATGACGCCAGGAAGGACGATGATACTGAAACCGGAGACAAGCCGGGATCCGACAAGCCGGACAAGCCTAAGAGGCCCAAGAAGAAATGACTGATTTCCAGCCCGTCGAAGCCGCCGCCCCCCCAGCCGCACCCGGGGTCCCGCACAACCGGGAATCCGAGGAGGCCGTCGTGGGGGCGGTGCTGATTAATCCCGAGGTCTACTACGACATCGCGCAATTCCTGCAGGCGGATGACTTCTATATCCATCGCCATCGCTGGATTTGGGAGGCGTACACCAGCCTGCACGAGCAGCGCATTCCGATCGATCTCCTCACCTTGAGCGAAGAACTGGAACGTAAGGGTCAGTTGCAGGAGATCGGTGGTCGCGCGTTCCTGACGGCACTTGTCAATCAGGTTCCCACTTCCCTCAATGCCGCCGCCTACGCTCACATCGTTGAGGCGCATGCCATCCGCCGAAAGATGATTGGGGCGGCCAACTCCATCGCCTCGGTTGCCTACAACGAAGACATGATGATCGACAGCGTCATGGATGAGGCGGAGAAGGCTGTCTTTAACGTCAGTGAGCGCCGCCTGCGCCATGACGTGCTGCCGATCCGGGACGTATTGCGGGACTACTATGACCGCATTGACGAAGCTGCCCGTCGCGGTGAGGAGATCTACGGCGTGCCCACGGGCTTCACAGACCTCGACCGGCTGCTGCGCGGTCTGCAGCCATCCGACCTGCTCATCATTGCCGGACGGCCAGGCCAGGGAAAGACCGGCTTCTTGCTCTCCGTGGCCAAGAATGCCGCACTCATCCATAAGAAGCACGTGGCCGTGTTCTCCCTGGAGATGTCCAATGCTCAGGTCGCTGAGCGCCTGATCTCACAGCAGACTGGGATCGTTTCACAGAATCTGCGCACGGGCAAACTCGACGAGAACGGATTCGCCCTCTTGGCGGAAGCCGTCGAGAAGCTCTCCGAAACCCAGATCTTTCTGGACGACACGCCGGCAATTACGCCTATTCAGCTGCGCACCAAGTGCCGTCGTCTGCATCTGGAACACAGGCTTGACCTGGTCATCGTCGACTACCTGCAGCTCATGACCGGTGACACCCGCACCGATAATCGGGTGCAGGAAGTCTCCTACATCTCCCGGAACCTGAAGGTTCTGGCACGCGAATTGAATGTGCCGGTGCTGGCCGCGGCACAGCTGAGCCGCGCGGTTGAGCAACGCGCTGACAAGGAACCCCAGCTTTCCGACCTGCGAGAGTCCGGCTCCCTTGAACAGGACTCGGACATTGTGATGTTCATCTACCGGCCCGACGAATGGGAAAGCGACGAGGCGAAGAAGAACCTGGTAAAGCTGCGCGTTGCCAAGCACCGAAACGGGCCCACAGACGAGATCAATCTGGTCTTCCTGAGCCATCTCGCCAAATTCGAGAGCGCGGCGACATGGGAGCAGGACTAGGTCTGATCGACGCGCCTCAGGTTCTCGTGAAGACTTTCGACGGCTTCCAGGATTCTGAGACCTACACTGAGCTCCCGGACACTCTTTTCCGTGAGCTGTTGGAGGTCGTCAGCGATCTCGGCGAACTGAAGCTCATCCTGTACGCGATGTGGCTGGTTGCCCACATGGATGGCCCTGTTCGCGCCCTGCCTCGTCAGGAATTCGAAACGGCCTCACTTGGTCTGGGGCCCGATGAAGTCGGCCGGGGGCTGGAGATGGCGGTCAAACACCGTGTCCTGCTCCGCACGGGGCGGGGCCGCGCAACCCGCTATTACATCAATTCCCCGCGTGGTCGCGCAGCGGTGGAGGCTTTCGATCCGGACACGCCTCCTGCGCAGGCTTCGAGTGCTCCCTTGGAGAGGCCGAACATCTTCAAGTTGTACGAGGAGAACATCGGGCCGCTCACACCGATGATCGCCGACGCCCTGAAGGATGCCGAGGACACATATTCTCCGTCGTGGATTGTTGAGGCAATTGACCTGGCGGTCAGGAACAACAAGCGTAGTTGGAGTTATTGTCAGGCAATTCTGAAACGCTGGAAGGAAGAGGGTCGTGGCAAAAAGCAGAATCGACGAGACGATCAGGCAGCTCGCCAGCGAGACGTTGAAGAAAAAGTCCGGAAGTTCATCCGCGGCTGAGTCCCCCGTTCAGACGCTGGGTGATCCAGACTGCCCGCATTGTCATGGCATCGGATACCTGCGCAAGGATGTTCCCGTGGGGCATCCGGATTTCGGTGAGGTCTTTGTCTGCGTCTGCCGTCGCCGCCGAGTGGCCAACGTCGTCCGCGACCGCCTTTTTGCGCTCAGCCATCTGGACGAACTGCGCAGCCTCACGTTCGAAACATTCAAGCCGCATGGCCGTCCCGGAATTGGCGAACGGCAGGCGAATTCCATTCAGATGGCCTATAACCAGGCCCGCCACCATGCGGAGAATCTGAACGGGTGGCTCTTCCTGCAGGGCGGCCCGGGCTGCGGCAAAACGCATCTGGCGGCGGCCGCGGCGAACTATGCCGTGGATCTGGGCGTTCCGACTCTGTTTCTGACGGTACCCGATCTGCTGGACACGCTGCGCGCCGCATATGACAGCGAAGACACGACCTTTGAGAGGCGCTTTGAAGAGGTGCGCAGCGCCCAGCTGCTGGTACTGGACGACTTCGGCACGCAAAACGCCTCTGGGTGGGCGCAGGAGAAGCTTTTCCAGATCATGAACTACCGGTACATCAACAAACTGCCCACCATAGTCACCAGCAATCTGCTTCTGGATGAGATGGACGAGCGCGTTCGCTCACGGCTCGCCGACCCGGAACTGGTAACGCAGGTGCGCATCAGCGCGCCCGACTTCCGCCGGCCGATGGAAGACTCGGGACATCCCGAGCTCTCATCCCTGGAGTTGCACTCGAGTCACACCTTCGAGTCGTTCTCGATGCGGAAGGAAGAGGGCCTCGACGCCTCAGCCACAAGGTCTCTGAAGGAGGCGCTAAGCGCCGCACAGGACTACGCCGGCGACCCGCGCGGCTGGCTAGTTTTCAGCGGCGACTACGCCACAGGCAAGACTCACCTCGCGGCAGCCATCGCAAATCAGCGGGCGCAGCTGGGGGAACCACCCTTGTTCGTGATGGTTCCGGATCTATTGGATCACCTGCGCGCCACATTCAGCCCCTCCAGCAATGCGACTTTCGACCGGCGTTTTGAGGAGATCCGTACTTCGCGGCTCTTGATCCTGGACGACCTTGGAACGCAATCGATGACGCCATGGGTGCGGGAGAAGCTCTACCAGCTGTTCAGCTACCGCACAAACGCTGAACTGCCCACGATCATTACGATTGCTGCCGATTCGCTGGAGACGCTCGATCCGCGATTGGCTTCGCGACTGCGAGACGAACGGTTATGCCGCATCGTTTTTGTTTCGGCGCCGCCGTTCCGAGGCAAGCCGTCAGCCAACAGGCACCGCCCCGGCAAGGGCAAGCGGCCTTAGCCTCCCAATCTACTCGGCCCATAATTTGGGGATGTCCGCGGACTCAGGCGAGCAAGCCGGGAAGCGCGGCTTCGATCTGATCCCTTACCTGCCGGAACGCCGCTAGCCGCTCCTGGTCGGTGCCATCAACCTCCGCCGGGTCCCGGAAGCTCCGGTGTTTTTGCGCTCCCCCGCCAAGCCACACCGGGCAATCCTCATTCGCCTCGTCACAGACGGTAACGACGAGGTCAAATGCCTCATGCTGAAAGTGTCTCACCGATTTTGATTCTCCAGCATGCTCGATCCCGACCTCGCCAAGGACGCGAATTGTCATGGGGTGAACGTAGCCCGCAGGGCGGATCCCTGCAGAGACCGCCTGCCACTTGGGAAAGCGCGCGTTGACGATCGCCTCCGCCATCTGGGAGCGACACGAATTGCCGGTGCAAAGGAACAGCACCTTGTGTTTGCGGGTCAGGGTTTCTTCCAGAATTCGCTATCCGTATCGTTGATCTCAGCCAATTCGCCCGTGACGACAAAGACGGTGCGCTCACAGATGTTGGTCACGCGGTCGGCGAATCGCTCCAGGTTATGCGCCGTCCAGAGAAGCCAGTTGGCGCGTTCGATCGTCGTCGGGTCGGCAATGACGAAGGTCATCAGCTCACGGTAGACCTGGTTGAACAGGGCGTCGACCTCGTCATCTTCGACGGGTATCTTCTTTGCGGCCTGGATGTCTTCATTGACGAACGCCGTGAGCGCGCGATGCAGCATGTCGGCGCCCTTTTGCGCCATACGGGGCACGTCGATCAATGGTTTGAGCAGCGGCTCCGAACCCATGCGGATATTGATATTGGCGATGCCCTTGGAATAGTCCCCCATCCGCTCGAGCTCGGAAATGATCTCGATGCACGAAGCCAGCAGGCGCAGGTCGTGGGCCATCGGCTGTTGCGTCGCGATCAGAATAAGCAGCTGGCTTTCGATCTTGAAACGTTTCTTGTTGATCTCCTTGTCAGCCGCAAGTATCCGTTCTGCGGCCGCGATATCCCTCTTCTTCAAGGCCTCAACCGAATCAAGGATGGATTGCTCCACCATGCTCCCGAGTACCAGGACGTTGTCTTTCACCTGCTGGAGCTCACTTTCGAATGCTTTTCTGGGCATCGCTCCTCTACTTTCGCCTTTCGGCCGCTTCCGCCTACCCAAACCGCCCGGTGACGTAGTCTTCGGTGCGTTTGTCCTTCGGATTGGTAAAGATCGAATTGGTCGCGTCGAACTCGATCACGCGCCCGGCCCGCCGTTCGTCGATCATCATCATTGCAGTCAAGTTGGACACGCGCGCCGCCTGCTGCATGTTGTGAGTCACGATCACGATCGTGTACTGTTTGACCAGGTCGTGCATCAGCTCCTCGATGCGCAGCGTGGAGATGGGATCCAGGGCTGCCGCCGGTTCATCCATCAGGATCACCTCCGGCTCGACGGCGATCGCCCGCGCGATGCACAGGCGCTGTTGCTGTCCTCCGGAGAGGGACAGCGCGCTCTGGTGGAGCTTGTCCTTTACCTCATCCCACAGAGCAGCCTGACGCAGCGATTTTTCCACTGCCTCCTCGAGCTCGGCCCGACGCGTTGCCCCATACAGCCTCGGTCCAAAAGCCACGTTCTCGAAAGTGCTTTTAGGGAATGGATTGGGCCTCTGGAAGACCATGCCGATGCGCCGTCGAAGATCCACGACGTCGACATTCCGATCGTATACCGGCTGATCGTCCAGGAATATCTGACCCTCGATCCTGGATCCATTCACCAGGTCGTTCATGCGGTTAAAGGCCCGCAGCAAGGTGGATTTCCCGCAGCCCGACGGACCGATTATCGCCGTAATCTTGCGTTCGTAGACCGGCAATTGCACTTCCGCTATGGCCCGAAAGCCGCGGTAGAAGACACTCAGATTCCGCGCTTCTGCTTTCGTCCGCCTCAGATTCGAGCCAGCCGGATCTTCCGTGTTTTGATGTCGGACAGTGAATGGACTCTGCATCTTTCCTCGTTAGCTAGCGCAGCGCGCCAATTTTCCGGGCGCGCCACCATACGAATAGTCGTGCCGTGACGTTGAGCACCAACACCAGGGTGATCAGCACGAGCGCCGTAGCCCATGCCTTGGCATGCCAGTCCTCGTATGGGGATACCGCATACACGTAGATCAGGTGTGGCAGCGTCGCGGTCGGCTGATCGAAGCGGCCGTTCATGAACGGATTCCCAAACGCCGTGAACAGCATGGGGGCAGCCTCGCCGGCTGCCCGCGCCACCGCCAGCATCACGCCCGTCAACAACCCATTCAGGGCAGCCGGCAGCATCACCGAGAACGACGTTTTCCACTCGGCCGCACCCAGCGCCAGGGCACCCTCCCGCAGTGATGTCGGCACGAGGCGCACCATCTCCTCAGTCGTGCGTATGATCGTGGGCAGCATGATGAAAGAGAGCGCCACGGCACCCGAGAATGCGGAGAAATGCCGCTGCGGCAGCACTACGATGGTGTAGGCAAAAATGCCAATCACGATCGACGGAACGCCAGAAATAATGTCCGTGCTGAACCGGATGGCAGTGCCCAAGGGTGACTCAGCGTGCGAGGCCGCGTACATCCCGGCCAGGATGCCAATGGGTCCCGCGATAATCGTGGCGAGACCCACCGTCATGAGCGAGCCAACCAGCGCGTTCGCGATGCCGCCTCCAGCGACACCAACCGGCGTCGGCAGCGACGTGAAGAATTCCGGGGATAGGGCGGGTAGACCCTCCCGTACAACGTAGCCCAGTATCCACAACAGCGGGGCAACAACGAGCAATGTGCACACCGCCGTAAGCACCAGCATCCCACTGTTGATGGATCTCCGCAATCTCAGCCGCGAGCGCCCCGAGGCAATCATGCCCGCACCTCCGTCCGGCTCCGGAGGCTTACTCGCCAGATCAGCAGCCGGGCGACGAGGTTTATGAGCAGCGTCATGCCGAAGAGGATCAGCCCAATCTCGATCAGCGCATGCACATACAGATCAAAGGTCGCCTCCGTGAATTCGTTGGCGATGATGGAGGCCATGGTGTAGCCGGGGTGCAGGAGCGATGCCGTGAGATCCAGGTTATTGCCGATCACCATGGTGACCGCGATCGTCTCTCCAAGCGCACGACCGAGCCCCAGGATAATGGCGCCCAGAAAACCCGATGTGCCGTAGGGTATGAGCACTTTCCAGATCATCTCCCAGCGCGTCGCGCCCATGGCCATTGCGGCCTCTCGTTGCCCCCCGGGGATGGCGCGAAACACGTCCCGGCTGACAGCCGTGATCGTGGGAAATACCATGATGGCCAGGACCAGGCCGGCGGCCAGGCGGCTTGGCCCATAAACAGGACCGTCGAACAAAGGCAGGAATCCAAGCCCCCTTTCCAACATCTTGGCGAGCGGTCGCACGAAGGCTGGAATAAAAACGAACAAACCCCATAAACCATACACAACGCTGGGCACGGCTGCCAGTAACTCCGCCAGAAAACCCAGTGGACGGCTCAACCAATCCGGTGAAACCTCAGCCAGGAAAATAGCCGTGCCCACGCCCAGCGGCACTGCCACGATCAAGGCAATGGCCGACGTGATGAGCGTTCCCAGGATGAATGGCAGCGCGCCAAACGTCTTCGTCAGCGCCGGGTCCCATGCCGTCGTAACGAGGAAACGCCAGCCAAACGCCAGGCGCGAGAGGGCGGAGTTGGCCCACAGCTCGTAGGCGACCGCGCAGACAAGTACGACCACCGCGGCGGATGCCAACAGAAGCAGGATTTGGTAGAGGCGATCCCCGTGTGCCCAAACACGCCGAAACCATGGCACGCGCGTGTTGGCTGACGGGCTCGCCGTTGGGTTACCGCTCGTCATCGGATCGGATTGTACAGTCATTATGACGTCAACTCACCACTTCGGCATGAGCGAATGCCTCTCCAGACCGGCCCGGCCTGGAGAGGCGCAAGTGCCTTGGAGCCACCGTCACTATTGCGGCAGTGGTGCACCCTGGCAGGTAATCTGTCCCATTTTGGCAATCACCTGCTGCTTTACTGCATCGGGAAGCGGGACGTACGAGAGCTCGACTGCATCCTTCGTCCCATCGGTGCCCTGGGCCCATGTGAGGAACTCGACCAGCTTCTTTGCCTTCGTGCAATCCTGCTGATCCAGGTAGATCAGCAGGTACGTGTAACCGGCAATGGGATAGGAGTTGGCGCCGGGACCATCGACGATGGACAGGGCGAGCTTGTCGCCGAGTTCCGTTCCAAAGTCCGCCATGGCTGATTGCGTGGTCTCTGCAGAAGGAGCCACGTATTCACCCGCCTTGTTCTGGATGACGTTAAGAACGGCCTTCGTCTGCAACGCATAGGCCAATTCGACGTAACCGATTGCGCCCTCGTTCTGCGAGACGGTGCCGAAGACGCCCTCGTTGCCCTTGCCGCCCAGGCCGACCGGCCACTGGACCGAGGCCGCGTTGCCAACCTTCTCCTTCCACTCCGGGCTTACCTTGGAAAGGTAATCGGTGAAGATAAAGGTGGTGCCCGAACCATCCGAGCGGTGCACCACGATGATGTCCTCGTCGGGGAGCGCGAGACCTGGATTTGCGGCCGCCAGAGCAGGATCATTCCACTTGGAGATCTTGCCAAGGTAGATGTCGGCGATGGCCGTATACGGGAATTTGATGGCGGGCAAGGGGCTGCCATCCGCGCCCTTCAGATTCACGACGAGGGCTTCTGCGCCGGCGACGGTCGGGAACATCTGGATGCCCGGGGCGGCCGCGAACTGCTCGTCATTGAGGATCGCGTCCGAAGCGCCGAAGTCAACCGTCTTTTCTGTGATCTGCTTTATGCCGCCGCCTGAGCCGATGGACTGGTAGTTGAACCGCACAGATGTATCGACGAAAGCATAGTCATAGAACCAGCGGCTGTAAAGCGGGAACGGGAATGTGGCGCCTGCGCCGTTGATCGAGATGGCTCCGGCAGCGACCGCCGGAGGTGCCGCGGGTCCCGGGGCTTCCGTGCCCCCAGGCAACACAGGTGCATAAGTAGCAGCCGGGGTGCTGCAAGCCGCAAGCACCAGGCTGGCGCCAAGTACCAGGTAAAACGCATACTGAAAACCCTTTCGAGCAGACATATTCTCCTTCACGTGATTAGGCTCCTTCTCATTCATATCTGCCTAAAGCATAAGCGCGGAGCGTTAAGCACCCCGCGGCATCCCGTTAAGGTCTCGTTAAATCCCTGCCCGCGGACTTTAGAGCGCATGTAGTGAGCTTGCGGGCTGAGCCGCGAGGGTGAAAAAGAACGTCGTACCGCGTCCCTGCGTGCTCTCGGCCCAGATCGTGCCTCCGTGGGCCTCAACGATGTGCCGGGCAATCGACAGTCCCAAGCCGCTTCCGCCCTTCGAGCGGGACCTATCGGCGCGGTAGAAACGTTCGAAGATGCGCGGCAGGTCGTCGGGGGAGATGCCTCGCCCTGTGTCGTGCACGGCCATCCGGACCAGTGAGGGCTGGCCTTTTGAGCGTTCGGCCGAGAGCAGCACCTCTCCGCCTCCCGGAGTGAACTTGATGGCGTTATGGATCAGGTTAACCAGCACCTGCTCAACACGCGCCGGATCGGCGCGCACTTGCGGCATCTGCTCCTCACACTCGATGCGCATACTCAGCCCAGCGCGCTCTGCCTGCAGCCGCATTCGCTGGGCGGCCGATTCTAGCAGCGCCTTGGGATGAACAGACTCAATGCGCAAGTCGGCTTTGCCAGACTCGATCGAAGAGAGTTCCAGAAGTTCTTCCGCCATCTGCGTCAAGGCGTCCACTTCGGTGATCATCTGGTCGAGAAAACGCGAGGCCACCTGAGGATCCTTGAGGGCGCCATCCTGCAGCGTCTCTGCCAGCGCCCTTAGGGAGGCCAGCGGAGTGCGTAACTCGTGGGAGATGTTGGAAACGAAGTCCTGCCGCACCGTCTCCAGATGGCGGACCCGGGTCAGATCCTGCGCCAGCAGCAGGCTGCCGCCGGCGTGGCTATCGGGCATGACGATAAGCTGTAGGAACTGCTGTCGCGTCGGTATCTCCACCGAGGCGCTCTGCAGGGCAGCGTCCTGGCGCGATCGCTGCCAGGTTTCCACCAGTACATGATTTCTGAGGACTTCCGTCACGCTGCGACCCAGCGGGTTGACGATTCGGAAGAGTTGACCAACAGCCGGATTGGCGTAGCGGATCTGACCCGCGGCATCCGCGATCAGGACCGCGTCGGTCATCTGATCCAGCACCGCGGCCAGACGGTCACGCTCCGCGCCTAGAGCCAGGATTTCGTCGGCAGTGCGCTCACCAAACGCGCGGATCGCACGTGTTAGTCCGTCCAGTTCCTGGATGGGCCCAGCCGCCGCGCGTGGGTCCTGTCCAATGGCACTCTCGTACGAGCCGATGCCGCGCTGAAGCCGGACGAGGCGCCATGCGAGCCATGCCGCCAGTAGACTCACGCCCACGAGAAATGCCCAGGAAGTAGGCGTCACTATGCCTGCCCGTCAGCCTTCGAACCGATATCCGCCGCCGCGCACGGTTACTATGCGTGCCGGATTCGCCGGATCGCGTTCGATCTTCTGTCGAAGCCAGCGCACATGGACGTCCACTGTGCGACTGTCGCCAACAAAGTCCCAGCCCCATACACGCTCGAGAATGAACTCTCGTGAAAGCATGCGGCCGCGATGCTGCGCCAAGAAGAGCAGGAGCTCGTATTCTTTCGGGCGCAGCTTGAGGGGCTCACCCGAAAGCTTGGCCTCCCTGCGAGCGTCGTCAATGACCAGGTCGGCAAAAACCAGCGCGGGCTGGAGGGCGTCGCCGTTGGGCCGCGCCAGTTCATCGCGGATGAGCTGAGTGCGGCGGAGCTGCGCCTTTACGCGGGCCAGCAGTTCGCGCATCGAGAACGGCTTGGTGATATAGTCGTCGGCCCCAACCTCGAGCCCAACTACGCGATCCACCTCATCCGCCCGCGCCGTGAGCATGAGGATGGCGGAGCTCATTTCCTTGCGCAAGAGGCGGGCCACTTCAAAGCCATCCAGCTCGGGGAGCATCACGTCGAGAACCACCAGGTCTGGCCGCAGCCGCCGGGCAGCATCGAGGCCCGACCGCCCGTCGCCCGCAGCTTCAACGGTGTAACCACTTTTCTTCAGATTGTAGACAAGGGTTTCCTGCAGCGCCGGCTCGTCCTCGACGACGAGGATGATCTCAGGCATTTTGCCTCATGCGCCGGGCACGCCGGTAGCCTTCCGAGGCAAAGAAACGCATGCCGCTCTGGATGTGCCACAGCAGGTATTTGCCGGCGCGCCGGCTGGCGTGACGTGGATCGTGCTGAAGCCGAAGGGCGGTGTCGACCAGGATGCGGAGGCCCATCAATCGGGCGCGAGTGCAGAGATCCACATCCTCGAAGTACATGCGGTAGCGCGGGTCAAAACCGCCAAGGCGCGCAAACGTCTCGTGCTGCATCAGCATGAAGATTCCGGCGATCCAGTCCGGGCGAAGCAGCGAACCGGCTACCGGTACCGCCGGCAGCTGCATGTAGCCGAGGCGCCGCCACGCGATCTCCAGCGGAGATGGGAGAGGCCGGAACGAATCCTGAATCATGCCCCGGGAGTCTGCGATGAGCGGCGCGACGATGTCGCCTTCGCCGCGCCGCAGGCGTTCGATGAGGCGGAGGAGCACGGGGGCCACGAAAACGACGTCAGGGTTCAGCACGCAGAAGCAATGGCCCGTCGCGCGCTCGAAGGCTGCGTTGTGATTCGCGGCGAAGCCGCGCGGCCGGTCCGGCCGGAGCATCACGACGGACTGCCAACCCTCCTGCACCATCTCGGGCAGGTCGCGCCCCAAGTTGTCAGTGATGAGCAACTGGAGTCTCTCAGGGGGCTCGTTGCGCGCAAGACTCTCCAGGAGGGTCCTCAGCGGGCCGCCGTCACCGTGGCTCACGACGGAAATGGAGATGAGCGGGGTGGAAGGCATCAGGCGGCCGTCGGCCACTGGCGGCTGATCCAGCCCTCAAGCGGGCCGAATACATGGGTATTCATGCGGCGCACCACGTCGGAGCCCGGGACCGTTCGCTGAGCCTGCACCAAACGCCTCTGTGAGATGGCGCGGCCCAGACCGCGGACGGCATCCAGCTTGGCGCGCAGGATCGCGAGCGGATGCCCTGCAAGCGCGAAGTAGACGAGCGAAAAGATGTTGACCACGAGGTGAAGCGGCAGATAGAACCAAAACCATGGCGATGGCATGTCCTTGACGTAGGTCCAGACAAGGTTGCGGTGCCCGTGGTAAATGGCGAAGCTCGAACGCGCGCCCGTGCTGGCAGCCCCGATGTGATGGACGACCGCAGTTGGAATCAGAACACAGCGAAGGCCGCGGAGTCTGAGGCGGAAGCCCAAGTCCACGTCCTCGTGGTAGGCGAAATAGTCCTCGTCGAATCCGCCGGCTGCAAGGAAATCCAGGCGGGGGTACATCGCGGCAGCCGCGCAGGCGCTGAAGACCTCATGCGGCGGCCCCGGGGGGAAAAAAGGAGTGTTGTAGTTCTGGCGCAGCGCCAGCCCGCTGGCGAAGTACACATCTCCTTCTCCGTCCAGCAGGTCGGGGCGATTGACCTGGATCTGTCGCGAGGCGAAGAAGCAGTCGGGGTACGAGCCGGCCGCAACAACAAGCTCCTCCAGCCAGGTTGGCTCCGGGAAGGCATCCGGATTCAGGAGGGCAAGCCAAAGGCCAACGGCCAGGTGTGCGCCCGCGTTGGCGGCCGCGGCGAACCCCATATTGCGGGCCTCGCGCTCGAGACGGATGTGAAGCCTGGGATACGACGAGGCCAGGTTCTGAGTGGAGCCATCGGTGGAGGCGTTGTCGACCAGGATGAGCTCAAAATCGCGAAAGGTCTGTCGCGAAAGGGCATCCAGACACCGGGGCAGGCTGGAGGCACTATTCCAACACACGACCACTATGGACACGGCAGGGGCAGCTTTGGGCGGCATGCGCCCGGTTCTCCTCACACTCAGATGGTCCCCCCGAGGGCGGCCAGGGGAAACGCGGCCAGGCGCGAGCGCAACCCGAGCGCCAACGGACCAACTACAAGCATTCTAACATTGGGGGGGATTCGCGGGCCGTGGATGAAACTATGAGGGACAATGGATTCCAAGGGTAAATCGGTGGGCAGGGGAGGAACAATGGGAATCCAGGAATGGCCCGGGGGCATTGATTGGAGGGACAATGGGAGTGAATGTCGGGAGCACGGGAGGGAGGCTTCCGAGGCGGACCTCAAGTGGTCATGGCGAATGAGGAACGAGTTGTGTCGGGCCAGTTCGCGGTGTTGAGCGGCAATAGCGGCAGAGCGTTCGGCCAGCACGGCCGAGAGGGCGCTCTAGGGAGGAGCAGGGGGATCATCGGTGGAATGCCTGAGCGGGGCATTCGGGCGCGGCTGGAGGAGCGCGATCTGGATCTGCAGCATAACCCAGAACTGCTCGATGTAGCCGCGAAACACGCTCCACAGAACGGCACTGCCGTCGGACCATAGGCGCTCTGGAAGATGCCGAAGCCTGCGACGAATCGCTGCTCGCAGGGCGACTTGCCGGCGGCGTGATACGGCTGGTGTTGGCGGGGCGGGCGGAGCGTGAGGCCCGGGCGTGACTGACGGCGCCGAGGCAGAGCTGGCACGCCCGCCGGTCGCTGGCGAGGAAACAAGTTTGGGTCGGGCGGGGCCAAGGCGAAGAGCATCGATCATTTGATGCTGCCACACTTGCGTGAACGCGGCCAGCGGAAAATGCTCGCGGGCATAGGCATAGGCCTGCTCCTGAATCGAAGCACGAAGCTCCGAATGCTCGAGCAGGATCGAAATGGCGCCATACCATGCCGCAGTGTCATTATTGACAAGGATCCCGGTCCGCCCGTCGGCCACGTGCGCTGAGTAGACCTCGACGTTCGAGAAGATTCCTGCAATGCGGCAGGCGCCGTATTCCCGGACCTTGAGATTCGTCTTGGAGCGATGAAAGGGGTCATCGAGCATGGGCGCCAATCCAATGTCGTAACCGGCACTGGAGAAGCGGCCCATGTAGCGGCGGTAGTTGAGCGTCAGGGGTCTGAAGCGGACGTTGGGGAATTGACGGAACTCAGGAGGAAAATATCCCAGGAAGTGGGCCTCGACCCGACTGCCATTCTCTTCGAGAACGCGTTTGAGGGCAGAACTGAAAATGGGAGCGAGATTATCCTTGGACCGGCTCGTGGCGTAGACGATCCTAATAGGGGGCTGCAGCGCCTGCCTCCGGGGCGGACGGAGCAGCCTCCAATCTACAACGCCTTCCACCCGTACAACGTTCTCATTGAATTCGCGCACCTTTTCCTGGAGGCGTTGGGAGTAGACACGCACCAGCGCCGCATTCTGAACATAGGCCTGCAGCATCGCTGCCTGCTCAGGTGCCCTGTAGTAGGC
>DATDCZ010000170.1:0-6925 GCA_036524055.1 Anaerolineales bacterium | reverse complement strand
GCCTTGATGCGTTGCGCGATGAAGACCGGCGTCAGATCCTGAGCCGTCAGCGGAGTCTCGACCTCCAGCAGGTGAGTTTGAAGTGCCTCGAGGTCTTTCTTGCCGATTTGGAGTTTCGCCCAGTAGTCGGGGGAAAGGAGTTGCGCAGGTGCCATCAGATCCTTGCCGCGAGCTTGAATGTCAGCGTGTGTCCCGCGGGTATGTCGTGCATGCCTCCTTCAAGGCTGCGCAATTATACACTAAGGACGGGGCCAAAACGAGGCCGCGCGCATCGCCGACCCCATGGCCCGGCGATGCGAGACGAGCAGCGAACGTTTGCCTCCGCGGCAACAGTCGGCCTCGCCGCCCCACCGGATGCGGCCGTGCCTTCCAGCCAGGACCTCGCCACCGCACAGCACCACCAGCACGTCCCTTTAGAGCACTTGCACCACAAAGTGCTTTAAAGGGACGTAGTGTTAGTGCTGGTTGATTCAGTGTTTGCTTTCTCAGTGATTCGTGATTCAGTGCTTAATAGATCGGGCCATCGGCCATCGACGGTTGCACCACTTCTGGAAAACCCATCCATGGCAAATCGCGCTGATTCCTGTCCCCTAAAGGGAATTCAATCAATCGTGGAAGCCGGGGCTGGCGACTCGAAGATGGTGATCGTCCACGAGAAAGTGCCATCGCTGTGCCGCATGCGCCGGCGGCGGAGATGGCCGGCGGCCTCCAGTTCACGCAGCATGCGGCGGATCTTATGCTGGCCGGCAGGGCCGCGGCGCAGAAGGTCGAAATACCGCACCTGCCAGTTATCGGGCTTCGAAAGCAGATAGCCCAGCAGCCCGCGCGCCTCCCAGGACAAGTTTTCGTCCTCGAAGATTGCGTTGGTCACCACCAGGAAGTTCCCGACCTTGGTCAACCGGATGATCGTGACCTCGTCTCCGGGTTTGATGCGTCTGCGGCGCGGCATTTGGTGTATAATAGCACATATGTTCTACTCGTCAAGCTTTGCAGAGCGCACAGCTATTTCCGATGTCTGCCACAGGACCCCCACGCCCCAGTACTCGCAGAATGTGGTCATCCGCAATTGGGTCAACGAAAGGGAGTACGGCGCCAGGGCCTGCGACCGCCAGGGTGGCAGCCAGAGCGACACGCAGGGTTACATCCAGAGTTACATCCAGAGTTACATCCAGAGTTACATCCAGGGTTACATCCAGAGTCACATCCAGAGTTACATCCAGAGTTACATCCAGAGTTACATCCAGAGTTACATCCAGAGTAGCAGAAAACATGTAACCCCTACATCCAATTCAAAGATCAAATATCAAAGATCAAACATCAACCGGACACGCGCTCTCTGAGCCAGAGCATGACCCGGGCAATTGAGGATGCCGAGGCGTGGCAGGGTGTCCAGGCGACGTATCACGTGAAACCCCTTGACTCGGACCGTATTCAGCGGTATATTCCGATTAATCGGATTAATCACATCAATATGCTTAGAGAGCGCGTTGCTCCCGAGATTTCTGAGTTCTTACGGTACCTGGCGGCCCACCCGGAGGCTGAGAGCGGCATCCCTTCGCTTGCTGACCTGAGCCGTGAGCTTGGGATCAGCCTGGCCGCGCTGCGCGAGCAGCTGGAGGTTGCGCGAGCTCTGGGTCTCGTGGATGTGCGGCCGCGCACGGGGACCCGCCGCCGCCCCTTCTCATTCACACCCGCCGTACGCCAGAGCCTTACATACGCCCTGGCGCTGAACGACAACCACTTCAACCAGTTCGCGGATATCCGCAATCACCTGGAGATCTCATTCTGGGACGAGGCGGCACGCAAGCTGACCTCCGAGGACAAGGTCGCCTTGCAGGAGATCGTCGCACGCGCCCGCGAGAAGCTGCGGCCCGAGAGCGTGCAGGTTCCACACGAAGAGCATCGTGCGCTGCATTTGCTGATCTTTCGCCGCCTGGAGAATCCATTTGTCACCGGGATCCTGGAGGCTTATTGGGACATGTACGAAGCGGTGGGCCTGAACCTGTATTCCGGCGACATCGCCTATCTCAATCAAGTCTGGGATTATCACGGCCGCATGGTCGAGTGCATCTGCAACGGGGACTTCGCCGCCGGACGGCAGGTGCTCGAGGCGCACATGAACCTGCTGACTCAGCGCGCGCCCGAAACTGCGGTGCGTACGCAGAAAACTGAAGGAGAACGATGACGACTCAGATTGTGAACGATTTTTCCATCACGGTTGGCACAGTGAACGGCTCAGGCAGCTCGACCGCCAACAACACCATTTTGCGCGCCCTCTTCAAGATGGGCATACCGGTCTCGGGCAAGAACCTGTTCCCCTCCAACATCCAGGGGCAGCCCACGTGGTACACCATCCGGGTCAACAAGGACGGTTACATTGGCCGGCGCGCCGCGAACGATGTGGTTGTGGCCATGAATCCGGCCTCGTTCGCGCGGGACCTGGCAGGCGTGGCTCCCGGCGGAGCGTTCTTCTATTCCGATGACATCAAGCTGGATGTCACCCGCAAAGACATCAGCGTGTACCCCATGGCGGTGAAGGACCTGGTCCGCAAGGATGCCTCCATTCCCACCGATTTTCGCGACCTGGTCGGCAACATGGTCTACGTGGGCGTGCTGGCGCAGATGCTGGGCATCGATCTCGGGATGATCCAGGCGGCGCTCGAGTTCCACTTCAAGGGCAAGCAGAAGCCCATCGACATGAATCTGAACACGGTCAAGGCCGGCGCCGAGTGGGCCGCAGCCAACCTCAAGAAGAGCGATCCGTTCCGGGTGGAACGCATGAGCAAGACCGACGGTCTCATCATGGCGGACGGCAATACCGCAGCCGCTATCGGGGCGATCTTCGGCGGCCTTCAGTTCGCAGCCTGGTATCCGATCACGCCGGCATCCTCTCTGGCCGAGGCCATCAATGAGTACCTGCCGCAGCTTCGCAAGCGCGAAGATGGAAAGCATACCTACGCCGTGGTGCAGGCCGAGGACGAGCTTGCGGCCATCGGTATGGCGATTGGCGCGGGGTGGAGCGGCCTGCGAGCCATGACCTCCACCTCCGGACCGGGCCTGAGCCTCATGACCGAATTTGCAGGCCTGGCCTACTACACCGAGGTCCCGATCGTGGTGTGGGATGTTCAGCGCATCGGTCCTTCGACCGGCCTGCCCACGCGGACCTCGCAGGGCGATCTGACCTTTGTCAACTTCATCGGCCACGGCGATACGCAACAGGTCATCCTGCTGCCAGGCGGCGTCGACGAGTGCTTTGAGTTCGGGTGGCGCGCGTTCGATATCGCCGAGCAGCTGCAGTGGCCGGTGTACGTGCTCAGCGACCTGGACATGGGTATGAACCAGTGGATGAGCAAGCCTTTCCAGTACCCCGATGGGCCGATGAAGCGGGGAAAGATCCTGTGGGAAAAGGACCTCGAGGCGCTCCAAGGCGATTGGGCCAGGTACCTCGATAAGGATAAGGACGCCGTCCCTTACCGGACGGTGCCCGGCAATCGCCACCCCGCCAGCGGCTACTTCACGCGCGGCACGGGCCACGATGAATACGCGCGCTATACCGAGGATGCCGAAGTCTGGCATCGCATGACGCAGCGCCTGAAGACCAAGTACGAGACGGCGAGGAAGTACGTGCCCGCACCGGTGATGCACAAGCTGCCGGGAGCGGAAGCTGGCATCATCGCATTCGGCTCTACTGAGTCGGCGGTGCTGGAGGCTCAAAACCAGCTGGCCGCAGAGCACAGCCTGAAGGCGGATTTCATGCGCGTGCGAGCGGTGCCGTTCACCGACGAGGTCAAGGCATTCGTCGAGTCCCATGATCCGATCTACGTGGTCGAGATGAACCGCGACGGTCAGATGGCGCAGCTGCTGACGCTGGAGTATCCGCAGCATTCCATGCAGTTCCGCTCGGTGGCCTACGAAGACGGTTTGCCGGCCGCCGCCAGTTGGATCCGCGATGGCATCCTCGCGGCGAAGAGCACAGCGCCGGGGCGAGTCAAGACGGCGAAGTCCAACGGGCGACCTGCGGCGAAATCCAAGGCACGCAGCGCGGTTCGGAAGAAGACCGCCGCCAAGCCGGGGCGCCGCTCCGGTTCGTCCACGAGACGCAAATAGCCGGTGCCCGCCACATGCGGCAATCGAATTGAAACAGGTTGATCCGCTGGGATCGCAAGGAGCAATGACATGACACAAGCACTTCCAATGGCCGGCGCACCTGCTCAAGTAAACCTTGCAGGGCTTGCCAAGAATGACTACCGGGGCGCACCCACAACCCTGTGCCAGGGCTGCGGCCACAATTCCATCTCCAACCAGATCGTCAGTGCCCTATACGAGATGAACATTGTGCCCGAAGACGTTGTGAAGTTCAGCGGGATCGGATGCTCGAGCAAGTCGCCGACCTATTTCCTCAACCGTTCCTTTGGGTTTAATGGCCTGCACGGCCGCATGCCGCCCGTTGCCACCGGCTCCCTCTTTGCCGATCACAGCCTCAAAGGGATCGGGCTTTCGGGCGATGGCGACTCGGCCAGCATCGGCATGGGCCAGTTCAAGCACATCATCCGCCGCAATGTCAACATGGTCTACATCGTGGAGAACAACGGCGTATACGGGCTTACCAAGGGCCAATTCTCGGCCACGGCCGAAGTCGGGCTGACCCTCAAGCACCAGGGCACCAACGCCTATATGCCAGTGGACATCTGTCTCGAGGCGCTTGCATCCAACGCCACGTTCGTGGCGCGCTCGTTCGCGGGTGACCCCAAACAGGTCAAGGAACTGCTCAAGGCCGCGCTCTCACACAGCGGAATCGCAGTGCTGGACATCATCAGCCCTTGCGTCACGTTCAACAACCAGAGCAATGCTTTCCATTCGTACGCCTGGGGCAAGGATCACGAGGAGCCGCTCCACGAAATCACGTATATCGCGCCGCGCAGCGAGATCATGCTCGAAGACGAAATGAAGGAAGGCGAGATACGCGAGGTCGAGCTGCACGATGGTTCCGTCGTGGTCCTGAAGAAACTGGAAAAGGCTTATGACCCGACGCAGCGCGCCGAGGCGTTCCGCGTGCTTGAGGAAGCCCATCGCAACAATTGGCTCATCACGGGCCTGGTCTATGTCGATACCACGCGGCCAACCCTGGTCGAGACTCACAACCTGGTGGATACGCCGCTCAACCGCCTTGGTGATGCAGACCTGCGGCCGCCGCGCGAGATGATGGCCAAGGTCAATGATTTGATGTTCTAGGCCGGGCCTCCAGCTTTCACCCGACCGCGCACCGCGAAAGTTCCTGCATGGAAACTCGAGAGCGAGTCATCCGGGCCTGCCTGCGGGAGGCAGCGTTCGACCTTGTGCGGTCCTCGGGCCCCGGCGGGCAGAACGTCAACAAAGTCTCAACGACCGTCCAGCTGCGGTTCGACGTCGGCAGATCATCCCATCTAAGCAGTGACATCAAGCAGCGCCTGCTGGCGCGGGCCGGCAGACGAGCCTCCCCCGCGGGCGTTCTGGTGATACAGGCCAGCCGCCGCCGCACCCAGGGTCAGAATCGCGAGGATGCGATCGCGCGTTTTCGTGCGCTGCTGGAAGCGTCGCTTCAGGCGCCGAAGGAGAGACATCCGACAAAGGCAACCGCCGCTTCGAAAGAGCGGCGGTTGAGGTCAAAGAAGAAGCGCAGCGAGCTTAAGCGCTCGCGCGGCCTCACAGACGACTAAGGTCTAGCCGATCAATACCGCCACTTGAACTCCCAGATCGGCCCGGCATCCCGCGGCAGCTGGATGTTGACGCCCTTCGGATCCGGTTCACCCGAGAAGTTGCAGCTGGCATCCATGATGTTGCTGGTACAAGCGATGGCTACGTAGCTCATCCACCAGGTGCCGCTGCTCTGCTGCGGCATGAAGGCGAAGAAGACTCCCGTCTCATCGGTCATGGCATCGTTGCGCGGCGCGTTGTCGCCGGTCCCCTGCACAAGGGCGAACTGCACGCCGCTGATCAGCTTGCCGCTGTCGTCGGTGACGCGGCCTTTCACAACGAGTACATCGGCCGGCGTCACCACAGGCACCGGGCCCAGCGGCCGCCCCATGGTCTCGACCAGCTTCGTGAACACCCATCCGGACCGGTGATCCTCGGTTTGGACCAATAACCATTCGGCGCCCTCGGAGCGCCCGACGACAAGCAGGCTGGCGTACTTCTTCAGGATGCCGAGCTTATCGAACAGGTATCCAGGATTGGTCCGCAGCACGACGTTATCTGCCCAGGTGGTCACATGGAAAGGCACGAAGGCCGCGGGCGAAGCCGTGGGCACAAAAGTCTGCGTGGGGGCAAGCGTAGGTTCAGGCGTGTCGGTCGCGGCCGGCATGAGATCGACCACAACAGGCGGAGGAGGTGTCTGGGTGGTCACGCCGCAAGCCAGGATGAAACCTGCAGCAAGAAAGGCCGAGATCAGGCGCTTCATACCGGCGTGGGTGAAGGCACCAGGGTCGGCGTAGGCCCCGGCGTGGGCGGCGGATTGTAAACCCTGAGGCCCGCGGTGCTGAAACTGGGATCCAGTGTAAGGTTGTCCACCTGGATCCAGCACGGATCGTGGTAGCGGGGGTTTTCGATCACGAGCCAACCGGCGATGCTGCCGACGCCCATGACTTTCACTTCGGTATTGGCCTGGACGGAACTCACCACCGGGTAGGCGTCCCCGGGTCCGGTCCAGCATAGAGCCAGCGCCCTCACGGTTGGGCTCTTAGCGGTCGGAGTTGGCCCTGGAGGCGCAAGGCTTGGCGGCGGGGCCGCTGTGTCGGCTGGCGGTGGCGCCGCAGCTGCAGCGGTGCTCGTGGCCGCGGCCGCCGTCTGGAGCACGGAGAGAGTCTGGACCACCATCGTGGCTGCCGTGTCCAGCGCCGGACTCGCGGGCGCAAGGTTGCAGGCAAGCATCACAATCAGTGCCAGCGCG
>DATDCZ010000169.1:0-11781 GCA_036524055.1 Anaerolineales bacterium | reverse complement strand
CCTGAAGGCCCCGAAGACCGGAAAACTCGCTGGATTGCTCATCTACCAGCCACCCGAAAACCCGCACCTGATGGCTCTCAACGCGGGTCCTGGATCCATCGTCATCGGCACCATCCTTGCACCGGGTGCGGAGATCCGGATCAAGGGAAGCGACGACCGTTTCGGTTTCCACAGCCAGATCGTCGGCTACACGATAAATGCCGACGGGGACAGCAATGTCATTATCCGCTATGTAGACGAGCAGAACTACGATGCCCTGTACATGCCTGAGGTGCAGCTGGCGCAATAAGCCCGATTCGAAGGCGGTATAATTCAGTTTCGACCTGATCTAACAGGAGGTGCCTCCAAGACTTTCCTGGGAAAGTAAGCGCATGGACTCTGGCTGGCTGGTTGGCTGGAGTTGACGAGGTTGAGGGTTCTCCACCGCGAGGCGGAGCTAAGGGTCACGGCGGAAAGCAAGCATACTGGCCGGTGTGCCCCGAAAATCGAACGATCAGCGGATGCCCTCCGGGTGTGCCATCACCCGTCCAACTTCCCCTCCAAGTGACTTCGAGCCCACAACCCTGCAGAGGCGACCCCGCAGGTAAAAGGGCGCGAGATGGCTGAGCACATCTAAGGTTCGAAACCCGGGAGTCCATATCCGGGTACGGACCGCAATTTCGGCCCGCGGCGCTCGGTCGCGTGGCATGGACCTCTGGAGGGTTCCTACATGTGTGGAATAGTTGGATATATCGGGCCGCGGGATGCGACCCCTATCATCCTGGATGGGCTGAAACGGCTCGAGTACCGCGGCTACGATTCGGCTGGTTTGGCGGTCGTGACCGATGGAAAGCTCGAAATTCGCAAGGACGCTGGCAAGCTCTCCCAGCTGGTAGATCTCGTGCAGCGGTCTCCCCTGCGGGGCGCGCCCGGCGTAGGGCATACTCGCTGGGCAACGCACGGGGCACCTTCGGCGCGCAATGCCCACCCGCACGTCGGGCAGACCGAGCGCGTGGTGGTAGTTCATAACGGGATCGTCGAGAACTTTCTGGAGATCAAAGACGAGCTCACGGCCGAAGGCGTCACATTCCACTCGGAGACCGACACTGAGTCGATCGTGCACTTGGTGGAGCACTATCAGGCGGCTGGCTCAAGTTTCGAGCAGGCCGCACTTCGCACGCTGCAGCAGCTCGATGGCGCCAATGTCGTCGTCCTGCTGTCCGCGGACGAACCGGACAAGATCATCGCCGCGCGCATCGGGAATGCCGGCGGGGTTGTGATCGGTTTGGGCCAAGGGGAGAATTTCCTCGCCAGTGACACTCCCGCTATCATGGATCACACCCGGCAGGTGATTTTCCTCGAGTCACGACAAATGGCGGTTATCACGCAGGATGCAGTACGCGTGGAAGGCTTGGACGGCGCTGTGATCATCCCTGAGATTCATACCGTGTCCTGGGATCCCATCACGGCCGAGAAGGGCGAGTTCAGGCATTTCATGCAAAAGGAAATCCATGAGCAGGCCCGCGCGTTGGCCGATACCCTTGCGGGCCGGGTCGACTTCACCAACGCACGCATTCGTTTGCCCGATTTGAACTTAACTCCCGAACTCGCCCGCAAGCTTGAAAAGATCGTCATCACCGGCTGCGGTACCGCTGCCTATGCGGGCATGGTGGGCAAATATCTCATAGAACACATCGCCCGGATCCCGACAGAACTGGTCATCGCTTCCGAGCTCCGATACAGCGATCCCATCATCAATGATCGCACAGCGATGCTGGCGATCAGCCAGTCCGGGGAGACCGCCGACACCCTTGCAGCGATGGAAGAAGGCAGGAAGAAAGGCGTGGTCCTCTGGAGCATCGTCAATGCCATTGGGTCACAAGCGATGCGGCTGGCCGACGGCTACATATCCATGCAGACGGGTCCCGAGATCGGCGTGGCTTCCACAAAAGCCTTCACGGCGCCACTTATAGACCAGTACATGCTGGCAGTTCTGTTGGCCGATCTGCGTGGAACACTGGACGATGCTACGCGCCGGTCGCTCGTCGCCGACCTCAGACTGATCCCCGATCTCGTGGGACGGGCCCTGGACCGCGAGAGCGAGGCGGAAGCTCTAGCGGTGCGTTTGGGCGATATGCGCAACTGTCTCTATCTGGGACGCGGCATCAACATGCCCATCGCCTACGAGGGCGCACTCAAGCTGAAGGAGATCTCGTACATTCACGCCGAGGGTTACCCCGCCGGCGAGATGAAGCACGGGCCCATCGCACTGATCGACGAGGATATGCCCGTGGTTTGCCTTGCACCCATGGATCCTTGGCACGAAAAGATGATCTCGCAGATCCAGCAGGCGAAGGCCCGCGGCGGAACCGTCGTGGCCGTGGCAACGGATGGGGACACACTTGTGGAGGGGCTGGCTGATCACGTCCTGTGGGTGCCACCCACCCCGTGGATGCTCTCGCCAGCGGTCACGGTCATTCCCTTGCAGTTGCTGGCCTACCACATTGCTGCGCTTCGAGGCCTTGACGTAGATCAACCCCGCAACCTTGCCAAGAGCGTTACGGTGGAGTAAGCCGCGACATGTGGCGACCAACATGAAAGGCCTTGATAGCGGGCAGCGAGTGCCCAAAGCAGCTTGCCAAGGGTAGGATTCAATGCAAAAGTCGTTCCCTTGGGGGATGCGTTTCGCGCCTATACCGCGCTATGATACTTGGAGGAATTCGACGAGTTTAAATGGGATCCCCAGCAACCAGGGCAGGCGCCCGGTGTTTACTTGTAGTGATAGATGGGAGCAGGAGAGGCAAGAACCATGACTGAAACACAGAAAAACAGCGGATCCTTCTTTGCGGAGGAGGGCGTTGAGACCGAGCAGATCCCCCTGGGGAGCACGGCCGTTCCATTCGGACTTACGGCTGTGGCAAATCCGAGCGTTGGAGTAGGAGGCGCCTACGGCACCTGGGGAGAGAGTTACGATAACTCGGGCATGCCGTCCCTAATACAACGGCAGCTGGGTCGGGCACTCCCCGAGAACGAGCTCATGGAGCTGGACACTCTCGGTTTCATCAACCGCCACCGCACGCCGGATGGCTTGACATACGATCAGGATGTGGAGCTTGAGGTGGAGGTTGGGGCTCGCTTGCTCCGGCGGGCCGCGGCTGCCAATGGCTGGAAACCCGGGGAGGTGGATGCCGTACTTATCGGTGTGAGCCTTCCGATCGTGCCTGACTACATTGAGCAGATCGCCAGGAGGGCAGGTATCCGCGAGGATGCACTAAAGGTCAGCGTGCACAAGGCGTGTGATGGCTCGGTAGGCAGCCTGCACCTGGCGCTGAACCCAGAGCTCGCTGCCCCTGGGCAATTGAATATTGCCGAGACGCTGCTCGGGAAGAAAGTCCTCCTGGGCGGAATCGAGGGACTCACGCGCGGCATACGCCATTCGCATGATCGCCACGCATTACAGCTCTTCGGGAACGGAGCCGGTGTCATCGGTCTAGTTCCAGGACAATCCATGAAGTTCCTCACGGGTAAGACCTATGAGGTTTTTGACGAAGAGGGTGTGCTCGAGGTCCACATGTTCTACCCCCACTCCGGGCACAGGGAACCGGGGAAATCGCTGGTCGAGGTTTCGCAACAAGGCAACTCGATCCGGGTGGCCGGCCTGATGCACGAGCCTGAGGACGGGCAGTCGATCGCCATGGCGGGACCGATGGGCATGGTCAAGCTCTTTGTGCGCAGCGGGGTCCAGGTGGTCTCCGAGGTCTACCAGACCTACCTCAACCTGATGCAGAAGATCGGGCAGACACCGCGCATCGCGGTGGCCATCGTCCACCACGCCAACTACAAGATCAACAAACTGAAAGAGAAACAGTTAGCCGGGCTCGGGATCAAGTTTCCGATGCCCTGGTTGCTCAGCGAGTTCGGCAACGTCAGCGCCGCATCGAACATGATCGCTTTTCTGCGGCAGCTACCGAAGCTGCATCCGGGTGACCACGTATTGATCGACGGATTCGGCGCCGGCACGTACTACGACGTTCTTGCTGTGGAAATGGGTACGTAGCCTCGCAAACCCACATCGCCGCAAAGTAATTGCATCCGGCTCCACGCCATCGGCCAGTACGATGTGCTCGGGCCGGATGTTCGCTTAATCCTCCCCGCGGGCCCGGCAATCCGGCCACGGGCACCGTCTCTGGCCAGCGGGGGGCCAAGTGACCGCCGCCTTATTTCAGGCTGAAGACGCAACGCGAGGCGTCGCCGCCTGCAGTATTGATCTTGGCGACTTGGGTGGCGGTCGTACCCATCCAGGCAGCGATAGCCCGCCTGTCCATCTCGCAGAGTTGCGGGTGTTTCCGGATCACGGCCGCATAAGGACAATGCCCCAGAACAACCCTGGGGCCCTGTGCCCCAGCCTCCCAACTCGCCGCATAGCTCAACTCCCGCAGTCGGCTAACAAGCACCGCGACGCGCCCAGCGGGGCTGAGCCCCGACCTTGCTTGACCAATGGACTCGAGCAGTTTATCGGCAAGCGGCCCCTCAATCGTGGACTTGCGTGTCTGATCGGACGCCCCCGCCTGAACAACGGAGAGCAGAACGTCGCACACCATCGCAAGATTGTTGCCGAGCATCATCTCAGATAGACGGTAGGCGTTCTCAGGCCGTCCCCGGTTGCCACGGCGCCCCGCCTCTGCCCCTACCAGGCGCCCGTCGGATCTTAGAATGAGAAGGTGGTGGCGGACAGCTGCGGGAGACATCCCCAATCGGCGCGCAATGGCGCTGGTGGATGCATTCCCGTGTCCAGCCACGAACTCCAGGATACGCTGCCTTACACGTGGCCGCATGGCAACATCTTACTGCAGCCGAGTGTTTTTGTAAATATATATTTACATAATCCTGTTGACGGCCCGCGCAATAGAACGTATACTCATGGCTCGTTGCTTGTGAAATGAGCCTCAATTGGGATTCCGTGTACGAGGTCGCGCTCGAGTTGAGGCGGCTCCATCCTGACGTGGATCTGCAGAGCGTCACACTGCAACAGATCTACGCGTGGAGCGTGAGCCTGCCCGAGTTTCACGACGACGCAGCCTTGTGCAACGACGAGATTCTTGCATCCATCTACCAGGAATGGTACGAGGTGACAATCGATGAGTGAAGAAAAGCTGAACATCCCGGGTTACGAAATTCCGGAAGACCTGCAGCATGCCGTGAGCATAACGACTCTGGATCGGCTGTACAACTGGGGCCGCCGCTCCTCTGTTTGGCCAATGATGTTCGGCCTTGCATGTTGCGCCATTGAGATGATCGCCGCGCAGGCCGCCCGCTACGACCTGGCTCGCTTCGGTATGGAGGTCATGCGCCCCAGTCCGCGGCAGAGCGATTTGATGATCGTGGCAGGTACCGTGACGAAGAAGATGGTACCGAACATTGTCAGGTTGTACAACCAGATGCCAGAACCCAAGTATGTCGTCGCCATGGGCGCCTGTGCATCTGGCGGCGGGCCGTTCAAAGAAGGGTACAACGTGGTCGCCGGTATCGACAAGTTCGTTCCCGTCGACGTCTACATTCCAGGCTGCCCCCCCACTCCTCAGGCCCTTACTGCCGGGCTGATCAAGCTCCAGGAAAAGATCGATCGGCAGTCAATCAAGCACGTTCGCTGGTATGCAAAGGGACCCGATAGCGTAGAGATACCCGTGCCAGTTCTGGGTCCGGACCTTATGGATCCCCGCCGCTACGAAGAGATCAAACGCCTCGCAGCCCAGAGCGCTCCGGCTGACGCCAGCGGCACAGTAGAAACCGCCGCCAAAGCCTAGGAGCGAAACATGGCAACCTTGGATCGAACTCAGATACTTGATCTCTCCACCGTCTTGCCGGGAATGGTGACCGCTGACTCACGCCCGAACTACGCCGGTTGGATTGTAGCGAAGGACAAGCTCATAGACTTGTGCACCGCTTTGCGGGATCAGCACGGATTTGACCTGCTGTCATCTGTCACGGGCGTCGACTACTTCCCCGACACGATGGAGGTCGTATACCATGCGTACCGCACCATCGGTGGCCCCGGTGTGATCTTCAAGGTCCAGGTGCCGCGGCAGGATCCAGTTGAGATCCCATCCGTGACGCCGATCTGGCCGGGTGCCGAGTTCCAGGAACGGGAGATCTGGGACCTATACGGGATACGCTTTTCCGGCCACCCTGATCTTCGCAGGATTCTCACCTGGGAAGGCTTCGATGGTCACCCCATGCGCAAAGACTGGCGGGAGCCGTTCTATGAGGAGGACTTCAAGCCCCTCAAGAGTCGCTGGCCTGAAGGCAAGTACGTCAGTTCGGAAGAAAAGAACATCTTCCGTGACAATCTGAAGTTTCCCGTCAACTTCGATCCCGAGAAGGCCGTTTTCGACGGCGAGGCGTCACTGTATGGTGCCCTGGCCAAGTACACCACTATCGATGCCGACATCAAGACGGATCACATTGTCCTTAATCTCGGCCCCCAGCATCCGTCGACGCACGGCGTCTTCCGTGCCGCCGTGGTCCTTGATGGGGAGACGATACTCAGCCTCAAGCCGGTCATGGGCTATCTGCACCGCAATCATGAAAAGATCGGTGAGCGGAATACCTTCCTACAGAACATGCCATATACCGACCGGCTGGACTACTTCAACTCCATGAGCAACAACTGGGGCTATTCTCTGGCGGTGGAGAAGTTGATGGGCGTCCAACCTCCAGAGAGGGCCGAATACCTGCGCGTTATTATGGCTGAGCTCAGCCGTATCCAGAACCACTTGATCCTCATCGGCATGCTGCTTAACGACCTTGGCGCCTATTTCACGCCCGCCCTGTACGCATTCGAGGAACGGGAGTTGATCCTGGATATCTTCGAGGCGGCCTCCGGCTCCCGGATGATGTGCAACTACCATCGTTTCGGAGGCGTCGCCCGCGATCTTCCAGAGGGCGTTCTGGAGAAGATGAGGGGCCTGGTCTTCGAACGTCTTCCCAGGAAAGTGGATGAATTTGAGCGGCTCCTCAGTGAGAATGAGATATTCGTATCCCGCATGCGCGGCATCCAGGTGATCGACGGCGTCGACGCCGTCCGATACTCCATCACCGGCCCCGTCCTGAGAGCCGCCGGCGTGCCGTATGATGTCCGCCGCGCCCAGCCATACGGCATCTACGAGCGCTTCGAATTCGACGTGGCGCGTCGTGAGCATGGGGACCTGTACGATAACTACCTCATCCGCGTGGACGAGATTCGTCAATCCTTGCGGATCCTCCAGCAGGCCATTCAGCAGATGCCGGAAGGCCCCATCATTTCGGGCAAGCCGCAATATCAGGTTCGCGTTCCAGCTGGCGAGGCCTACGGTCGCATTGAAGCCCCCAAAGGTGAGCTGGGCTACTATGTGGTTTCAACCGGCAAACCAAATCCCTGGCGCTATCATGTGCGTGCCCCTTCCTTCATCAACATCACCGCGCTGGAGAAGATGTGTGTCGGCAAGAAGATCGCCGATTTCGTCGTGATCTTGGGCGTGATCGACATCGTGCTCGGTGAGCTGGACCGATAGGCGGAGAGCTACCCATGTATGGAAAAGGCATAATCAAGGGTCTCAGCGTCACCCTGAAGCGCTTCATACTCACATATTGGGATGACCTGATCTGGTGGGGTCGGCGCTACCTCAAGGCTGAAGGAATTGCCCACCGCTCCAGCAAGGATGCCCGGGGCATCTTCACGGTTCAATACCCTGAGGAGAAGTTGCCGGTCCCCGAAGAGTTTCGCTATGTGCCATTCCTTGTCTATGATCAGCAGGCGGATGGCAAGAAGGAAATTCGCTGTACGTCCTGCGGTATCTGTGCGAAGGTGTGCCCGCCTCAGTGCATCTGGATTGTCCGCACGAACGATCCGCAGACGGGACGACCGGTGCCCGAGCCAGCCGAGTTCTTCATCGACGCCGACATCTGTATGAATTGCGGATTCTGCGCGGAGTACTGCCCGTTCGACGCGATCATCATGGACCACGATTACGAGATTGCGTCGTATCAGAGGAACGTGTTCAACCTCGAGCAGCTTCTGAGGCCCGCCGAGTACTATAAGGGCATTCGGCCGCTTAACTATCAACGTAACGAGAATGAGCGTCAGGCCAAGCTGGCTGCCAAGGCAGCCAAGGCCGAGGCCGCCTCGTAGGAACGCTTCGCCGCAGCCGCGGCCAACACAGGAATTTGTGATCTTGATGCCCAATAAGGAAGAAATACTCGCGGCCCTGGGCCGCGTTCAGGAACCGGAACTGCACCGGGATCTTGTGACACTCAACATGATCCGGGACCTCGAGGTGAAGGGAAGAAGCATCTCCTTTACCATTGTGTTGACGACGCCCGCATGTCCTCTTCGCGGACAGATCGAAAAGGAGGCGCGGCAGGCCGTCGCCGCGCTGCCCGGCGTCGACGAGGTCTCGATCAAGTGGGATTCGAACGTTCCCAACGATGGCCGGATGCGGGGGCTGGTCAATATGCCCATTCGCAATGCGGTGGCCGTCGGCTCCGGCAAAGGTGGGGTCGGCAAGTCCACCGTCGCAGTAAATGTTGCAGTGGCCCTGGCACAGACTGGCGCACGCGTTGGCCTCCTGGATGCGGATATTTACGGACCCAATATCCCCACGATGCTGGGTGTGGCCACCCTGCCCCCACCGAACGGGACCAAGCTTGTTCCGGCCCAGGCCTACGGTCTGAAAATGATTTCCATGGGGTTGCTGGTGAAACCCGGTCAACCCCTCATATGGCGCGGCCCCATGCTGAACTCCGCCATTCGCCAATTCCTGGGCGAGGTGGAATGGGGCGAATTGGACTACCTGATCGTGGACCTGCCTCCGGGCACAGGAGACGCAGCCCTGTCGCTTGCTCAAGCCCTTCCATTGAGTGGCGCAATCATCGTGACCCTGCCGCAGCTCGTGTCAATTGAGGATGCGAGCCGTGGCCTTCAGATGTTCCGCACACTCGAGGTGCCCATCCTCGGAGTGATCGAAAACATGTCGTTCCTTGACCTGCCGGATGGGACGCGGATGGATATATTCGGATCCGGCGGTGGCGAGCAGCTCGCTCAATCGACGAACACGCCCTTCCTCGGGAAGATTCCCATTGCCCCTGCCGTCCGCGAGGGCGGCGACCGCGGCACGCCCATTGTGATCACGCAGCCCGACTCTCCCGCGGCAATTGCCCTGCGCCAGATCGCCGAGGGCCTCGCGGCACGGATCAGCGTGGCTGCGCTAAGCGGCAAGAACGAGCTCCCGATCAACATCGTTGATTGATCTCAGGGCGCCAAATCGCTCCTCCAGCTCAGCGGCAGTTGGCGACAACACGGTCGCCTCAGACCCGTAAAGTATAATTAGCCCATGCAACCAAGCATTATTGGTGTCCGTTTCAACAAGATCGGTAAGATCTACCATTTCGACGCCGGGAACCTGGGGGAAGTTCAACCGGGCGAGCATGTCGTCGTCGATACTGCAAGGGGCCGGCACCTTGGTGAGGTGGTCCAGGTTCTTCCGGAACCCCCGGCCCGCCCCGACGGGGGCTGGAAGCACGTAGATCGACGCGCAACGCCTCGGGACCTGCTGTTGCAGCAGTCGTGGCGTTCCCGTCAGACCGAGGCGATGATCAATTGCCGCGCCCGGGCGGCGGAACTTCATTTGTCCGGTGTCAAGATCGTCGCGGCCGAGTACAACTATGACGGGTCGCGGCTCGTGCTCATGTTCAGCAGTGATAGCGATGAGAAGCCCGATCTGAAATCGCTGCGAAAGGATATGCAGGCCCTCTATCCTGCCAGTCAGGTCGAATTACGGCAGATCGGACCGCGTGACGTCGCCAAGATCCTCGGCGGCATGGGCGCATGCGGTCTCGAAACGCGCTGCTGTTCCAAGTTCCTTACGGATTTCAGTCCGATATCGATCAAGATGGCTAAGGAACAGGGCATTTCGCTAACGCCGACCGAGATCACCGGCATGTGCGGACGCCTCCGCTGCTGCCTCATCTACGAGTACGAGCAGTACGTAGAGGCGCGCAAGCAGCTGCCAAAACGCAATAAACGCGTAGTCACTCCACGTGGCGAGGGCAAGGTCGTTGATGTCCAACCGCTCTCTGGCCGAATCATGGTCCTCATGGACAGCGAAGAAGATAAGCACATCGTCATGACATTCGACCGCGATGAGCTTCAGCCCTGGGATGAGCTCGATGCGCTAAAACGCAAGTCAGAAGCCCCATGTGATCGCCATGAAGGTGGGGGTTGCACCTGCGGCAAGGGACGAAAGAACTGATCCTGATTTCCGGTCATTTGCACGTCAATCCTTGAGGGAAGGGCACCGCGATGGCAGAGAGCGCCCAAGCAGGGGTGGCCGAGGCAGGCAGTTGGTCGATCCCGAAGAGGATCCTGGTTACACTCGCGCACCCGGATGACCCGGAATTCTTTTGCGGGGCCACCTTGGCGCGTTGGTCCCGGGCGGGACATCATGTCGAGTATTGCCTGCTCACGTGCGGGGACAAGGGTTACAACGATACTACGACGCCCGAATTGATATCCGCCGATGCTCTCTGCGCCGAGAGGCATCGGGAACAGCATGCAGCGGCAGCAGTCATTGGCGCCAAGGCGATCCATTTCCTCGATCGGCCGGATGGGTACCTTGTGGCCGACCTCGACCTGCGTCGCGACATCGTGCGCCTCATTCGTAAAATGAAGCCCGACGTGCTCGTGACGTGCGATCCTCAGGCGCTTTTCACCACCGTTGGCATCAATCATCCCGATCACCGTGCCGCAGGCCAGGCGGTGCTCGATGCGGTCTTTCCTGCAGCCGGCAACGCGGCCTACTTCCCTGAGCTGCAAGCGGAGGGTTACGGCCCACACATGCCGCAGGAGGTCTGGTGCGCCCTGACCAATCAACCCACCGTCGTTTTGGACGTGACTTCTACCTGGCCGATCAAGCTTGATGCCCTCCTATGCCACCGAACTCAAATCGGCGATATCGAAAAATTCAAAGCGCGCATGTTGACTCGCCGCGCAGACGGAAGCACGGAGGACAATCCCCGCTTCGAGGAGAAATTCCGCGTCGTTCGATACGGTTAGGCTAGCCAGCACTTATCCAGTACTCTATTCAATGAGGCCGACCTGATGATCGATTTTCTATCCGAGGCCCGATCGCTGTTCGACTATACCGTTGCGCTCCGACGGAACCTCCACATGCATCCTGAGCTTGGCTTCCACGAGATCCGCACTGCCGGCATCGTTGCGAAAGAACTGGATGCGCTCGGCATCGAGGTCAGGAAGGGTGTGGGCAAGACTGGTGTCGTCGGCTTGCTCGAAGGTGCGAGGCCCGGCCCGACCGTGCTCCTGCGTTTTGACATGGATGCCTTGCCGATCCAAGAGGAGACCGGGGCGGAATATTCATCGAAGTCACCCGGCGTGATGCATGCCTGTGGCCATGATGGCCATACGGCCATCGGCCTAACGGTGGCGAGGGTGCTGCATGCCCACAGGGAAGACCTTGCCGGCACGCTGAAGTTGTGCTTCCAGCCCTGCGAGGAGGGCCTCGGCGATGAAGGCACTGGCGGCAATGAAGCCATGATTCGCGATGGAGTACTTGAGAGCCCACGCGTCGAGCGCACGCTCGCACTTCATCTTTGGAACGAGAGACCGCTGGGATGGCTTGGAATCGGCGCCGGGCCAGTGATGGCAGGCGCTGAGCTCTTCACCATGAAGATCACTGGTCGTGGCGGGCACGGCGCCGCGCCGCATCTCACCAATGATCCCATTGTCGCGGCGGCCCAGATCGTGGGTGC
>DATDCZ010000168.1:0-118366 GCA_036524055.1 Anaerolineales bacterium | reverse complement strand
CAGGCAGGGCAGGAAGGCCCAGTTAAGAGCCACTGATTGCGGGGCCGGAACAGAAAGCCGGCCAGCGGCGTCACTCTGCGTGTATACTGACCGAACCGGAGGAGTTATGCGCGCCCACAGCTTGCGACAATTGATCGTTACGGGGGTGCTCATTCTCAGCGCCTGTGGCCCCTTTCGGGCTTTCCCTGGACCAATGCCGAGCCCCATGGCGCCGTGGACCATCACCCTCACGCAGACCGGCGGATTTGCAGGCGTTAGTCTCCGCATCCAAGTGAACAGCTACGGCCTAATGACCGCCCAAGATGAGCGGTCCGCGCGGACCGTTACGCAAGCTGTCCCTGCGGACACAATGAGCGCCTTGAATGGTCTGGTCGCAGGGACTGAGCTATCGCAGAAGGAGCGGCTTCCGTCAGCGTGCGCCGACTGTTTCATCTATGACCTCGAACTCGTGACCCCAAACGGCACCACTCGGGTTCGGGCAGATGACACCACCGTCGGCGATTCGGGGGCGCAGGCTCTCATCCAGCTACTGGGTAAGATGCGCGACCAAGCGCTGCGGAGTGCAATTTAGGGCAGCCGTGCCGGCTAGTGCTTACTGGATCGACGGACTCCTTGAGCAGCTTCAAGCCAGCGGCCCAGAAGGGGCAGATACCGCGAGGTACTTGCGCGAACATCACGTTCGCCTTGGATTTCGTCAGCAACCTACGGCGGCACGATGGACACTGGGGCGGGGGATCGATCTCCATCCCCGATATGCGCAAGGCACTGCCCAGAGTGCATATGCATTGAGCCTGCTGATACACGAGGCGCAGCACCTCAGGCAAGGGATCTTCATCGCACTCTCGGTGTATGGGGAATTGGAGGCCTGGCAGTCGCAATTCCGCTTCCTGGGTCGGATGACTGAGGATGACCGGGCCGCGGCGCCGCGGCCCGACCTAATTGATCAACTCTTGCGGCTGCCGCTGAGCTGGGATCGAACAGAGCTCGGGCGGGCGCGAAATCTCATGCAGGCCTATGCGGGACCCCGGTATCGCGTAGACCTGCTGCCCCTCTATCCGTTGCCGCGGGAAATACTATATGCTTTGGCGCCACGAACCTCGCTATAGCTTGCCGCTAGCGATCTGGTTAGTCGAAGGTTTAAGGTAGCTTTCACGGAATTGATGTATCATGAAGATAGACTGGGAAAGGAGGTGCGTTATCGAAACACCGCCTGAGATGCATGCTGCTGGAGGGATCGGAGACTCCTAGTCCCGGGCGAGCCCGTGGGCTCGCACCGGATCGATACGGCCGAATAGCCGGCGTTCTGATCCTTCCCTTGCCACCTGGCAAGCTCAACCGACGGATGGGTGACACCCATCCGTCTTTCTGTGCTCGGGTGGATCCGCTGCTATTCGGACGGGGAGACGCGAGTGAAGCTCATGGTTCTGTCATGGGGTCCTTCACCAGGAACCAGAGAGCCAGTGCCATGCCCACGCCGGCGATGGCCGAGAGCGCAAACATCGTGTCAAAGCCTGCTGCATCGGCGAGCCAACCTCCCGCAGCCGGCGCCAGGATTGCAGCGGGAGCAGGCACGGTGTTCGCCAGCCCTATGTACAGGGGGCGTTCTGCTGGATCCCTGGCGAAACTGACGCTAAGGGCTAGCGGAATCGTCCAAATGGCGACGATGGCCACGGCCTCCAGCAGGAAGATCGCATAGAACCAGCCCGGGGACGTCGCGCGCCATGCCAGGATCGCGCTGAGCGCGGCCCCCAACGCTCCCACGCTCATGATACCGCGATGGCTCCAACGGTCGCCGATGCGGCCCATGACTGGGCTCAGAACGACCTGACCGAGCAGGAGGAATGCCACCAATGCTGCTGCTGCGGCATCGCTCACTCCGAATTCTCGAACCGCGTAGATGACGTAGAAGGCAAAGCCCATGCCGGCGAACTGGCTCAGTATCCGGACGCCCAGGAAGGCGCGGAAATTTGCATCGGAGCGCAGGATATGCCATGACCTCGTCATGAGAGGGGGGGCTTGGTCGGGCGCGCGGGCCGCAGAGTCCGGTTCCCGCGTGAGGGACAGGAACATGAAAGACACGGCCATGAAGACAAACGTCAGGGCAAAGCAGATGCTGAAATTTTGCGGGGAGGCGACGCGGCTCAAGATCAAGCCGGCTGCCAGGGCCGACGCGCCTGCCAGCCCGTTGAAGGCGGCGGATTGGGCCCCGAAAAAGGTGCCGTGCAGTTCTTGCGGGATAACCTTGGAGACCAGATTGGTCCAAGGATTGGCCGCCATGCCTGCCCCGAAGCCCTGCCAGACAAGCATCAGGAACGTGAGCATCAAGATGGTTGATTTTGGAGAACCCGGCAGCGCCAGGGCGATAATAGCAAGCCCAAGGAATGGAAGCCGTTCGTGAACCGTCATCGCTAGAGTAAGGGGCTTGTATCGTTGAAGTCGGGATATCCAACCCGCGGTCAGCAGCTGCGGCAGCTGCCAACCCATATTATGAATGGCAGGCACGAGTCCGATCAGCAGGGCTGAGTCTGTCATGTGGTGAACAAAGAGGGGGATGATGGCGGCAAAGGACCCAAAGCCCATACCCAGACCGAACGCTCCGCCGTCCAGCAGACCGACGATGAAGTTGAACCGCAGATGTTTGCGGACAGCGGCCTCGATGGGGGAGAGCATGCAGCGAATTCTACCACTTGACATTTTGCAGCTTTCGGTTGCATAATGAAAACGAACGTTCGTTCATATGCTTTCATGATGCCCACCCGAATTCCGAGCTCCCGCGGCGAAAAGACTCGCCGGGCAATCCTGGACGGATCCTATCGTCTCATAATTCGTCAGGGCTTCGCTGCGACTTCCATGCGCGAGATCGCCCGGCAGTCCCATGTAGCGCTTGGGGGCATCTACAACCACTTCGGCTCCAAAGAGGAGATCTTCCGCGCTATCATCGAGGAGCGCCACCCCTTCCTCCAACTGCTGCCGGTCTTGCAGACCATGAGAGGGGAAACCGCACAGGATTTCGTTCGCAACGCCGCGCGAACGCTTCTGCAGGAGCTGGGCCGACGTCCGGATTTTGTGAACTTGATGCTGGTTGAGATCGTTGAGTTCAAGGCGCGCCATATCCCGCCACTCTTCAGGAAGTTCCTGCCGATGGTGGCGCCGTTGGTGAAACGCCTGGCTCCCTTTCAGCGCCAGACGCGCAAGATTCCCCCGCTCGTGCTTGTCAGAGCGTTCGTAGGCATGTTCTTCTCGCTCTACATTACCGAAATGCTGTTGGGTCGTGTTATGCCGCCACTCATGCGGCGCAATTCGGTCGAGCATTTTGTGGACATTTTCCTTCATGGAATCCTGGAGGAAGAGAGCCAATGAGTATGCGTCTCCTGTCGATCATCCGCAAAGAATTCATCCAGATCCGGCGGGACCCTCGCACTCTGGCTCTGATCATCGTCATGCCCATCATGCAGCTCTTCCTGCTTGGATATGCAGCGACGACTGACGTCAAGAACATTGCCTTGGCGGTGTGGGATCAGGATCGAAGTCCTCAGTCCCGACAGCTGCTGGAAGCCTTCCGATCCGCCGACTACTTTCAAATCAGATACACAGTGGGCTCGGAGGAGGAGTATCGGGCCCTGATCGAGAGGGGGGACGCTCGGGCCGCACTAATCATCCCGCCCGACTACTCTCGGAGGTTGCAGCAGGGTTCGGCGCAGGTTTCTTTAGTTCTGGATGGCTCGGATGCAGCGGTGGGCGGCAATGCGCTTTCGGCAGCAACATTGATCGGTCAGGCCTACGCCACGAAAGTACTCAGTCAACAGGTGGCCGCCAGTGGGCAGAGGGTTTCGCTTACACCGCCGCTGCAGGTCCGAACGCAGGTCTGGTACAACCCGGACTTGGTGTCTGCCTACTTCAATATCCCGGCGGTAATTGCGATGATCCTCTCATACATCACTTCGTTTCTCACTGCAACGGCCGTCGTCCGCGAGCGTGAACGGGGGACGATTGAGCAATTGCTCGTAACGCCCATCCGTTCGTGGGAATTGCTGCTCGGCAAGATTCTGCCTTACGTCATCCTCGCATTCATCGATGTCGTGGAGGTCCTGGTCATCGGCCATTTCTGGTTCAAAGTGCCCATCCGTGGCGACCTGGCGTTGATCTTCGTTCTATCCGGGCTGTTCGTCTTCTCGGGTCTCGGCATTGGGCTGTTTGCTTCCACTGTCGCGAATACACAGCAGGAGGCCATGTTGGCTGTAATGTTGACTCTGCTGCCGCAGGTCTTTCTCTCAGGCTTCTTCTTTCCAATAGATGCGATGCCGCCGTTTCTGCAACTCATTTCCTATGCCATTCCACTTAGGTATTTCCTTGTCATCATCCGCGCGCTCCTAATCAAAGGCGTGGGGGCTGAGGCCCTGCAGGGGCAGATTGTCGCGCTTGTGCTGTTTGGCATCTTCATCATGGGTGCAGCCGCGCTCCGCTTTCGCAAGCGACTTGACTAGTGCGGCCCCGGAACTGACATGAAGCAACTTCGTGCCTCCGGGCTGGAGATCACCGCCGCTGCAGTATTAGTGCTGGTCTCGTCCGATTATTGCATTGGCTTCGATGACAAACGAGAAGTGAGGTCGCCCCTAGCTCCCAGATGCCTAGACAGTCCCCGAACATAGTCCGGGGTACCGATCCATGCCAGTCGTGATTGAGGCTGACGAGCTCACCAAGACGTTCGGAACACACAAGGCTGTCGACCGCCTAACCTTGCGGATCGATGCCGGCGAGATCTATGGACTCGTTGGCTCCGATGGCGCTGGCAAAACGACGACGATTCGCATGCTGGTGGGTGCCCTGAAGGCGGACTCAGGCGCGTGCTCGATAGCCGGATATGACATGGCGGCCCAGTCTGAGGAAGCGAGATCCCAGTTGGGATATCTCTCCCAGCGGTTCTCAATGTACGAAGACCTGACGGTGCTGGAGAATATTCGCTTTTTTGCCGAAGTACGAGGTATGCGGGCGGATGAATGGCTGCCGCGAAGCATGGAAATATTGGAGTTCGTGGGCCTTTCAGGTTTTCGAGATCGGAGGGCCAGTCAGCTCTCCGGAGGTATGAAGCAGAAACTGGGTCTGGCCAGCGCGCTCGTGGCTCGCCCGCGTGTCCTGCTGCTGGATGAACCCACGACCGGAGTTGATCCCGTCACGCGCCAGGATTTCTGGCAGTTACTAGTGGCCCTAGTTTCGGGTGGCAGGGCAGCGGCCAACGCTATCGAATCCCCTGACAGCGACCGCGTGACCGTGCTGATTTCGACTCCATACATGGATGAGGCTGCCCGGTGTAGTCGGGTCGGCTTCATGCGGCATGGGCGCATTATCGCCGAAGACACTCCATCGCAACTGAAGTCTCAGCTAGCTGGTCGAATCCTGGAGCTGCGTGGATCGCCGCTCAGAATTCTGCGCAATGTTGCGCAGTCTGAGGATGATGTCGAGGCGGTGCGCGCCTTCGGGGACCGGTTGCACCTACGTGTGGCCCCGGGGAAATCCGACGATATAGCACAGCAGTTGACGAACAAGATAGAAAACGCGGGCGGAAAGGTGACGCAACTGCGCCCCATTGCACCGCTCCTTGAAGATGTGTTCATCTACCTTTCAGAGCAAGCGTATGAGTGAGCCAGTCATCCAAGTGCAGGACCTCACCAGGCGCTTTGGTGATTTTGTCGCAGTCGATCATGTCAGCTTTCAGGTCTCCAAAGGGGAGATCGTTGGGTACCTTGGACCAAACGGATCCGGCAAGACGACCACCATACGTATGCTCCTAGGGCTGCTCCAGCCCACGGAAGGGCGCGCCACCGTCTTCGGATTCGACGCCTTCAAGGAATCTGAGGCCGTACGCTCACGGGCCGGATACATGTCACAGAAATTCGCGCTATACGATGATCTTACCGTCGACGAGAACCTGACGTTCTATGGCGGCGTTTACGGCATTCGTGACCGACTCAGAATCCGAGAGACGATCGCGCAGGTGGGTCTGGCAGGCCATGAGGGTGCGCTCACTCGGTCGCTCTCGGCCGGCTGGAGGCAACGACTGGCGTTGGGAATCGCCCTGGTGCATCGGCCTGAGCTGCTCTTTCTGGACGAGCCCACCAGTGGGGTAGATCCGACTGCGCGCCGCGCCTTTTGGGACATGATCTATGCGCTCGCAGGACGCGGTGTGACGGTACTGGTCACAACCCATTACATGGATGAGGCAGAATACTGCGAGCGCGTCGGAATAATGCGGGATGGCCGGCTCCTGGCCATGGACACCCCACAGGCGCTAAAGGAACGGGTAGTGGCCGGCGATGTCTGGGAGGTATTCGCGACGCCGCTACAACGCGGCCTTGAGACCCTGCGTAAATTGGATGGAGTGATCCGGGTGAGTCTGGCTGGCGATCACATCCGGACCATCACACGTCCCGGCACGAGCCGACAGCATCTCCTGCGTGCGCTCCAAACGCATGGATTGGAGGTCTCGGATCTGGGCCCCGGAGAGCCTATGCTCGAGGATGTGTTCCTGGCTCTGGCAAAATGAACAGGCGGACGCCTACGCGGCGCCCTGGTCGTCAGGCCCACTATTGCTGGCCCTTTGCTGCCTCGGGAATTACCAGCGCCATGATGATGTACGCAACGATCATGCCCGGCCCGGTGAGGAAGAACAGTGCCACGGCCATCAGCCGGACAATCGTCGGATCCATATTGGCATACTCGCCCAGACCGGCGCACACGCCAGCGATCATTCGATTGGACGTACTCCGTTGCAGCTGCCTTGCATTCGTATTCATGAAGCGGCTCCTTGTGTGGGATTCAGCCATACATACGCAGGGCGCCGCAAGAGGTTGCACGAATCAGCGATACTTCCGAGCCTCGAAGATATTGGCGATCGACGCATATGACAGGAAGATCCCAATCAAGATGAAGCTCAGAGCCTGGGGGCCGAGGAAGCGAATCTGGGAGACGCCCAGACCCACAAAGACAATGGCGACGAGGCCGTAGAAGACTCCGTTTCGCGCGTACCCGACGCCGATCCTTTGTGCTTGCAGGTTGAGGTGGGCGGCCGCCAAGTTGGCTGCGCCAACATGCTTCTCGTGCCGGCTGTGGCACGCGAGCACGTCATCGACGAGGGCGGCGCACTCCATGCAGATGCCGCGTTGACAATGTCTGCACATCCCAATGGCGGCGCGCTCCGGATGGTTGTAGCAGATCATTTCATTCTCCAATGATCTGGACAACGATTTCCCGCTGCCGTGGGCGCACGTCGAAATCCAGATGCACGATCTGCTGCCAGGCGCCCAGCGCGAGCTGCCCCTCGACAAATGGCACGGTAAGCGAAGGGCCAAGCAGGGCGGCCCGCACGTGACTGTGTCCGTTTCCATCGCCCCAACGGGCGTTGTGGGTATACTCGCGACCCGGAGCTATGATCTCGTCGAATAATCGCTGCAGATCGCTCACGGCGCCGGTTTCGAACTCGATGGTCGTTACTCCGCTCGTGGATGATGGACAAAAGAGCGTAACCATGCCTGAGCGCAGGCCAGTATCGGCAACGATCTTGCTGACTTGTGATGTAACATCATGGCAGTCCGCGTTCCCGCGTGTGCTCAAGTCAATTGTCCGCGTCTCAATCATTGTTTCTTCCTCCGGACAGGGTGTCTCAGAACGGTCTTGAGTTGCGCCGGCGTAGTCTTCCGCGGGTCCCCCATGTAGATCTCGTGATGCTTGCCGCCGTGCCCCACAAGATCTTCATATCCTTCCCTGGCGGCAAAGGCACGCATTCGGTCCACCGTGGCGGGCTCGTCCTTGTAGGGGCCCACGTGCATGATCTGCATGCAAAGGCCCTCTGTGAAATATGCCAGCTCGATCCGTTGGAGCGCCGGGCTGTCGCCGCGCTTGCGCCTCACTGCGTCCCGGGCCGTCTCAAAGGTCTTCTTGGTGACGACAGTCGGCGTGAGGATCAGCATGCTATAGAGCCAATTGTCCTTGACTGAAATATCAAAGACACCGTCGTTCACCCACCAGAGTCCTTCGATGGCCATGACGGGATAGTCGATGGGATTCTTGGCTCTGAGCTTGAGCATGAATTTCATCGTGTATGCCATGCCGTACATGGCCATCATGGACTCCTGGAAACCAGGCGAGGTGCCGGGTTCCTCGCCCTTCTCAATGTGTCCATCTATGTTGAGGAATTGCAGTTTGGGCACCCTCACGATTTCAACCTTGCGCGCGGAAGGCACGTATAGCTTCCGATACTGCTGCTTAAGATCCAGCCTCTTCATGCGGACCTCCCATGGAAACGTGATCCTGCTGTCCTGTCGCGGGCGCTCCGATCAAGTGTCTTCTCCGCGGCGAATGACGGTGTCGCCATATTTCTCCCGCAGACCATCAATGGCGGCGGCCAAGCGCCGCGATTTCTCTCCGCCCGTATCCCAAAGCTCCAATTGCCTGATCGGTGCGCCCAGACCGCTCACGCCAACGCCGATTAGCCGAACGGCCTGGCTCGGTCTTCGGACGGAGCGCAGCAGGACCAGGGCCGTTTCGGTGATCTCGTCCTCATCATCGGTTCGCTGATGTAGTGTGGTCTGGCGCGTCAGTGTTGTGAAGTCCGGCCAGCGGAGTTTCAAGCGAATGGTAGCGCCTGCCATGTTTGACCTACGCAAGTAGCTCGCCACCTCGGTGGCGAGCTGGCGCAAGGTGCGTTCCAGCAACCTATCGTCGCGCACATCTCGCGCAAACGTGGTCTCCTGGCTCATCGATTTGGCCTCATGCTCAGTAACGACCATGCGGTCGTCTTCCCCTCGTGCCCTGCGTGCAAGTTCCCGACCGTACTCGCCGAAGACCTCCTCTAGATTGGCCTCGGGCCAACCTGCGATATCGCCGATTGTGCGCATGCCCAGCATGCTGAGCCTGGCAGCCGTCTTTGGGCCAACACCCCACAGCATTTCCATGGGCAATGCCGCCAGGAATGCCCGCTCTTCGCCTGCCGGAACAATCGTAAGGCCGAAAGGAGGCCTGTCCCCCCTGCCGGCTTTCTTGCCAACTTCAGTCGCGATCTTGGCGACCAGCTTGATTGCAGCGATGCCGATTGAACTGGGTAATCCCAGGTCATCGCGAATCTCCTTCTGCAGCCTCCGCGCCAGGAGTTCCGGGGGTTCCCGCAAGCCGGTGATGTTCAGGAAAGCCTCGTCAATGGAAATCTGCTCGAAATCTGGGGTCACATCCCGCAGCCGATCCATGACCCGATCGGACATTTCTCCATAGATATGATGCCGGCCGGAGACTATGAGGAGCTTGGGATAAAGGCGCAGGGCCCGCGCCATGGGCATACCGGACCGAATCCCGAATTGACGGGCTGCATACGAGCACGAGGCCACAACCCCGCGCTCGCCAGGTCGTCCGCCAACGGCAAAAGGCTGCCCGCGGAGCTCCGGTTGGCGGAGCTCTTCCACGGAGCAGAAGAAGGCATCCAGGTCAAGGTGGAGGATGGTCTGGGACATGGTTACCCTAGGCCGTGGCAGGCCGAAAAGCGGTCATTTTTGGTATTGAGAAACTGTCAGGGAATCGCTATACTACTCATGGCGCATAGTCAATATAATGTGCCCGGACGAGAAGGAGACGTCATGAAGTCTAGATTCTCTGCAGTTATTGCCATTGTACTCCTGGCTGCCTTTTCGCTTCCGGTACCTGGGAGCGTGGAGACTGCCCTTGCCGCGAGTGTCTGCAATGCCGCCCAGTTCGTGGCGGACGTGACGATACCTGACGGGACGTACATCAATCCTGGCGCCACGTTCGTGAAGACTTGGCGACTGAAGAACGTTGGCACCTGCACATGGAACACCTCATACGCCCTGGTTTTTGATCATGGGGAGCAAATGGGAACCACCAACATGGTGCTTTTCCCGAAGTATGTTTCCCCGGGCCAAAGCGTGGATCTCTCAGTGAGTCTGAAAGCGCCCACCAGCGCCGGCATTTTCCGTGGGTACTGGAAGCTGAAAAGCGCTTCCGGCGAGCTTTTCGGCATCGGTGATCCCTTTACAAGCCCTTTCTGGGTTGAGATTCGGGTGCTGACGCCGCTGCAGGGAGTGGTGGCCTACGATTTCGTGGCAGAAATGTGCTCAGGGCAGTGGATCTACGACGGCGGGCCGATCCCTTGTCCCAAGAACACGAACAAGCTGCAGTTCGGGCATGTGGAGACTCTAAACAATGCGGTGATGGAGAATGGACAGGCGGCCGGTTCGCCTGCGCTTCTAACAATTCCGCAACAGAAATACAACGGCCTCATTCGGGGCATGTTCACGGTGGATGAGATCCTGCGCGGTGATCATTTTCAAGCCCTGATCGGCTGCCAGTACGGCGCCACCAATTGCTACGTGACGTACATGCTGGAGTACGAGAAGGACGGCGCGTTCTTCACGATTTGGAAGTACCGTGAACGATACGACGGCCTGGTTTCCCCGGTAGATGTGGATCTTACGCGTTTTGCCGACATGAGGAATATCCGGCTGGTCCTAACCATACTGGCGTCCGGCCAAGCCACTCCCGACCAACCATTGTGGGTGGCGCCACGTATCGTGCGGAACATCAGTTCGCAGTCGCCGACTCCCACGCCTCTGCCGCCAACTTCCACCTCACCAACGAGTATCCCGACGGCAGGCGCAAGCTGTGACCGTGCACAATTCGTCTCGGATGTGACCGTTCCGGACGGCACGATCTTTGCGCCCAACGCGAATTTCTCGAAGACCTGGCGCCTGAAGAACGTGGGAACGTGCACTTGGACCACAGCCTACAGTGTCGTGTTCGCCAGCGGTGACCGCATGGGTGGTGTTGATACCTTGCTGCCGCAGACTGTGGTTCCTGGACAGACCGTGGATGTCGGCATTAATTTGGTCGCTCCGAATCTGGCCGGATCCTATCGAGGATATTGGCAGCTCAAGAATGCTTCGGGTGGAGTCTTCGGAATTGGATCGACGTATGACAAGGCATTCTGGGTCGATATCGTGGTGTCGGGTTCCAGTTCAGGAGAGACAACCGCGTTCGATTTCGTGAACAGCATGTGCACTGCCACTTGGGCCAGCGGCGCCGGCACACTTCCGTGCCCAGGTACCGAGGGTGACGCGCGAGGCTTCGTCCTCAGTGTGACGAGCCCTCGCCTGGAAAATGGTGTCACCGATACCCGTCCGGGCCTGCTTATGTTCCCCCAAAACTCATCGACGGGCTATCTCCAAGGCACATATCCCGCTTTCACAGTTCAGAGCGGCGATCACTTCAAGACCACCCTCAGCTGCGAGTACGGTGCCGCGGATTGCTTCGTGATCTATCGCCTTGATTATCGCGTCGGTGGTGGCTCCATCCAGACTCTTGGCACCTTTGGTGAGCGCTACGATGGACTCTACTATGCAGCCGACATCGATCTCAGTGGTCTGGCTGGACAAGGCGTGAGTTTCATCCTTACCGTGCTATCGAACGGATCCGCGGTGGGCGATAGGGCCCTGTGGGTCGCGCCGCGTATCGTGAGGTCCTCTTCCATCGGCGGAAGCGGAGCACCAGTGCTCGCTGACACGCCTGCACCAACTGACGGAACCGGTGCCACATCCGTGGCCCCGGAACCGACGGCAACCCCATGATCCAACGCTGGAGACAATCTCGCTTGCCGCGTCTCAGGGCGCGAACGCTCCCGTGGGCGCCAAGTCCCGGCGGGCGTCAGGGGAACAAACGGTGGGCTGGGACGTCTGAGAAGGGGTGCTGACGCACCTTGGGGATTCTATAGAGGAGATCGTCATGAAATCAACTTTCCGCCTCAGCTGGGCAATCATGGTCGTTGCGCTGGTATTCTCTTTGGCACCGGCCGCTTCCAATGTCGCACCGGCCTCGGCCGCGTCTGCCTGCGATTGGGCGCAGTTCGTCGCAGATGTAACGGTTCCGGATGGGACTAGTTTCGCACCCAACGTCGCATTCACCAAGACGTGGCGCCTGAAAAACATCGGCACGTGCACCTGGACGACGTCCTATGCGCTCGTTTTTGACTCGGGGGACAAGATGGGTGGGCCGACGTCCGTCAACCTGCCGAAGAGTGTCACGCCGGGCCAGACTGTCGATGTTTCCCTCAGTCTTACGGCTCCCGCGACGGCGGGGCACTACATTGGATACTGGAAGTTCAAGAACGCTTCCGGCGCCTTGTTTGGCATTGGAACAACCTTCAACAAAGCCTGGTGGGTTGAGATCAATGTAACCGCTGGCGGGACCTCCGGCGTTGCATACGACTTTGCCGCAAACTATTGCTCGGCTGCCTGGTACAGTGTGGCGGGAACCTTGCCATGCCCGGGAACCGATGGCGACTCGCGCGGCTTTGTCCTGAAGGTCGACGCGCCCAAGCTTGAGACGGGCAGCGTGGACACCGGAAGCGGCCTGGTTACGAATCCACAGAACGCCTACAACGGTGATATTCACGGCAAATACCCGGCCTTCAAGGTGCAGACCGGTGACAAATTCCAGACTAAGGTCAACTGCGCTTTCGGCGCAACGAGCTGCTATGTCACGTTTAGGCTGGACTATCAGATCGGCACCGGACCGGTTCTCAACTACTGGAGTTTCCGCGAAAAGTACGAGGGCCAGTACTACCCGGCTAGTGTAGATCTGACACCCCTGGCTGGAAACGACGTCAAGTTCATTCTGACGGTGCTCGCCACTGGATCAGCTGCTGGTGATAGGGCGCTCTGGTCGAATCCGGTGATCGCGCGCGCAGGCTCAACGCCTCCGCCTCCGCCCAGCACTAACAAATTCGACTTTGGCACAGGCACCTCCGCGCTAGCCTCCGGCTACACTCGCGTTACCGAGGCCACTAGCTTCACTGCGGGAGGCTATGGCTGGACCAGCACTACGGGTCTCGAGTCCCGAGACCGCAGTGGTCCTGCTGACGATCTGAAGCGCGATTTCGTCACGAATTCTTCGGCCGCGCGGACCTTCAAGGTGGGCTTGGCGAATGGCTCATACGCGGTCACGGTCACCATGGGAGACAATGATTTTGCTCATGACAACATGGTTGTCAAAGCCAATGGCACAACCAAGCTGTCAGACGTGGACACCGCACAGGGTGCGTTTGCGGTCAACACTTTCAACGTTACTGTGAGCAACAGCAACTTGGAAGTGGAGTTTTCGGATGCGGGCGGGTCAGATCCCAGCTGGGTGGTCAATGGGCTCACCGTTGCGCCCAGCACTACGCCGCCGCCCGCTGCCTGCGACCGCGCGCAATTCGTTGCGGATGTGACTATCCCGGATGGGACGGCCTTCGCCCCCGGCGCGACTTTCAGCAAGACCTGGCGCTTGAAGAACGTAGGCACGTGCACATGGACGACCTCGTACAGCCTGGTGTTCGACACGGGCGAGAAGATGGGTGGTGCGGACAGTGTGAATCTTTCCAAGTCAGTCGCGCCCGGTCAGACCGTCGATGTGAGCATCAACCTTACGGCCCCCAGCGCCGCCGGGACATACAGGGGCTACTGGAAGTTCGCCAATGCCAATGGCGTACGCTTTGGCATCGGCTCCGACGGTACGAAATCCTGGTGGGTGGAGATCAAGGTGGCCGGTCCAACACCCACACCCGGTACACCCAGCCCATCGCCTACACCCGTGGCTGGTATCAACTACGACTTCGCGGCCAACGCCTGCCAGGCCGTTTGGTCATCGAACGCCGGCCAGTTGCCGTGTCCGGGTTCGGACGGGGATTGGCGCGGCTTCGTATTGAAGTTGTCGAGCCCTCCGTTGGAGAATGGCGTCGTTGACCCGCGGGCTGCACTGGTGACCTTTCCGCAGAATACCTATAACGGCTACATCCTGGGAATCTATCCGCCATATCGCGTCAAGTCCGGCGATCGCTTCCGATCGATCGTGAATTGCGCCTATGGGTCGACGTCGTGCTATGTGGTTTTCCGCCTCGATTATCAAACTGGCAACGGGCCGATCACGACCTATTGGGCCTTTATCGAGAAATACGAAGGCATGTACTATCAGGCCGATCTCGACCTGAGTCCATTCGTCGGCCAGGACGTCAAGTTCATATTGCACGTGCTAGCGGTTGGCTCACCAACCGGCGACCGCGCCATGTGGGTCGCACCTGTGATCTACAATTCCACTGCGGGGGCCGTGAGTGCCGTCAGCACCACGGCCGCTCCGAGTGCGACTCCCACGGCCACAGTGACGAGTACCAGCTCGTCCACCAGCGGATGGAGCTCGTATGAGAACGCCAAATTCGCTTTCTCATTCCAGTACCCGCCTGGTTCTTCCATTGCCAGCCAGACAGACAATGCGGGCCGCGTCTACCTACCCTTTGCGCCAGCGACCAATCTAGTGCAGAAGTACGTGGATGTGAATGTCGTGGAGGACGCGACCCAGTGCAAGAGTCCTGCGACGACCCAGATGGCCACCGCGGAGAACGTGACGATCAATGGCATCCCCTTCCTGAAAGAGACGGGCGCGGAGGGAGCCACAGGCAACTACTACGACTGGATCGGTTACTCTACGCAGAAGGGAACCGACTGCATCAGCCTGACTTTTGTGCTGCATTCGGTAAATGCTGATAATTTCCCCACACCTCCGCCTCAGTTTGACAAGTCAGCAGAGATCGCGGTCTTTTCCACGATCCTGTCAAGTTTCGTGAGCGAGTAGGGCTCTCGGCCCCTCTGGCAGCGACCAGGAAACAAATCGGTGCGGACGCCCGTCCGCACCGATTTTCATTGTACTTGGCGAATCAGACTCACTTGTCGTGTCGGCCCTTCACCACGATTCGGATCGGCGTGCCCAGGAAACCGTACTCGTCTCGCAGTCTGTTTTCCAGGAACCTGCGGTAGCTGAAGTGCATGAGCGTCGGGTCGTTAACGTAGATCATGAAGGTCGGCGGATCTGCCCTGACCTGGGTCCCATACAGGATTTTGAGCTGACGCCCGGCGCGAGACGGCGGAGCCTGCCGGTCATGGGCTTCAACCAGAACACGATTTATCTTCGAGGTGCTGAGGCGCACGAGCCGCTCTTCCTGGACTCTGAGCGCGAGGGGAAGGACCTCGTCCACACCAGCTCCTGTCTTTGCCGAGATGTATAGCAATGGGGCGTACTCGATGAATTTGAGTTCCTCCCGGATGCGTCGGGTATACGCTTCTTGAGAGACGTTCGTTTCGTCGATTAGATCCCACTTGTTCACCAGGATCACACAAGACTTCGCCGCTTCAAGTATGAAGCCGGCGATGTGCGCATCCTGAGCACTGATACCCTCGACGGCGTCGACAAGCAGCAATACCACGTCGGCACGCTCAATTGCCTTGAATGACCGCAAGACGCTGAATTGTTCCACCCCGCGCTCGATCTTCCCGCGGCGGCGGATACCCGCTGTGTCGATCAGCGTCACGGCGAGGTCGCCGACCTGCAAGGAGGTATCGACCGCATCGCGGGTGGTACCCGCCAGAGGGCTCACGATCGACCTTTCTTTGCCCACCAGGCGGTTGAGCAGGCTCGACTTTCCGGAGTTGGGCTTGCCGACGATGGCGATTTTGATGGAATCGTCTTCCTCGGTATCAGCATCAGGGAAATGCTCCACCAATCGATCCAGCAGGTCACCGACGTCGGTGCCATGCACGGCCGAAACCGCATTGGGTTCCCCCAGCCCCAATTCGTAGAATTCGACTGCGGCAGCACGCCGTTCGGCATTTTCGCATTTGTTGACTACCAAGAGGACCGGAGGCTTCAGCGTCCCGTCATCCCCGCGGGTCTGTGACCGTCGAAGCGTCCCGGCCAGTTCGCGGTCAGGGGGCGTTACCCCGCTCTCGCCATCCACAATGAACAGAACGACGTCGGCCTCCTCAATTGCTGCCGCCGCCTGAGCTTTGATATCTTCGATGAAATCAGCTGATCCTATCGAGAGTATGGCCTTACCCCCATGCGCCGGGTCAATGCCGCCTGTATCCACTACACCGAATGCCCTTCCGGCCCAGGTGCATTCGGCATAGATGCGGTCGCGCGTCGTTCCGGGGACATCATCGACGATCGCGAGTCGCTGACCAACCAAACGGTTGAATAGCGTGCTCTTGCCGACGTTCGGGCGGCCGACGAGGGCTACGAGGGGTTTGGCCATGATGATCTACTCAGTGATTCTCTGGTCCGGCTAGGCACGAGCCGCCACAGCCGCTTGCGCGCTTGCCTGCGCAGGCGGATCATTTCTGCCCAAGCGTGAGTGCTCATGGCCTGGGCGTGGCGCTCGCTTTTGACGTAAGTACAACTTCAACAGCACCCGGGTTGACGGATTCGACGTCCACATTGGCGGCCAGGATTTGGACAGTCGGGACAAGTTGGTAGGAGCCCGGCCCGAGATTAGAGACATCTACCGTAACCTGGATGTCTTGTGGTCTCAGGGTGTCGAGCACGGGAATTGGTCCCGAGAGTATGACGTCCACAGTCGCCGGCGAAATGTGGGCAACAAGCGCCTCCGCCAGGCCCTTGATTTCCACGACCTGACCCGTCAGCGTGAAACTACTCTGCACCGGTGAGATGCCGGCTTGAATCAGCACGGTCTGCTCACCAACAACAGATACGCCCGTGGGGAGGACCAGCGAAACGCGCAGATTGATATTGCTGCTGGCAGCTCCCAGCTCCAGGGCTTGGGTTTCCACTACGCCGGGCAGGCGACTCACCAGGTCTGCGTCGGAGGAATAGACAGTAACCACCGGAGGAAACACGGAGATGCTGTCGAGCCGGTATCCGCGCGCAACCTGGCCGCGTACCACGACCTTCACGGCCATATCACGAAAACCTCCAAGGCGTACGACCGGCACTGAAACGTGAACAGTTGCTGGACTAACGCTTACCCCATTAACCGAGGCGTTGTTCTGATCGAGCACCTCGACCTGGAAGTCCTGATCTACACCCTCCCGTATCCCGCTGATATCGATGACCACGCGGGCACGCGTGACTGTGGACACAAGGGTCTCTGGTCCGGAAATCTGCACTTCCTGGGGCTCGAGCTTCAGATCCCCAGCCTGATAGCCGACCGCGGGTTGACCAGACAGGCTTGTTTGCAGCGACAGCCCGCGACTCACGAGGGGCTCCAAGGTCAGGACGATCGACGATGGATCCACGGTAACAGCACGGGCAGGGCGCGCGTCTATTTGGATCTGGGGCGTTACCCGGTGCTGGCCAGCCGTGACCCCTGATAGATCCAAGATCGCGCGGATACTGTCGGGGCTCGCAGACAATTGATTCCAGACCGATTGTGGTGCACGAATCGTCAGGCGTACGGATTCAGGTAGCTCGCCCGTGATGACCAGGCTGGGATCCTGCCCCACAACTTCCAGGCGCACCGGAGTCGCAAGGGTCCGGACTTCATCGGGATCAGCAGCAGTGACCGCAGCCACCCATACAGAGACTCCCAGCAGCAGAGCCCAGAGCAGGCTCCTCAGATTCCTTCCAAGATCACTTAGCACTTCGCTGCCCTCGAGCGCGCGTTAACCCTGCCAGGATACGCGATAGCCATTGGCTTCCGGGTTCCATGGCCGAGGGTTTGAAAAAAGCCATCAGGATATTCTCCAAGCGGTCTGAATCAATTCTCCGAATCATGCGGCCACCGTGCGCAACGGAGATGCCCCCTGTCTCTTCCGATACTACAACGGCTATGGCGTCGCTGGCCTCAGATATGCCGAGGGCCGCGCGGTGGCGGAGCCCCATCTGGCGATCCGGTAGCTTGTTCAGGATGCCACTGGAAGAGAGCGGCAGCACGCACGCTGCCGCCGCCACCTGATTGCCGGTAATGACCACGGCTCCGTCGTGCAATGGCGTGTTGGGATAGAAGATCTGAAGCAAGATCTCAGCTGTGACTCTGGCGTTCATGCGAACGCCGCTCTGAATGTGATCGTCCAGATTATCCAGTCTCTGAAGCACTATCAGCGCGCCGTGCTGCCGGGCTGAAAGGCGTGTGGATGCAGCGACGACGGCGTGCAGCATCTCCTCGATCTCAGCCTCGGACGTCTTACTCGCCCTGGTAAATATGGCGCCTGCCCGTCCGATTCGCTCCAGAGCTCGACGGATCTCCGGGGCGAAGATGACCGGGATCGCCAGGAGCATGGCAGGGATGGAGTTCCGCACGAGCCATGAGAATGCCGGCAGGTCGGCAAGACTGGTAAGCAACACAAGTGCCACTACGATCAATATTACGCCGCGCAACAGGGCCATCGCCTGGGTGTCGCGCAGCCAGTACATCAGGCCGAAGAAGATCGCCGTCACCAGCAGGATGTCGACCGCGCTTTGCGCGCTAAATCGCTCGAAGATGAAGAGGACGTTATTTAGGAATTCAGTCACCAGTCCCGCCCGCCATTTCTGCCTCGTCGACCTCGCGGGGCACGACCTGAAGTATGCCTCATGTGTCTTAGATTGCCATTAGCGCTCGCTACAGGCGGCATCGCGTCCCCAACCAGGTCCGGCGCTTGGCGCAAATTGCGTGGTCTGAAGCTGTGGCCCTCTCAATGTCGCGCGGCTTCGCTTCGATCTAGATGGGGCGAAGGATTCGCTCTTTCCTGAGCTGCTTGAAGAGCAGGAGGGTGTCGGAAGGCATCGAATCAAGTGCCGCATCTGTCCAGGCCTGTACTTCAAGCTCTTCAGCCGAGCGTGAAGCGTAGCCGAGCCTCTGCCAGAGACTTGGATCCGTCACCAGGTCACTGGGCGGGAAAATAAGCGCTGCCTCACATTGCAGATCCTCGGAGACGTTCTCGATCTCACGGATGAGAATGCCCAGCGCCTTCTCTCGGTCGATGCCCGGCTCCAGGTAGAGATCGGTGACCCGGACAACCAGATTCTCCACCTGCCATCCCGCGATGCCGACGAGCTGCTTGTTGAGCTGCAGCAGCATATAGGCTTTCTCTCCGAACTGTGCCATCACGTCTTCTGCGGTCAGACCAGCGGCATGCTTGCCTAACCGATTGAGGAATGCGGCAATCGCCGCCGCGTCCAGGGGTCGGCCGCGCTTGATCCCCATTGTGCCGTCACGGCTCTGAGTCTTCGGGCTGATATCGGGTGGAGCGCCGGCGGGTACATTCTGCCTCCAAGCCTCTTCCACCTGCCGCCACACGTCGTCGTAGGTACCCGTGTTCCTTATCACTACATCCGCTGCGGCAATCTTGTCTGTCTGTGGACCCTGCGCAGAGACCCGCTGCTGGGCCTCCTCCCGCCTCATATTGCGTTGCGCCACGAGCCGATCGACTTGACTCTGGGGCGGGGCATATGTAACCCATATGCTGTCGCAGCGCTTGCGTAGCTCACCCTCGAGAAGCTTGATGGCTTCTACCACGACCACCGGCTGCTTGGCCCTACGGATGAGCAGGTCAACGGCCTCCCGCACCAGCGGATGGATAATGCTCTCCAGTCTGGAGAGTGCCTCTGGGTCGCGAAAAACAAGATTGCCCAACTTCTGGCGGTCGATTTCACCCTGGGGGTCGAGGATCCAATTGCCGAAGGTGGCGACCACTGGATCGTGGCCCGGCGCCCCCCTGGCCATCGCCCGATGGGAAAGTGAATCTGCGTCGATCGTGTATGCTCCAAGGTGCTCCAGCATACGGCGAACGACTGTCTTTCCGGTGGCAATGTTGCCGGTGAGACCTATGATGAATCTTCCCTGCATCTCCGCCAAGGTGGACCCCACTCGCGCGTAGTATTCAACCTATTTTACAGTAAAAAGCCCATGCAACGCTCACGTGGGCGAAGCGGGCCGGCACATGTTCGGCCTGCTCCGCACTAGAGTCGCCGCCATGGGCGCAACGCCCCGGTTGCACATCGAGACGGTGCCATAGTTGACGGCCAAAGGGCTCGCGTGTATCATGCAATGGCCTCAGGCCGATCAGGCGATCGCGATTTTCCCTTGCGGAAGGTCGAGGAAAGTCCGTACTCCATAGGGCACGACGCCGGGGAAATCCCGGGACGGAGCGATCTGTCGGAACGGGCCACAGAAAAGGACAGCCGGGCGAAGGCCTCGGGCCTGAACCCGGTGATGGTGAAAAGGTGGTGCAAGAGACCACCGGCGTCTGTAGCAATGCAGGCGGCCAGGCAACCCCCGTCGGGAGCAAGGTCAAACAGAGACGATGGAGTGGCCCACTCCTTTTGAGTCTCGGGTAGACTGCCTAGAGAGATGATCGCCGACGCGTGACTGCAGGGACGAAGCCCCCGTGGTGTAAACCTGTGTGCCCCGCCGGACAAAATGCGGCTTATAGATCGACCTGAGGCATCACGGTCGAGCGCTGATTTGGCGAGAAGTCCGAAGGCCTGGAGGGGATGATATGCCGCGCTAAAGCATGCGCAGTGCAAGCCAGGAGCCCTTCGGACGACCTTCGAGGCCATGACACATAATGCATGAACTCTATGCGACTCAAGCGATCCTGGAAAGGGCGCTGCAGCAAGCTGCTGCAGAAAAGGCTCCCCGAATAACCGACCTTCATCTCGTGGTGGGGCAGATCTCGAGCTACGCCGAAGATTCCGTCCAGTTCTATTGGGATGAGATAAGCAGGGGCACGATCGCCGAAGGTGCCAGACTGCACTTCAGGCACGTCAGGGCGGAGATGCAGTGCATGGCTTGCTTCACAAAATACCGCCCGGATGATGGTGAGGTGCTCTGCCCGAGTTGCGGCAGCAGCGGTGCCCGAATACTCTCAGGCGAGGAGTTCTACCTGGAAGCGCTGGACGCGGAGTGAAATGCGCGGCGGTGCGCACGTCCGTGTGACCGGCATCGTTCAGGGGGTTGGATTTCGGCCATTCATATTCAATTTGGCCAATCGCTTTGGGCTGGCCGGCTGGGTCCGCAACACGTCCGCCGGTGTCGAGATCGAAGTGGATGGCGCCACTGACGTGCTGCAGGCATTTGCCCGGGCAATTGAGGTCGAGGCGCCGCCGCTGTCCCGAATTGACCAGGTCGAATTCACGCTTAGGCCGGCAGGAGACGCTGCCGGTTTCGAGATCCGCGAATCGGCGAGCGTGCCGGAGGCCTTCCAAGCGATTTCTCCCGACGTCGCTGTCTGCCCCGACTGTCTCCGCGAGCTTATCGAACCTGGGAATCGACGCTTTCGATACCCCTTCATCAATTGCACCAATTGCGGGCCAAGATTCACCATCATCAAGGATATTCCCTATGATCGGCCGCTGACCACGATGGCCGGATTTCCGATGTGCCCGGATTGTCAACAGGAATATCGGAATCCACGCGACCGCCGATTTCATGCTCAACCCATTGCCTGCCCCGCCTGCGGGCCGCAGATTTGGCTCGAGGTCAATGGGCACGTGGGCGCATCTGCACACGTCCGGGGAGAAGAAGCGCTATCGAAAGCTCGGAGCCTCCTTTCCGAAGGCAAGATCGTCGCGCTCAAGGGTTTGGGCGGCTTTCATCTGGCGTGCGACGCCACAAATTCGGCAGCGGTGAGTGAGTTGCGCCGGCGAAAGCTCCGCGTGGACAAGCCCTTTGCGGTCATGGTTTCGCATGTGGATGAGGCGAAGTACCACTGCTTTGTCTCACATCCCGAACGGCAGCTCCTAGAATCAGTCGCCAGGCCAATTGTGCTGCTTCAGCGTGGTCCGGATTGCCGGATCGTCGAAGAGGTTGCTCCGGGCCAGGGGTGGATTGGTGTGATGCTTCCGTACACGCCCCTCCACTACCTGTTACTGGAACAATCCGCAGGAATGCCACCGGCATTGGTTATGACAAGCGGAAACGTGAGCGAGGAACCGATCGCTTTTGATAACGCCGAAGCCCGTGAGCATCTCTCGGACCTGGCGGATGCATTCTTGATGCATGACCGCGACATCCATGTTCGCTGTGACGATTCGGTCGTCAGGCTCGCACCGCCGAACAATGGCGCTGAGAGTCGGAATATCGAGCCCACTGCGACATACCCGCTGCGCCGCTCCCGGGGCTACGCTCCATTTCCAATCCGATTGCCATGGCACTCGGAGCCCGTCTTGGCTGTTGGTGCAGAGCTCAAGAATACTTTCTGTTTGGTCAGTCGGAACTTCGGATTCATGAGTCACCATATTGGCGACCTTGAGAACTACAAAACGCTTGTTTCATTCGAGACAGGAGTCAGGCACTTCGAGTCCCTGTTTCGTGCGCAGCCGCGTCTGATCGCACACGACTTGCATCCGGATTATCTTTCGACCCGTTATGCGCATCAGCGTGCAGACCGCGAAGGAATCCAAACCTTGGCGGTCCAGCATCACCATGCCCACGTGGCATCTTGTATGGCGGAGCACCAACTGAGTGGAGCGTCGAAGGTCATCGGGATCGCGCTTGACGGAACTGGATTTGGCACCGATGGGGCAATCTGGGGAGGGGAGTTCCTGGTTGCGGATTACGATGGATTTGAGCGTAGCCTGCATTTGCAGTACTTTCCCTTGCCCGGGGGTGACTCTGCGATCAAGCGACCTGCCCGGACTGCACTTGCCCTGCTCTGGTCCATTGGGGTGAAATGGGACGATGGCCTCGCGGCCGTGCAGGACTTTTCCGCAGTTGAACGTGAGAACCTGCAGATCCAACTGGAGCGTTCTTTGAACGCACCCCTGACATCCAGCATGGGAAGACTCTTCGATGCTGCATCCTCATTGGCCGGGATTCGGCAGCGCGTGAACTATGAGGCGCAGGCTGCCATTGAGTTTGAGGCCATTGCAGATTCGGTAGAAAACGAGGCATATCCGTTCAGGATCTCAGGCGATGTGGTTGAAGTTGGTGCTGCATTTGCAGCCCTCGTTCAGGATGTCCAAGGGGGCACACCAGCAGCAAGGATCTCCGCCCGCTTCCACAATGGCGTTGCGGGAATGGTCGCGTCCGCTGCAGTCCGACTGCGGGACACCAGCAGCCTGAACAACGTCGTCCTTTCGGGAGGAGTCTGGCAGAATATCACATTATTGCGACGAACTTTGTCACTTTTGCAGAAGGACGATTTTCAGGTATACCTGCATCGTGAAGTGCCCACAAATGACGGCGGTCTATCCTTGGGGCAGGCCGCCATCGCCACCGCAAGATTGAGAGCAGGAAATGTGCCTGGGAGTTCCGGGACGAATAACAGAGCTGATCAACCGTGACGGCCTTAGAATGGCAAACGTCGATTTCGGGGGGGTTATTCGAGAGGTCTGTCTGGATTACGTTCCTGAAGCCAGGATCGGAGATTATTGTCTGGTTCACGTGGGCTTCGCATTGAATCTCTTGAGTGAGGCAGAGGCCCAGGATACGCTGTCGCTTCTGAAGGAGATCAGCCGATTCGAGCAGGAAACCTGAGGCATCTTTCGAGGCCCAATCCCAGATGTCCGCAGCGCCCGCTTCTGACCTCCCTGGTGACTACACAATGAAATACGTTTCAGAGTATCGGCACGCCGGCCTCGTTGGCCGCGTGCTGGATGAGATTCGGAGAACCGTCACGCGGCCATGGACGATCATGGAAATCTGTGGCGGTCAAACGCACGCCATAATTCGGTATGGCCTGGACCAACTTCTCCCGCCCCAAATCGAGCTGGTGCACGGCCCAGGTTGCCCTGTTTGCGTCACTCCACTGGAGCTCATTGACAAGGCACTGGCAATTGCCTCCAGGCCGGGGGTGATCTTCTGCTCCTATGGGGATATGCTGCGCGTGCCTGGCACCGGCCGGGATCTGTTTTCTGTCAAGGCTGCCGGTGGTGATGTGCGAGTTGTGTATTCTCCGCTGGACGCGGTGGAGCTCGCTAGGCAGAATCCGGATCGCCAGGTAGTGTTCTTCGCGATCGGATTTGAAACGACAGCGCCTCCCAACGTGATGAGCGCCCTCCAGGCGCGGTCCCTCGGCCTCCGCAATTATTGCATGCTGGTGTCCCATGTGCGCGTTCCGCCGGCAATGGAGGCCATCCTCGCGACGCCCTCCTGCCGCGTCCAAGGCTTCCTGCTTGCGGGGCATGTCTGCACGGTCATGGGATACCACGAATATCCTGCGCTGGCTTCGAAATATGGCATTCCGATGGTGGTTACGGGATTTGAACCGCTGGACCTGGTGAGGGGGATCTTGGAAACAGTGCGCCTTCTGGAAGAGGGCCGCATCGAGGTCAAGAATGCCTACGCACGCGCGGTCTCGTTCGATGGAAACCCGGAGGCGCAGAAGATCATCAGCGAAGTGTTCCAGGAATGCGATCGCAAGTGGCGCGGGATTGGGACCATTCCTGCCAGCGGCTGGTGCCTGCGCCCTGAGTTTTCCCAATATGACGCGGAGCGGAGATTCGATGTTGGAACTATTGTGGCACAGGAATCCCCGTTGTGCGTAGCCGGGGAGGTGCTGCAGGGAAACAAGCGGCCCCAGGATTGTATGGCCTTTGGACGCCAGTGTACTCCTGAGCATCCGCTTGGGGCCACGATGGTCTCGTCGGAAGGCGCCTGCGCGGCCTATTACCGCTACGGTGGCGTTACAATTCGCGCATGAGGCTCTCGAGCCGCACATACTTTCTGCTGATAATTCTCATGCTGCTCTGCGGTGTCCTGGCGCTAGGGGCAGTCTTCGGGCCGGGCTTCTATCGATTGTGGAGGCGAACGCCCGATTTTGATGCGACGGTTCAAGCAATGGTCACCGCGGTCCCCACGGGCAGCAGCATGCCCACACCCGCAGCTGCCCGGACCCCCGCCAGTGAGGACGAGCCCGGACACATCGTCTTCACCTGCCAGATCTATAAATACCAATCTTCTGAGCAGATCTGCATCATGAATGCGGATGGCTCAGAGCAACGCCGGCTCACAACGGAAGATGGCGTGCGCCATTACTACCCATCGTTGGCACCCGATGGAGCCAACGTGGTCTTTTCGCAGTATCGTGAAGATAATGTCTACGAGATCTACGAACTAAGAATAGCAGACGGCAGCAGCAAACGCCTGACCGACCGGCTGGGAGTACTGACGGGGCCGGAGGTCTCACCAGACGGAAAGCTCATCGCATTCATGCGGTGGACCGTAGCATCAAACCAATATCAGATCTGGCTCATGGATCGAGACGGGAGCAATCCCCGCCGACTTTTCGCAGGTACAGGCTGGGATCCTACATGGTCGCCGAAGGGCACTCAGATCCTATTTGCTTCCGACATGGAAGGCACAATTCAACTCTACAAAGTGGACCTCGATGGCTCCAACGTCACACGCGTAAGCGACCTTCCCTCCATTCGCGGCCGAAGCGATTGGTCAGCAAATGGGCTCATCACGACGTATTCAGGCGAATCGTGGAGACGGGAGATCTTCGTGATGGATGAAGACGGATCCAATCTGCGGCAAGTCTCGCCGAGCGGGGGCAACAGCCAGGGCCCAAGCTTCTCGCCGGATGGCCAATGGATAGCCTTCACGGCTTACTTCGATGCATTCAACGACGAGAATGGATGCGAGATCTACAAGATTCGAGTAGACGGCTCGGATCTGCAACGGTTGACGAACAACGAATATTGCGATTACCAGCCGCGCTGGGGGCCGTAGCCGCCCCTGAATCATGGTCCAATTCTCGTTCGTAGACCGAACTCGCCGATAGCCCTGTCCGCGCTATGCACCGGTACCGTCTTTGGTGACCCTGATGTCCTTCAGGTTCAGCTGGAGCGTGCTCCGCCCGTTGTACAGGTTCGCCTCGAGCGTGTAGGCAAGGTCTACTCTGGACGGCAGGTCTGGATACAGGTGTCCCAGGCGGAACCCAATGGCATCGGTTGTGACACCGCGTTCGTCCTGCAGCGTCAACTTCAAGTGGCGGCCATCTGCGCCCACCAAACGGGCTCCACGCACTTTCGCTTGTCGTGAAATGAACACCGCTTCGCGGTTGCCGTAGCCGGTGGGCTCGAGGGCGGCAAGCTGATTTAGCAGATCGAAGCTCAGGGTCGAAAGCGGGAGTTCCATGTCCGCAGATAATGTAGGACGCAGGTCTTGGGCGCCGAGTTGGGAGGTTGCCAGGGTCTTCAGGCGACTCACAAGTTCAGGGAGATTCTCGTTTCGAACAGTGAATCCGGCGGCGGCCGCGTGGCCGCCGTGGCGTACAAGGAGCTCGGAGCATTTATCCAAGGCGTCGGTGATGTGGAATTCGGGGATTGATCGGCAAGAGGCCCTAGTCTCGGCATCACCGATAGCGGCAACTATTGCCGGGCGATAATAGGCCTCCACAAGTCTGGAGGCGGCCAGCCCGACCACCCCGGCATTAAAGTCCGCATGCGCAGCAAACAAGAGGGCCGGATCCTTCTCGCCTGCTAGGGCGAGAGCCTCAGCCTTGATCTGGGTCTCCCGGGTGACCGCTTGCCGTTCCTGGTTGTTGGCCTCCAGTTCCTGAGCCAGCAGGCCCGCCCGGCTGGGATCGGTTGTCGTGAGCAACTCGAGTGAGGCCTGAGCGGATTTGAGACGCCCGGCAGCGTTCAGCCTGGGTCCCAAGACAAATCCGATCTGCCCCGCGGTTGTCTTGTTGATCTGCATGCCCGCAACCTGCGCAAGTGAGTAGAGACCCTGTCGTCCGGTTTGACGCAATACTTCGAGCCCACTGCGCACGAATGCCCGGTTTTCTCCGATGAGGGGGGCCAGATCCGCTACAGTACCCAAAGCAACCAGATCCAGCAATGTGCGCAAACTGTCGGGCGAATCTTTCGCCGACATGAGTGCCTCAGCAAGCTTGTATGCAATTCCAACGCCTGCCAGGTGCTTGTCGGGGTATGGATCGCCAGTCACTTTGGGATTGATGATGGCAAGGGCGGGCGGCAGATCGCCCTCGGCAGGGTGGTGGTGATCGCTGACGATCACATCCAGACCGATATCGCGTGCGTGCGCTACCTCCCGAGGTGAGCGTATCCCGCAATCAACCGTTATGACAAGGCCCACGCGCTGCGCCTTGAGGGCGTCGAGCGCTTCGATGTTGAGACCATACCCTTCGTCGAAACGATTTGGGATGTATGGAAGGACATTAGCGTGCATTGCCGTAAGGGCCTGCACCAGTAGGGCGGTTGCCGTGACGCCGTCGACGTCGTAGTCGCCATAGACGGCAATGATCTCGCCGTGTTGCACGCCGGACCGGATCCGATCAACAGCCAAACCCATGCCACCAAACTGGAACGGATCCGTGTCGAAATCGACGTTGCCGCCCAGGAATGCGACAGCCTCCGCTGCAGTTGGGTATCCGCGGTTGAACAGCAACTGCCGTAGAACCGGATGGAAAGCTGCAAGATTTCGGTCAGCCTCGGGCGTGATGGGAGGTTCGACGTGCCAACGCTTTTCCATTTAGCTCGCTCTGGAACGAGTCACGTGAGTATAAACGGCTCGGTCAACCGCGGGTAGGGTAGGACGAAAGGTGGACTGCCATCTTGCTCCAAATGGCTATAATCGTTGGGTGACGGCTATGTAGTGGGGGAGGCATCACCCTCCAGAAATGCCGGAGAAGACTTCCTTGCGCAGATTAACCGATATCCTCGTACTCGTTCCTCTCTTTGCAGCCCTCGTCTACCTGCTGTACTCCGCCCAGGTCTCCGGCACGCTCTTCGCAAATCCAACGCCAACTGCCACGGCCTCTCCGTCGCCGACGATCACGCTCACTGCGACAGTCACCCCTACATCTACTGCAACACCCACGCGCACCTCAACCCCGAGTCCCACGGCTTCACCGAGCCCCACCGCCTCATCAATACCTACGATGACAACGACCCTCGAAGTAGTGGAATCTCTCACACCTGGATCCTCTGAGACACCCAGCCCCTTATCCGCGCCCAGTGGGACAGTGGTCGCGAGCCCATAGGGCGTTGGCGTAGGCCGACGACTGTTCCGCCGTCAATCGCGTCCGATTCCTTGGAAAATCCGCATAAAGGTTCGTGCCAAATCCGTGGCCGGAGCGGTGGCGATTCCCCGGAGCGCCATGCCTGCAACATCGTCGCTCGCTTATAATCGCCAACGATGTTTGAGTTTCGAATTAGCGCCGCTCGAGGGCGTGCGCGCACCGGGACCTTCAAGACGCCGCACGGAGATCTCAGCACGCCGATATTCGCGCCCGTCGGGACCCAAGCTGCGATCAAGACGCTCACGCCTGCGCAGGTACGCGATGTGGGCGCGACGCTCGTGCTGGCCAATACGTATCATCTTCACCTGCGGCCGGGTGATGCGCTCATTCGCACTTTGGGTGGTCTTCACAATTTCATGCAGTGGCGCGGGCCCATACTGACCGACTCTGGCGGTTTTCAGGTGTTCTCCCTCGCCAAGTCGCGCCAGGTCGACGACGACGGCGTAACGTTCAAGAGTCACATCGATGGATCCACACACCGCCTGACACCGGAGGCCTCGATTCAGATTCAGGAGAATCTTGGCGCGGACATTATCATGGCCTTTGACGAGTGCTCGGATCCGAACGACCGCGAATACAGCCGTATCGCGATGCGCCGCACGCATGAATGGGCTAAGCGCTCCCTTGCCGCAAAACGGAGTGGCGATCAGGCATTGTTTGGGATCGTCCAGGGCGGCATAGATCCATCCCTACGAACGCAATCCGCGGAATTCATCGCCGGCCTTGGAACTCCTGGCATCGCCATCGGAGGGCTTTCCGTGGGCGAGCCAAAGCCCCAGATGTATGCAACGCTCGACGTTTTGGGCGACGTTCTGCCACCTGATCGGCCCCGCTACCTCATGGGCGTTGGCACGCCCGAGGACCTGCTTGAAGGGATTGCCAGGGGCGTGGATATGTTCGATTGCGTCCTGCCGACGCGCCTCGCCCGTCATCACGCCGTCTTTGCGCCGGAGGGCCGGCTCAACTTGATGAACGCAACCTTCGCGAGCGATGAACGGCCGATCGATGCCATGTGCGATTGCTACACGTGCACCACCTTCTCAAGGGCCTATCTCAGGCACCTGATAAATGCCCGCGAACTCCTTGCAGGGTCGTTGCTTTCGATCCATAATCTTCGGGCTTTGATTCGGCTGGTCGATGATGTACGGAGCTCAATCATCGAAGGCTCGTTTGAGAATAAGCTGCCCGTGTGGATGGAACGCTGGCGCGGAAATGCTGTCCGAGCGCCGGGGTAATCAAAGCCTGGGATTAGATCGAAGTCGGAGGATCAAGAGAAGCCATGACCATCATACAGTCCCTTATTCTGGGATTCATTGAGGGCCTAACCGAATTCATACCGGTCTCCAGCACTGCCCACATGCTGCTGGTACAGCACCTGTTGGGAATTGCTCCAACCGGCTCGGTCTTCACGTATCTGGTCCTCGTTCAGCTCGGCGCGATCGCTGCCCTGCTGGTTTACTTCTGGCGAGAGTTTTGGGAGCTTGTCAGAGCCCTTTTCGCCCGCCCATTTTCGACCGACCAGAATCGACTTGCGTGGTACATCGTGATCGCAACAATTCCGGCTTTGGTTGCCGGCGCCCTGCTGAGCGCTGTGGTGAAGGATCTGTTTGCCAGCCCGCTGCTCGAGGCCGGAATTCGGTTATTCACAGCAGCCATCATTCTTGCCTTTGCTGAGTGGATCGGCAAACGCAACCGGGGCCTCGCGTCCATGACATGGCTGGATGGCCTCATCATTGGCGTGTTTCAGGTTCTAGCCGTCTTTCCAGGGGCATCCCGTTCCGGTACGGCGATCGGCGGCGGAATGCTGCGCAACTTGGACCGCCTCTCGGCGACGCGGTTTGCGTTCCTGATGTCTGCTCCAGTCATGCTGGCCGCCGGCACGTATGAGTCAATTGGGGCGATTCGCGGAGGGGGCATGGGGGAATTGCTGCCCGCGCTTCTCGTCGGGGTCCTAGCCTCCGGCATCGTGGGCTGGATCTCAATCCGCTGGTTCCTCAGTATTGTGAGCCGGCACCGCCTGTACTCGTTTGCGGCCTACTGTGCTGTCCTCGGGATCATCTGCCTGCTGCTGCAGGGCCTGTAGATGAACATTCTCCATATGCCGCAGATGACATCGCAGAGGTGGGCGGTTCTTTGGCTTGCCCTTGGTGTTGCCTGCTCCTCTCAGCGTTCACAGGCAATCACCACCATTACTGTATATTCCAGTTCGGCGGCGAAGCCTTGGCTGGAAAGCGCGTACGCCTGCGTGCCGCAATCCAGCGCAATCAAGCTGTCAGACGATCCATCCGCCGACGCGGTGCTCCGGTTAGGGGAGCCCGAAACACTCACGCTGCCGACCTATCAGATTGGTATAGACGATCTGCTGGTCGTAACACATCCACGGACTGGCATCGGTCCGCTAACCGTATCACAAGTGCAGGCCCTGTTTGCCGGCCAATTCGTGAATTGGTCCGAGGTAGGCGGAGCAGATCTACCCGTCCAAGTGTGGGTATTTGACCCTTCGGCAGATGTGCAGACGGTCTTTGACCGCGCGGTGATGTATGGCCGCCCCATCACGTCGCTTGCACGGCTCGCTGTGTCCGCACAGCATATGTCCGACTCGGTGGGCTCCGTTGACGGTTCAATCGGGGTGCTTCCGCGGCGCTGGAAGACGGGCAATGTCCATGAGGCCCTCCTGTTTGCGTCGTCGCCCGTGCTGATGCTTGTTTCACAGGAGCCGCGAGGTGACCTCGCAGCGCTTATTGCCTGCATGCAGACACGTGAATGATAGGAGGGAGCCTGCCGGCGTATAATACTGCCCCATGAGGAGAGAACAAAGACCGCGGCTGCCGCTCTGGCGGCCCAGTGCTGAGCGCAGGCGGGAAGCCAATATCTCGCGTTTCATTGATTTCGTAAATCGAACGCACGGGCTGAAACTCAAGTCATACGCGGATCTCTACGACTGGTCCATTACCGAGATCGCCGATTTCTGGGCAGTCATGTGGGAATTCTCAGGGATACGGGCCAGCCAGCCATACGATTCGGTCCTCGCTGATATCAAGAGGTTCCCTGGCGCCGAGTGGTTCCCGGGCGCACATCTGAACTTTGCGGAGAATCTGCTCCGGTATCGTGATCAGCACACCGCGCTGATCTTTCGCGGCGAGACGCGGGTTTCGAGGTCGATGACGTACGCGGAGCTTTACGAACAAGTCGGGCGCGTGGCAGCCGCGTTGCGTCAGGAAGGCGTCCGCTCCGGGGACCGCGTGGTCGGCTACATGCCTAACCTCATGGAGACGGCCATTGCCATGTTGGCTGCCACCAGCATTGGCGCGACTTGGTCGTCTTGTGCCACCGACATCGGATCTCCCGCGGCGCTCGAACGCCTCGGGCAGATCGAGCCCAGGGTGCTCATTACGGCGGATGGTTACTACTACAAGGACCGAGTATTCGATACGCTCAGCGCTGCTGCGGAAGTTGCCAGGGGCATCCCGTCACTCAAGCGTGTTGTTGTAGTCTCGTATGTCGGCGAGCGCCCCGACCTGCGGGAAATCCCTAATGGCGTGCACTGGGAGGACTTCGGCGCAGGGACACCTGCAACGGAAATGGTGTTCGAACAGTTGCCATTCGATCATCCAGCGCTGATCATGTATTCATCAGGCACCACCGGCAAGCCCAAGTGCATGGTGCAGGGTGCCGGCGGGGTCTTGATCAACCAACTCAAGGAGCTTCTACTACACACCGACCTCCGCCGCGAAGATCGGATCCTCTATATCACCTCGTGCAGCTGGATGATGTGGAACTGGCTGTTGTGCAGCCTGGCCGTGGGCGCCACGGTTGTGCTTTATGATGGGAATCCCAATTATCCCGATGTCGGAGCCATGTGGAAGCTGATCGACGAGGAGAAGATAAGCATCTTTGGATGCAGCGCCAGCTACCTGCAATTCCTGCGGAAGGCAGCCTTCTCGCCGCGCGAACACTATTCCCTGTCATCCCTCCGCGAAATCTCGCAAACGGGTTCGCCGCTCTCAATAGAGGGCTTTGGGTTTGTCTACTCAGACATCAAGCGCGACCTGCACTTCAACTCTATTTCGGGAGGTACGGACATCAACGGCTGCTTCGCAGCCGGCAGTCCCACCCTGCCTGTATATGCTGGTGAGCTGCAGGCACCCGCCCTTGGAATGAAGATCAAGGCCTATGATGAGGCAGGACACAGCATCGTTGAACGCCAGGGAGAGCTGGTGTGCGAAGCTCCAGCGCCCTCAATGCCGCTCTACTTCTGGAATGATGCCGACGGCTCCAAGTACCGCGATGCCTATTTTGGTGTGTACCCTGGCGTTTGGCGGCACGGGGACTTTGTTCTATTCCATTCGGATACCGGCGGCCTGACGTTCTACGGTCGTTCGGACGCAGTGCTGAAGCCATCTGGAGTGAGGATCGGAACCGCGGAAATCTATGCTCAAATGGAGCGAATGCCCGAGGTGGCTGATAGTCTCGCCGTGGGGCAGGACTGGCAGGATGACCAACGAGTAGTTCTCTTTGTCAAGCTTGCGGATGGGGCCAGACTGACCCCGGAACTTCAGGATAGGATCAGAAAGACATTGCGTGAAAATGCCTCGCCGCGGCACGTACCGGCACTCATTCTTGACGCCCCAGAGATACCGTACACGCTGAACATGAAGAAAGTGGAAAGTGCCGTCGCCAATATTCTCAACGGTCGCCCGGTTGCGAATCAGGATTCTCTCGCTAATCCGGCCTCGCTTGACTTCTACCGGCAGGCAGCCGAACGCCTTCGACCCTGAGGATCCCGACCCACATGCCCCGCGATTGCTGTGACATCACGGATCGTGCATTCACGGAGGGGGAGGCCCGCCAGGATGTGCGGGCATATCGGACGCGGGGACCGGCGAGGCAGACCCAGGAACTGCTTGCGGCAATCCGCAGACTTGACTTGAAGGATTCAAGCCTTATCGATGTGGGCGGTGGGATTGGCGCCGTCCACCATGAACTGTTGCAAGACGTGGCGCGGACAGCCGTCCACGTTGACGCCTCGTCGGCGTACCTAAACGCTGCCAGAGAAGAGACGGAACGCCTGGGCCATGGGGACCGTGTGACTTTTATTCATGCTGACTTCACCGACGTGGCTCATGATCTACCACCGGCAGATATTGTGACGATGGACCGGGTTGTGTGCTGTTATCCAGATTTCCGCGCCCTTCTGCAAGCGGCAGCCAATAAGGCCGACCGCGCGTTGGTTATGAGTTACCCGAGGGAGTCCTGGTACGTCAGGGTCGGCTTCGGAATCGTTGGGGCCTTCCAGCGCATGCGACGCGACGCATTTGGGCCCTTTCTACACCCCGTTGACGAGATGCACGGACTCCTGCAGGGACTGGGATTGACCCGGCTCTGTGTCAGACGCCTCTTCATCTGGGAGATCGCACTATATAGCCGTGATGGCAAGCTTGCTGCGGCGGGCTAGAAGGAAATCGGCTGACCAGTTCGCGCCATCGGCTGCTTGTCCGGCTCGGAGCCTGGCGCAGCGCCAATGCAATATTAGGATGCTGGCGGCATTCCTTGGTGCAGCATTCTGGTTGGCCTCATGCTCTCCATCCGCGACTCCCATGCCGGTGACGCTTACCCCGCCGGTTCCAACTGTGACCGCGGCGCCCGTTAACCTGGTGCCGGCTACTGCGATGGGCTCGAAATTCACGTATGCCGATGGTACGGTGCTCGTCGCGGTACCAAACGGCGAGTTCATCATGGGTCACGGCCATGCTGAGAATCCAGAGCATGAAGTCATCCTTAGCGATTACTGGATCTACTCGACTGAGGTCACCAATCGGCAGTACGCGCTTTGCGTTGATCAGGGTTGGTGCACGCCTCCCGACCTGGCAGCTAATTCGGATTTTGTCGGATTTGATGGTCAGAACAAGGCGGTCGTGGGCGTCACGCATGACCAGGCGAGCGACTACTGCAATTTCGTGGGGGGTGACTTGCCCACGGAAGCGCAATGGGAAAAAGCCGCTCGTGGGACTGATGGTCGCTCTTACCCATGGGGAGACGCCACGCCAACTTGCGAATTGTTGAACTTTGGTGCTTGCACAAAGCAGATTTCAGACGTGACCAATTACCCCAAGGGCCAGAGCGTCTATGGCACCATGAGCATGGCAGGCAATGTCTACGAGTGGGTGGCCGATTGGTACGACCCTCTTTATTACGCCTCAGGGCCCGCGGGAGATCCGCCAGGACCGCTCACTGGTCAAGCCCGCGTGATCCGGTCATCCGGCTTTCGAAGTACGGCAGACCAATCCCTTTCCTACGCACGCTCATACGGTTCGCCGAATGACTATCGGCCAGACCTTGGATTCCGATGTGTTGTGCAGAATCCATCCGCGCTTGCACCTGCGTGCCAAATCGCTTCCTCGATCGAGCCTGCACGCATGGCCGGCGTCGTCGTAAACTGCCCTGAGATCTCGATCGATGTCCAGGTCTCTGCCTGCAGGTATGGTGGGGGAGCGGTTGTAACCTTCAATGACAGTCATGCCCAAGATCCAAATGCTTCGTTTGGGGGAATTGTCGGATGCACCCTTCAGGCGGGCCAACCAGGTTCCTATCCGCTGACATACGAGTGCCGCCAGGCCTCCACTGCAGTGTTGAGCACCAGTTGCACGTATTCCGGCATCCCGCCCGGCGATTGCCCCCGCCAGTATGAGCTGGACGCGACGAGTGGCGTCTGCACGTGGACGGGTGCGCGCCCTCCCGGCACGGACTGTCCAGCCGGGGAATTCTATGACCCCGTCCAGCACTGTTGCCGCATCACATCAGGTGAGCTCGTGGACTTCCCAGTTTGTACAGTCGGCACAGTATTCACCGAGACGGCCGACAGACACTATGCATGCCTACCCTCGCAAGGCGCCAGAAAGACCCCTGAAACCATAGCGGCAATTAATCCACCAGTATGCGGCGACACTTGCGAATTGACGGTAGAGCTATGTAGTTTGCGAAACCTTGTCTTCTGCCCGACAACGTGCTCCTGCCTCGCGGTTGGGCGAAAGTGCCCCGAGCCGTGATGCTGCCTTCGTGTGGGCCGTACGGCGTCCTTATGCTCATGCGTAGCCGTGAAGAGGCACACCCACTCCGCAGTGTATAATCCTTTGTCACCAGGAGCGGCTACATGAAATCCCTTCGATGGATACTGCTGACTGGCGTCTTGGTGGCCTCATGTTCGCCAACCGCCGGCCAAACGCCCACTCTGCCTCTTCCCACTGAAACCGCGCTGCCAACAGAAGTGGTTCCGACGGCGGTACCCCCTCTGGCGCCTGCTGGCCTGGCGGGTCCACAATCTGGTAGTTCCATGCCATGGTTGGACGGGGCAACTCTGGTATTTGTGCCGTCAGGTGAATTCAAGATGGGCACCGGCGCCGGCAATTCTCCCGAGAAGGCCGTATACCTCGACGCCTACTGGATCTATTCCACGCCGGTAACCAACAAGATGTACTCCCAGTGCGTTGTCACGGGGAATTGTGCGCCTCCCGCCCAGGAGGTGGAATCGCCGGTCTATTCCAACCCGGACTACGGCGATTTCCCGGTGGTTGGCGTCACATGGGATATGGCCTCCAACTATTGTGGTTGGGCACAGGCCGCATTGCCAACTGAGGCCCAATGGGAAAAGGCGGCTCGGGGCGACGCCGGGGCGGTTTTCCCTTGGGGTCTCGATAGTCCCAACTGTAGTCTGTTGAACTTCAAAGGCTGCGTGGGCCACAGTACTCGCGCCCTGGAATACCCGGACGGTCGAAGCCCTTATGGTGCCTATGATATGGCTGGGAATGTCTTTCAGTGGGTCAATGACTTCTATGACGAGGGGTATTACAACGTCATGGACAGCCGTAATCCGATGGGGCCGGCCAGCGGCAATTCTCGTTCTCTCAGGGGATCGAGCTATGAGACCGAGGCATCGCTCATCGCCTCTGGACTACGCCACTTTGGTGCCTCGGCCTATCACAGTGCCGAGTTGAGCTTCCGGTGTGCGGTGACACAGCCGAAAGCCATTGCACCCTTCTGCCAGCTGACATCTTACGTTCCTACGGGTGCAGGGCCAACGGGCAATACGTGCGAGTTGCCTCAGGCTGGCGTACCGCGCAACTACTGTTCCGGCCGGGCGGGCTACGCCACCATTACCATACCGGAGGGCGCCTCATACCGCATCACTACCTCAGGCTTTACTTGCAGTGATGACATGGTGAACGGAGAACGACTGCTCACGTGTTCCGGCCCCGATGATTCCACCGGCAAAGTTACAGTCTGCAATTCGGCGTGCGGCGGGGCCCCAAGCGAGACCGGTTCCCCGGTGGTCTGTAATCCTGGTTACAGACTAGATGCCTCTGGCGCCACTTGCACTTACACCCCCATTGAGCGTGAGCCCGGGGTCGCAGGCTGCCCGGTGGGTTACAACCTGATCCAGCGTGGAGATAGGAAGATCTGCGCGGTTGGCCTGAACCAGAACGGCGAATGTCCAGCCGGCACGTACTTTGATGGACAGTACGGTGCCTGCGTCTCACCCGTCAGCGGTGCGGATGCGCCCTATGGCATCAACGATTCGGCTTCAGCATCGCAATACTTTCAGGGCTGCGCTGCGGGCTACAGCTACGATCAGAACTACCAATGCTGCCAGGCAAATACCGGTGGCGCGTATCCAGGTTGTCCCCTGGGCTTTGGCTTCGATTCAACTGCGAACGCGTGCGTTCCGCAGAGTATCAGCGTGAGCGCGCCGGGCTGCGTCACGGTTTCTCTGAACATCGCCCGTTGCAGCATCGTGACTGATGAATGCGGCGCCATTGGCGATGAGGCGATATGCAAGCGCAATCCTGCCTGCTTGTGGATTGAACGGACCGGAATCTGCCGCTCCAAGTAGCAGCAGGTCACGCTTATCTGGGACTACAGAACAGTGGGCCGGCGTTCAAGCCAGGCAGTCCTTGCCTCATATGCCCGGGCCGCTCGCAACAATTGGGCCTCATGCCATGGCGCGGCGACAAGTTGCAGACCAATGGGCAGGCCCGCAGCCGTAAACCCACACGGGACTGAGATTGCCGGCAGCCCCGCGAGATTGAAAGGGGCTGTAAAGCGGGTGAGTTGCCTGGCGCGTTCAACAGCATCCCCTTCGTCTATCCGGGGTGCTGCCACGGCTGTTGACGGCAGCATGAGGATGTCAAAAGCCTCAAAGATCTGTGCCAGCCTTCGCTGAATATCCGTCTGGGTATGCCGCGCCAGGACATAGTCTGCAGCCGACGTGGCGCTTCCAGATTCCAGCCGACGGCGGACGTCGGATCCGAAGAGTTCGGGGTGTTCCGCTAGACGCTGGCGATGAAACGCGGCTGCATCTGCTTGGGTCATCATGCCGTTTGCCGCTGCCGCATCGCGCAGGAATCGCAACTCAAGCATCTCGACGTCTGCGCCAGCGTCCCTGAATACTCCCTCGGCATTCGTTACGGAATGCAGCACCTCGGGCTCCGCAGCCTCGATGAAGCTCCCGCCAATCATCGCCACACGCCATCCCTTCACACCTTCCTCGAGGTGCAGCAGGTAATCATCCACGGGGGAATTGGCGCACGCCGGGTCATCGGCGTCGTAGCCAGCGATAATCTGCAGCAGCATGGCAGCATCCCACACCGTGCGTGCCAGAGGTCCAGCGTGATCGAGATTCCATGATAGCGGCAGGACGCCGCGCAGGCTTACCCTGCCAAAAGTGGGCTTCAAGCCCACGATCCCACACAAAGCCGCCGGGATCCGGATTGAACCCCCTGTATCTGTGCCCAGGGCAGCGAGAGCCATGCCACTGGCAACGGCGACGGCTGATCCGCCAGACGATCCGCCTGGGCTGCGATCTGGATCCCAGGGATTCCGGCAAGGGCCAAAGTGCGGATTCACTGTCGTCACGCCCAAGGCGATCTCGTGCGTGTTGGTCTTACCGATGATCTGTGCTCCGGCACGCCGAAGCGCCGTCACTGCCGCCGCATCATGGTCTGGCACGCGGTCCTTGAAGAACAATGAGCCCCCGGTGGTTCTTACGCCTGCTGTATCGAACAGGTCTTTGACGGCAATTGGTATTCCGCTGAGAGCAGGAATCGATTCTGACTCATCGGGATCGTGTTCGCTCGCCGGCGCCTCCACTGGTTGCATGCGTGTTATGAACGCGTTAAGCCGAGGATCCAGGCGATCGATCTGAGCCGCGCATGCTGCCCAGACTTCGCGGGCTGAGAGCCGGCCCGCGCGCAGCAGATCAAGCGTGCCATGAAGCGTTGGCAGAGCAACGTGCGGCATGTGCTCCATTATAATATTTCGATATGCTCAAGCACCTCTCGGCAGACGAAAAGTACCGGGTGTTTCTTTCGCTCCTTTCGCTGATCGGCCTCGCGTTTGTGTTCATCGCAACTTCCAAGTACGGTGCCGGCGTTTCGTCGGACGCAGCTCGCAATCTCTCGACCGCCGACAGCCTGATTGCCGGCAAAGGGTTCGTCGATATGTTGGGTGGCCCCTTCGTTCTGTGGCCGCCGCTCTATCCGCTGATTATCGCCGGTATCAGCTTGGCAACCAGTTTGCACACGTTCGTTGCTGCTTGGTATCTCAACATCCTTCTCTATGGCATCAATATCTGGCTTGCTGGTTGGTGGTTGTACTTGATCTTCCGCGATCAACCCGCCTATGCGGCAATCGGCTCGATCGTCTTCCTGTTTTCACGATCCATGCTGCGCATTCATGCCAATGTGGCGTCGGAACCGCTGTTTGAGAGTCTGCTGCTCCTGTTTCTGCTGGCAGCTGCATCCTATCTCCGTGCCGGCGATGCGGGCACGCTGTGGAGTATGTGCCTGACTGCGGGCTTGGCCTCGCTTCAGCGCTATCTGGGTGTCGTGCTCCTGGGTGTTGCGATACTGGTGATATTGAGGCGAGAGGGGATTCGGGGCATCTTGCGCGGGGCGGTACCGTGGCTGGTGGCCTGTCTGCCGATCGTGGCGTGGGTCACGCTGCACAACATGCCGAATGGCGGCACGCTCTTTGGCCCCCGCGAACTGGGAGATATGTTGCCTCTGCAGAATATCAGCCTCGCGCTCACAAAAATGCTGTGGTGGTTCGTCCCGCGCTGGGGGCCCCTTGATTGGCTCGTGCTGCGACCGTGGGTGCCGCTTGTCGTGGGGACAGGGCTCCTTAGTCTGCTAAGTCGCCGGCACCATTGGCGTTCCTGGCTTGAACCAGTCGCCGGTGAGCTCGTGTGGCCGGCGCTCGCCTTCGGATTCGTTTACTGCATTCTCGTGGCCTTCACGGTCGTCACTGCTGATCACCTTGATCTCACGTCCGACCGCTACTACGTGATTCTCCTTCCAATTGTGCTCGTGGTCTTGCTAATCACCCTTGAGAGATTGGTGCTGAATCGGCTTAGGAGTAGGAAGCGCCTCCACCGATTGGCGCCCGCCATTCTGATCGTTTTGTGGTTTGCCTATCCGGCATTCGCGGTGTTTTCATACTTGCAGGATGCCGTTGCCCGGGGAGAGCCCACCAACTACAACATCGCCAATTCCGCCCAGTTCCGCGAGATGCGCGTAGTCAAGGCCGCAGAATCCATTCTTCAAAGCGACCCGGGGGCCGTTGTTTACAGCAATTACGTCAACATTGTCTGGTTCATCTTCGGACATCCTGTGGCAGTCCTGCCTTTTGAGGATTCATCACTTTCGCGGGATCAAAGGCTCACCGCGCTGGAAAGGAACTACCCGGAATGGCCCGCAACACCCGGGTACATCATTTGGTTCACGCCGAATCAGTACCACCACATAGTTGCTCCTGATGAGCTGGAAACGATCGCGGACTTGCACCTCCTCTTCGACGATAAGACAGGACAAGTCTACAGGGTCGAACCCCTAGTGCACTGACACCGCTCACCCATGCGTCCCGTGCGAGCCAAGTGGTCCTGGCCTTATCACAAGCGCATGACGTGGGAACATTGACTCGCTCGTGAAATCGGGGAGCTGGAAAGAGCGTCGCTGACCGTTGCGTGATGGGCGCCGCCGCAAAGTCGGTTTGCCGAAGGCAATCCGCTCAATTTGGTCTTTCTCGTACTTGCCTTTCGCCATTGTGCGCGCCTAGAGCCCAATCAAAGATTCCATCGAAAGGCGGCGGCAACGGCGTGGATGCGGAATGCAGGGTCGCTTACCCGGGTCAGCAGCGCACCAGCCCCCGTCGGAGACGGGGGCTGGTCTTCTATCTCGTCAATTCGAATCCGGCTCAGAACAAGCCGACAACCTTGCCTGTCTCCAAGTCCAAATCTACATCGTAGAAGACTGGTCGGGTCGGAAGGCCCGGCATCGTGCTCATTTTGCCAAGGAGGGGATAAATGAACCCCGCACCGACCGATGCTCGCACCTCGCGTACGGCAATCCGGAATCCCGTGGGTGCCCCTTTTATTGCCGCATCCGCCGTGAATGACAGGTGCGTCTTCGCCATGCAGATGGGGAGCCTGTCGAAGCCCAGGCGGTTGTAGCGTTTAATCTGCTCCTCTGCCTCGGGGCTATAGTCGACACCGTCGGCGCCATAGATCTCAGTGGCGATGGTCTCGATCTTCTTCTTGATGGACATCTCCACCGGGTATAGGAACTGGAATTTGGTGGGCTTTTCCGCAGCTTTAATCACGGCCTCGGCCAGCTTGATGGCTCCCTTGCCGCCATCGGCCCAATGCGTCGAGACAACCGCGTCCATCGCGCCAAAATCGAGGGCCGCCTTGCGAACGATTTCGACCTCAGCAGCGGTGTCCGTCGAAAACGAATTCACCGCCACAACCACGTTAACTCCAAACTTAAGGGCATTCCGGATGTGACGCTCAAGGTTTGGCAGGCCCTTGCGGAGCAGATCCAGGTTCTCTTCCGTATATTCGATAGCAAGAGGCTTGCCGGCAACCACCTTTGGGCCGCCGCCATGCATCTTCAACGCGCGCACGGTCGCCACCAGAACCACGACCTGGGGCACGAGGCCGCTGAATCTGCACTTGATATCGAAGAATTTCTCCATGCCGATATCGGCGCCAAAACCGGACTCCGTAATTACGTAGTCCACCAGCTTTAGAGAAATCTTGTCGGCCAGGATGGAACTATTACCGTGGGCGATGTTCGCGAACGGGCCGGCGTGCACGAACGCAGGTGTCCCCTCCAGCGTTTGCATCAGGTTGGGCTTGATGGCATCCTTCATGAGCACGGTAAGGGCGCCTGCAACTCCGAGGTCCTCGGCCGTTACGGCTTCGCCTCGCTTGTTCGTTGCCACGACCATTGCACCAAGACGCTGGCGCATATCTTCCAGGCCCGTCGTCAGGGCAAGTATGGCCATGATCTCGCTGGCCACGGTGATGTCATAGCCCGAGCGGTGGTTGAAACCCTGCTCATCCGGGCCGAGTCCAACCTCGATCTGCCGCAGCATGCGATCGTTCACGTCGATCACGCGTCGCCAGGTAATAGTGGCGGGATCTATATCAAGCCTGGCAAACCGGGTGCGCTCCTCAGGTGTGAGGTCGGCGGGATTTGACTTCTCAATTCCAAGTCTCTTGAGGCGCCGCAGCATGCTTGGCGAGAACTTGCGGTTACCTTTCTTGTCGGGCGGGCACAGGGCGTCGAACAATTTGGTGTCATCTTGCAGAGACTCATGCATGACGCGCGCATCCAGCGCCGCTGCGCACAAATTGTGTGCGGCCGTGATGGCATGGATGTCTCCGGTCAGGTGCAGGTTGAAGTCCTCCATTGGCACTATTTGAGAGTATCCGCCACCGGCTGCCCCGCCTTTGATCCCAAATGTCGGTCCTTGCGACGGCTGACGGATCGCAGTCATGACCGTCTTCCCCAGGTGCGAGCCCAGGGCCTGCGAGAGTCCCACGGTCGTCGTTGTCTTGCCTTCACCAAGAGGCGTCGGCGTGATGGCAGTAACGTCGACGTACTTGCCGTTGGGCCGGTTCTTCAGCCGTTCAAGGATTTCGAGTTTTACTTTGGCTTTATAGGGGCCAAAAAGCTCAAGCTCATCCGGGCGGATGCCCAGTTCCGCCGCGATCTGCAGGATCGGCTTGAGCTTCGCCTCTTGGGCTATCTCGATATCGGACGGCACTGGGCGACGCAGTCTCAGCCGCGTTGGTACAAAGGTGGACGCCGGCTTTCGGCCGTTGGGATATCTGGCTATGGCGTGCAATTTCCGAGAGGTTTTGCTGAGGCCGCGTGCACCTCTTTTCCCCGTGGTAGAGGTCTTCCTGCGCTTGCTAGTCTTGATGGCCATGTGGACTCCTTTGAGGAAATTGTAGCCGAATATGGAAAAATTTCACAATGGCAATCTGTCCGCCCCCGACATTACCTTAGTCACTGGCTATAAGCGTCCCCAGCCCTTCGCCGGAGAGTGCCTTGGCTACATTGCCGGGTTCTTCTCCCGAGAAGATGCGAACAGAAAGGCCTGGTATGGCAGCTACCAAACCCAGCATCTGGACCACCTTGGATCTCATCCCCCCCGTAACATCCGGCCCGTGAGACGCTCCAACTTTGTCCCCGAGGGTGGCAAACGTCGAGGGGGTGATTTTGTCGATGGGAAGCGACCTGTGTGGGAAGTCCGCCCAGACAGCCTCCTCAAGTCCAGCGAGCAGGATGCGTTGTGGCCCCAAGTCACGAGCCAGGTGCCGCATGAGTACCTCGGTGGACAGAACCTTGCCGCCCTCCTCACCGTCGAAAACAATATCGCCGAAGATAATCGGTAACACGCCCGATTTCAGCGCAGCTCGCAACGGCTCCAAGTCCCAACTCGTTATTCTTCCGCCAGCGGCCACGGCCGCGCTGGATGGCGAGAGTGAAATCACCGGGACTCCTGCTTCGTGCAGCGCGTCCACAACATGGCGATTGAGCTGCGAGGCGCGATACCACACCTCCGCGAAACCATTCCAGTACGCCGTATCCGTGCGCGCTCTGCCCATGCTAGCCACCGCGGGGGGAGATGCATCCAGGTGTGCCCTAACCGCATAGTGGCCAAAGGACCCCGATCCATGCCCCAGAATGAGCCGGAGAGTTGGCTGTGCACCGAGCGCGTCGCGAATTTCCCGTGCGAGCGCGGCAAGCTTCTTGAGGCGCGGCGTGTATGCCTCGGTCTTCTCCGTGATCAGAGATCCCCCAAGTTTCAAGAATACCAACTCATCCATGGTTCCCATTCTACCGTTTGACTTGAGTCCGGGCAACTTGCTCGCGCTCGGGATCCCCATTCGGCGATCACTGTAGCTCGGTTGCGCAAGCCAGGCAGTATAATGCCGCAGGTGGATCTTCAGGCCGGAACCGTCGCTTTAGTTCTCGTGCTGGTCTTGTTCGCCGTGCTATCGGTTCGCGCCGGGTTGCGGACCGTCCGTTCCGCACGGAAGATGACGTTCTACCATTTGCGCAGGCGCCGCGAAGCCATGGGTTGGCGCCTTCTGGGGCTGGCCGTGCTCCTATTCCTGGCTGCCGTGGCGCTGCCGATCTATGGCTTGCCGGTTGCCTATCGTTATTTCCCTCCTTCGCCCACGCCCTCCCTTACACCGACAGTCTCCCCAATTCCGTCAATCACGCTCTCACCGACGATCACGCTGAGCCCAACGATCACCGACACGCCGGTCGAATCGCCAACACCCACTGCAAGTTCCACACCGCATGTGCCAGCACCGATCCAGGCCCTTTTTCAGAGCACGGTAACGCCCGATCCGGACGTGGTCTTTTCATCAATCGAATTCACGACTGCCAGCAGCGTCTACCCTGCGGTGCGTCCCGGGACGGTTTTCGAGAATCCGGTAGGTCATGTCTATGGGATCTTCACTTATGACCGGATGCTCCCGGGCACCCAATGGACCGCGCTTTGGTTCCATGAGGGTGCGCTTACTTACTATGAGACCAAACCGTGGGACGGTGCGACAGGAGGCTCTGGGTACACGGACTGGAATCCGTCTCCTGACCAATGGCTACCTGGGATCTATCGTGTGCAGCTCTTTGTCGGGGACCGATTCGTAGTCGACGGACGCTTTCTGGTAGAGGGAAATCCGCCAACGGCTGTCCCGAGCGTTACTCCGACGATTATTAGGACGCCTACTCGCGCTCCTACGCCGGTCACCACTTCAACAACCGGTTCAAGTTTATCGCCGACGGCGCCTACACCGGAAGTCACAACCCCATGACTGAAAAACCATTCCAGCATTTCTACCCGGATCACCTCGCGCACTGCTACGGGTGTGGGCGGCTGAATGGGCACGGGCATCAGATCAAGAGTTATTGGAACGGCGATGAATCGGTCTGCCATTTCAAGCCCGAGTCGAAATACATTTCCATCCCGGGGTACGTGTACGGAGGTCTGCTGGCTTCACTGATCGACTGCCACGGAACCGGAACGGCGGCGGCGGCAGCATACCGTGCCGAACAACGCGCAATGGATTCGGAACCGGCATTACGCTACCTGACCGCGTCCCTGCACGTCGATTATCTCATGCCCACCCCGTTGGGGGTGACGCTGGAGGTCCGTGGTAGGGTGAAGGAAGTCCGGGGCAGGAAGGCGGTGATCGAGGAATGGATCATCGCCAACGGTGAGACCACTGTCCGTGGCGAAGTCGTCGCGGTGCAGGTCCCAGACAGCTTGGTCTTGGATCTGCTGAAGTATCAGAAAGAGTAGACCCGCGCAGCAGGGTGGACGTTACGCCCGGGGGCGCTTACTGAAGTAAGCCCTCATGGGGGTGAAATACGAGTCTTCCCAACCCGTCTCGTAATCGGCTGTCTGTGTCGCCGGGATCCCGGAATGCTTCAACGTCAGCTTGGTCCCCATCTTGGAGGGCTCAAGAATGATCTCGATCGTCGAGTCCGGGTCCCCGTCGGCAAATTCGGTGGTTCGCCATGCTTGCAGAATCCGTATGTAGGGGTCCAACTCAAGAGTCTTTCCTGCAATGTAGCCGTCCCATGCCGTGAATTTGCCGCCCACTCGCGGCTGGACCTTGGCGGGGCTCCCGGTCATGTCGCTATGGCCCTCGCTGGAGAGCCAGGCCTTGAATATTGTCTCGGGCTCGGCCTGGAATTCGGCTTTGACGACAAACTTGGTTTTCATAGGTGGTTCGGCTCCTCGATTTCCAGTTTGCTGACTGCGATTGAGATGATGCCCGCAACTTCGGCGTTATTCGTCAGGAGCGCTACGTTCGCCTCGATGGTCCTTTGATTGCTTGTGCGAGCGATGTGCTGAAGCAAGAACGGCGTGAGTGCCTTTCCCGTGATGCCTTGGTACACCGCTTCCTTCGAGGCACTTTCAATGTTGCCTTCGACTTCAGATATGGGTATCTCCCTGGCTTGGGGGATCGGATTCACGATCAAGATTGCAGACTCTAGTCGAAGCTGGCGATGTGCGGCCCATAGCGCCGCGACTTCCTCAGGCGTGTTGACGCGCCCGCTCACTTTCAAGCCGCTTGTGCGGGAGTAGAACGCAGGCAATTCATCGGTTCCGTATCCGACCACAGGCACGCTCAAAGTCTCAAGCCGCTCCAGCGTGGCACTCAGATCTAGAATCGCCTTGGCGCCTGAGCATACGACCATCATGGGCGTGCTCGCCAGAGAGCGCAGATCGGCTGATTCGTCAAAGTGATCCTCTTTGTGTACCCCGCCGATGCCGCCCGTCGCGAACACGAAAATTCCTGCCCTGTGCGCGGCATGCATGGTTGCGGCGACGGTGGTGCCGCCACTCACAGGATGCGTTGCTGCGAAGGGAAGATCGCGGACGCCCAACTTCTCGGTCCCTTTTGCAGTGCCAAGTCTTTCTATGTCGGGCGCAGTGAGACCCACCCGTAGCCGGCCGTCGATCATGGCAACCGTCGCCGGAATTGCACCCTGGCGACGGATGATCCCCTCCATTTGGAGCGCAACTTCGACGTTCGTAGGGAACGGAAGTCCGTGGGTGATAACGGCCGACTCGAGAGCCACTACAGGAGTGCCAACCCGCAGAGCCTCGGTAACCTCTTCCGAAATGAAATACGCCTGGGCGTCTCTTGACGCGCTAGCGCCCATAACGTTCAAATCGTTCCACGATCCGGGCGATCAACTGCTCCCGATCGAGTTCGGCATGCCTTCGCCTTTCGTTGGCGATCATTGCCTCTGCAACTCGATAGTCCCCCTGCAGCTTTGCCAGTAGCCTTTGATATTTGGCTGCCTCCCCTCGGGAGACCGGCGCTGGCGGAGCTTCGCCTCCGCGCCCCAATCCGTTGCGTTTTCGGACGCGACTCATCTTTGCGTCGCTGAGGACCTGTCCCAATTGTGCAACCCGTAGCAGTTCTTCGATCATCAACACGCCCTGCTCGAGCTCCTCCAGCTCAGCAGCTGAACCTGCGTTGCGGTAGCGAAGATCCAGAGCCTCGCTCAGCTGCTCACAGAAATCCTGCAGTAGGCATTCCCTCAGGATTGTCTTATCCGTGTACCTGGCCCGATTCCTCTCGTGACTCGCAATGGGCACTTCGTGGACGAGCCTGAGTTTGGAATCAATCAACGCATCCGCGGCCACGCGCTCAAGATTCTGCGGATCGGAACGTTGGGTGTTTTCCCGACTCATACGCCAGGCCTCAACGTGCTTGGCGCTGATTGCCGTCTCGGTAGCTTCGTCCGGCATCTTCCATGTTCCGACGCCGATCCAGTGCAACTCCATGCCAAGATCTTGCGACCGGATGGAAAACTCGCTTCCATGTTTCTTGAACTTGTTGCTGAGCTCCGTGCGCGGCAGGAAGCGCGGAGTCGTTCCTGAGTCCGGCTCCGGCATTGGTGGTACGTCACTCGAAACCTGAAGCGTCCTTGAGAGAATCGTATCGGCGCGGAATTCGGATCGTTCTGCCTCCTGCGAACCGACGCCGGCAAGGAACTCACTCAGGCGGTTTTGCTCCATGAATTGGCGAAGTGATTCGCGGATCAGTACCTGCATCGTTCCGGTCCAGTCGCCTGGGACGCCGGAAGGGTATTCGCCCAAAGTGAGGACGGGCACGCTCTGGTTATAGATCAGGTTTTCGATGTCGCGTGCCCGAACCGGAAATGGGCGTTCCACCGACGGCCGATTCTCTGGTGGCGACGGTTCGCGGCGGACACTGAATACCCCTCGAACGTCCGTCACACTGATTGGCATCCCGTCCAGGCTGCGCCCAACGACGGTGAGCGGCTCTCCGGAGGGGTTTCCAATATATTGATCCCGCAGATTGATGATCGGCTCCCGGAGCCTTTCAAAGCCTTCCACGATCACGCCGGTTGATTCCCCGCTACCCTTTCCGTTCTGATCCATCGCGCTAACTACATGCGGTACCCCGTCAGGCTTCTCGAACAGCGCGGCCGTATCATAGTCAACGATCACGCGACCGGGGCCGCCGATTTGAATAATGGGCGAGGTCTTATCTGAGTCCATGATCCGACCCTCGCGCAGGTGAATCACTGGCTCTGATTTCCCGGATACCAGGTTGTCGACGTATTCCCAAGCTGTCCGTGTGTCTTTGATCTCAAAGACGTCTGCCAGGAATCGGCCCGAAAAATGCAGGCCGATCGACGCGGCAATGCCAATCAGCAATATGATGCGTAGTCCTGTAAGAACAGCAAGCGGAAGAAGCGCGTTTAGATCGGCAGGTCTTCCAGCTTCGGGTGCGAGCTGAAAGCGCAAGAAAATGTGGGCGACGAACGCCGTCACGGCGAATACAAGTAGTAGGAAAGGTACGCGGACGCGTCGCCGTGCAAGGCCCGCGCGTGAGAGCTCAAAGAGCTGATTGAGCATTGCGGCAATGAACCGTTGGGAAAGGGCGCCGAAGCGACGGAGCTCCGACTCAATTTCCGAGGTCTTTCTCTTGCCCACTGCCTGCACACTATTCATCGTCTGAGTGCTCTACCCATTTTGCCAGGTCAGACAGGGCGCCAAGCTCGGCGGCCCCACGACCGTGCAGGCGCTGATCCGCAAGGAGGTCGGCCTGCGTGGCCCGCAGCAGCGATCTCAATGCATCCGGAACAGAACTCGGATTCTCCACCTTGAGCGCTGCGCCAAGCATCTTCGCGTGCTCAAGCAGTGCCTGCTGCCTGCCGGATTCTGCGGCGAGCAACTCGAGCTGTTCTACGTGTGCCCGCTCGCTGCCGGCGTTGATCAGCCAACCTGTCTTCCACTGCTGAACGATTTGCTGCTCCACGGCAGGATCGAATCGGTATCCGCCAAGGGATACCTCAAGCACCTGGATCCCTCGTTCCTTAAGCCGCTCATATTCCTCGCTCATGACGTGCCCTTTAAGACAGCGGCCGCATTCATCCAGGATCGGGACAGCTGCCTGCGTCATGCGCGCCGTCACCATGTGCGCGATGATCTGCAGGGCGGTGTAGTGTCGTCCTGGACTTTGACGGGCTCGCCTTGGCGAAAGAGGCGTAGGACGGTCTCCTCCACGACCTTCGATTGGCTCCTTGGATGGTGGCAGCCTTGCTGCCAGTTGGTTATTAATTCGCCAAAGCAGGCGCGCGGCGGAGGAGCTGGGGCGTCCCGGCGGAAGAGTCTGATTCGCATCTGCAGCAATCGGCTGCTCGGGCTGCAATACATCGGGAAGCGCCGGGAATCGCTCGCTGAAGAGCTCATCCAGCGTGAATTTGGCGAGATATTCCCGCCAAAGATCCACGGCGATGAGCCCGGCCAACTGATTCCACGCAACTGGGGAGCGGCGGGCTGACACGGGATCCACGTTGATCCCCTCGCTTCGGGCTGCGCGCTCCACGGCCTCCATGGCGAAACCGAACCGCGACCCAGCCTCGCCTGGACGGACGTTTCGGCCCTCAAGGCGGAAGACGATGCGGATCTCCGGAATTACCTCATTGCCGTCGCGGGTTAGCCCGCTCACCATCTGCCGCCTGGCTTGAATTGCAGCGAAACGCCCTCGGGCGTTTTCGTCCGCGCCTTCGGGAAGTCTCTGAAAGATCTGGTCATCCTGCATCGGACCCATCGAATACGTTTGGGGGTGCATGCTGAACGTGGATTCGATGCGTTCCCCACTCGAAAGAAAATGGATCCCGGGACCGAGGACTCTTTTGGGCCCGGCATCGGAGCGCGTCACGGCTGCACTGGCTGTATCGATCCAGGCAAGGCCGGGACCGCGCCTTGCACCTTCTCCGCGACGCTCAATCTTTCTGCCATTCTGGATGAATATCGCGGGGCCGTGTGCATGCCGAATGTGCAGCAATAGCCGGTGCCAGATCCCTCGGCGCTCCTTCAATGTCTGTACTGGCAAAACAAATTGTGAGTAGAAGAAGAGGGAGGCCTCCAGGCCGACGAACAGCAGCAGCAGATCCAGGGCTATTGTGCCCGGGCTGGCACGGCTCCCGTCCTGGAAGAAGAGATCATAGATCCATGTCGCAGCCAGAATTACCCCAAGAAAGAGCACTCGAAACGCGGGTTGCTGGCGGAACGGCACCGGACTCATCCAAATTGATTGTATAAGAAAAGGGGGAAATGGGCAACGCTGGTGCATTAGAATGACGACCATGTTGCGTGTCGAATTCCACTGTCATACCCGCTACTCGAAAGATAGCATGCTCGAACCGAAGCGCCTGGTTGAGTGCTGCATGCGCAAGGGAATTGACCGCGTCGTGGTCACGGACCACAACTCGATCGCAGGGGCACTGGCGGCGCGGCAGCTGGACGCCCAACGCGTGATCATCGGCGAAGAAATCATGACCACGCGCGGCGAAATTCTGGCCGCCTTTGTGGAAGTCGAGATCCCCCCTGGACTTTCGCCGCAAGAGACGATATGGCGGCTGCGCCAGCAAGATGCCTTCATCAGCGTATCCCATCCGTTCGATACAGACCGGAAGGGGGGCTGGAACGAACGCGATCTCTTGGACATCCTGCCTTTTGTCGACGCCATCGAAGTGTTTAATTCCAGGTGCATGTGGCCGGCCCAGAACCGGCGCGCGTCTGACTTTGGCCAACGCCATGGATTGGCCGGCACCGTTGGATCAGATGCCCACACCTGCTGGGAATTGGGTCGTGCAACCCTTGAGCTTGAGTCATTCCGAACAGTTGAAGACCTCCGCGCTGTGATCCGCTCGGGCCGGGCGCGCACGCAATGGTCGCCTCCGTGGATACACCTTGCCTCGCGGTACGCCGTCTTGCGCAAGCGGATGGGCTCCAACCTTGACACTGCCTAGGCCGCATGATAATCTTGCGCCCGCTTCCCGAGGGCCGCTGCAGCATTCTACCCACCGGCGGCGGGAGCCATTTTCGCGATGCAGGAGAAATGAGGGATGTCAGAAAGATACGTCGGGACTGTCAAATGGTTCAATGCCACCAAGGGCTACGGCTTTATTGGGCGCGATCAAGGTGAGGACGTCTTTGTACACTTCTCGGCGCTCCAAATGGAAGGCTACCGGAAGTTGGAGCCCGACCAGAAAGTGGAGTTCTCGATTGAGGAAGGGCCCAAGGGTCTGCAGGCCCCAAACGTCATCTTAGTGCAATAGTATCGAAGATTACAAAGAGAACAGGGTTGCATCTGCGCAACCCTGTTCTCTTTGTATCAGCGATTTCCCACCGCATGCGCGGCAGTGCTACTTGCCCAGTTTGTTCTTGAAGGCCTCGGTCAGCGCCGGAACAACCTCGAATAGGTCGCCTACGACGCCATAGCGCGCAACCTTGAAGATTGGAGCCTCGGCATCCTTATTGATGGCCACGACCAGCTTGGCCGCGCGAATACCGACAATGTGCTGGATGGCTCCCGAGATGCCGCACGCCACGTAAAGGTCTGGTGCAATCACGCGCCCCGTCTGCCCCACCTGATGGCTGTACGGGATGTAGCCGCCGTCAACGGCTGCCCGGCTTGCCCCAACCGCGCCACCCAGGGCGGCAGCAAGTTCTCCAATGAGCTTGAAGCCCTGTTGAGCCCGCCAAATCTCCGCGCCGCTTTCATCAAGCCCGGCCGGCGGCGTAAGGGCCGCATTGTTCGATACTCCCCGACCACCCGATACCACAACGCTTGCATCGGATACGCTGAGGGCTTGCTCCGCGACCTCATAACCTGTGACCGATGTCGGCGACGCCGTTTGTGCCTGTACCTTCCTTGGTGTCCCCGAGCGCTTTTCATCCCGACTGGGCCGCGGGAACGCCCTACTTCGCAAAGTTGCGATGATGGGTTTGCCCGTGCAAACTACGTTCTCCAGCAGTTTCCCCTCATAGATTGGCCGGGTTGCGGTCAGCCGTCCGCCATCATTCGAGAGAGCGGTCAGATCAACCAGAACGCCGGTCTTTAGATCGATCGCCACCATGGCCGCAAGTTCGCGCGTCCGGGTTGTGGTGGGAAACAGAACTAGATCCGGGTCTTCGGATGCAGCGAGTTCAGCCAGGGTTGATGCAAATGCCTCGGCCCGATAGTCCGTGAGGCCGCTGTCATCCGCAAGCAGGACTTCGTCAGCCCCCATTTCGAAGGCCGCCTTGCACACCGACTCGAGACCTGCGCCGAATAACACGGCAACCGCAGGCCCCAGGTCCTTAGCGACGCCCAGGGCCTCCCAGGACGCAGGCTGCACTGCGCCCTTGAATTGATCGATGTAGACCAGGGTCTTCATAGCACTTTCTCCGCCAGGATCTTCTCAGCAAGTGTGTCGGCAATCACGGCTGCGCTATCACCCTTGATAAGTTCGCACGTGATCTCTCGGCTAGGCGGCGTAATCAGCTCCAGGCGGCTCACAATCGCTGGGGGAGGGGCCATCCCAAGGTCGCTCAAAGCCCACACGGGGATGACGGCTTTGGCGGCCTTCCGAATTCCGATGAAGGAAGGGTAGCGAGGTTCCCCGATGCTCTGAACAATGCTTAGGACAGCTGGCAGAGGTGCCTTCACATTCTGACGGCCCTCCTCGATGATACGAGCAACTTGCAGGCTCGCGCCTTCGGCCGTGATGTGGCCCACAAAGCCCAACATCGGCCATCCAAGAATGCGGGCCGTCTGCGCGGCTGTGAGCCCCGATCCATCATCGAGCGTCTGCCGGCCGAACATCACCACATCCACGCCGCCCAACTTGGTGATGGCCGCGGCCAGGATACGTGCTGCACCCTGTGTGTCAAGACTCCCCAATGAAGGATCGCTTATGAGGATGGCATCGTCTGCGCCCATTGCCAGGGCATGCTTTAGTGCCTCCTTGCCCGATTCGGCTCCGATGCACAAAGCGGTAACCGATCCACCCTGTGCCTCCCTCTGCAAGAGGGCGCCCTCGACGGCGTATTCGTCGAAAGGATTGATGACAAGCGGTGAATCTCCCCAGGAGATCTGACCCGCTGAGGCTGTAATCTTCGCCTCCGAGTCAGGCACCTGTTTTACACAAGCCACGATCTTCACGATTCGCCTCCACTGGAAGAGATGCCGGGTGTCTTCCGGTCGATGCAGCACCGGGAGACCCTGCTTGACTTTCGGGAACTGATACAGCCGGTCTCGCAGCTCAGCGGGATTTTCGCTGGCATCCTGGGCGCGCCTGCACGAAAAGGACGGGCGTCAGGGCGATCAAATCCCTGGCTGGCCGCGGCTGATTATACGGGGTGGATGGATTCCCTGCTATTTGACGGATAGCACTGTTTGGCGCACATTTCGTCACACGCCGACATGATGTCCGTCCGGCGCCAGCCAGGCGCGAGGAGTCCGCGACGCCCGCTTGCCCGGCCTACTTGAATTCGATCTGGCTGACAAGCTTTCCGGTTTTCAGGTTGATCTCACATGCGTGCCGGCCAGTGGTGTAGGCTGAGAGTGTTTGACCGTCCTCGTTCAGTCGGACCCGGATGAAGTGCGCGTCAGGGGCCGGTCGTTCAGCCTCCCACAGAGTTTCCCCGTCCGGAGAGACAAAGTACAAGTTTGACTCCGCAAGCGGGTATCTGTTGTAGTCTTCCAGGATCGCCCTGCCGGTGCTGACCTCGATTACCTTTGCTACAGTGGTGTGCCTCGGCTCGATGGATCCGAACACTTGGTCCTCCCGCTACTGCCAGGCGGTTGCGTCGTAGGCGGGGAGCTCGCATCGCAGCGGCTTGTCGGCGCGTGCCCCAAGCGCGTAGCCGGCCTGGATCAGCGTCTGTATCTCCGAACTCCCCTCATAGATCATCGCACCCCGCGCGTTGCGCAGAAATCTCTCCACGTCGTATTCATCGCTGTACCCATATGCGCCATGGACCTGGATGGCATCATTGGCAGCGCTGAACGAGGCCTCGGTGGCAAACTTCTTGGCGTAAGATATCTGCAGCGTGCAGCGCTTGCCTTCGTTCTGCAGCCAGCCTGCCTGGAGATATAGCAAGCGGGCGATTTCATAGTCCTGCGAGATCCTGGCGATCTTCTCCTGGATGAGCTGGTGCTCTGCCAACGCTCTTCCAAAAGTCCATCGCGTCTTCGCATAGCCTGTGCTCGCCTCCAGGCAAGCACGAATGATTCCAGTTGCTCCGGATGCCACTGTATATCGGCCATGATCAAACGCCGACATGGTTATCTTGAAACCTTCGCCCTCTTCTCCGATACGGTTTGCCACAGGCACATGAACGTCCTGAAAGCTGATCCAACCGGTGCTGCCCGCCCGGACCCCAAGCTTGCCGTGGATATCTCCACGGGACACTCCCTCTGACCCAAGATCCACGATGAACGTAGTGAGCCCGTCAGTTGGTCGTGGCGCCTTGGCGTCTGTCTTGACAGTCACGAGTGCGTAGTCGGCCTTGGATGCCAGGGAGATCCACATCTTCTCCCCGTTTAGAACGTAGTCGGCGCCTTCCCGTTTCGCCGACGTTCGCATTGCGGCCACATCCGAGCCCATGCCGGGCTCGGTAAACGCACCGCATCCGATCTTGGCGCCGCGCGCCAAGGGAACGAGATACTCGCGCTTCTGCGGCTCAGAGCCCCATTGGAAAATGGTCATGGCGCACAGACCGACGTGCACTGACATGGCCACCCGAAGGTGCGTGTCGACCGCTTCCAGTTCCTCGCAGGCAAGACCGAGGGAGATGTAGTCCATTCCTTGCCCACCATACACGACCGGAAATGGGAGGCCGAGGATGCCCAGTTCGGCCATACGCGATAGTACCCAACTCAGGGGTTCCTGCTGCCGGTCGGCCTCTTTGATGGCCGGCAAGACCTCCCTGTGGGCAAATTCCCGAACGGTCTTTTGCGTTAGCGCCTGCTCTTCGGAAATAGAGAAGTCCATACTCGGATTATATCGTAGCGACTGCCTGAGAACGCGGGGGTTCGCCGTGTGCCACGCAGCCCGGTACAAGAATGGGCACAGCCCGCAGGCTAGCGCTGCAAACTACCGGAAAAGAAATCGGCGCACCTGGAGGCGCGCCGTGGCAGAGACCCAGAAAGATCGGGCGCAGTCTCTAGTGCTTGAGCCCCATCCGCGTCAAATCGTCCGAACTCAGTCCGGCCACCAATACATCGGCCCCGGCAAGGGCCAGTAGCAAGAGCAATCCGGCAATAGCCACTACGGTGAGCATTGAAAGCACCTTTCCGATTCGTTCCATCTAAAATATATAACGCCGCAGGCACAGAAAAGTTTCCGGTTCCGGTTGGGGAATCTCCCTTCTTGGAGCCCCTGCCCACCGCTCCTGGCAGAGGCAAGGTTGACAGCGGGATTGTTTGGGATAAAATACTTGGCGCTGGCCGAAGTGGCGGAATTGGCAGACGCGCTACGTTCAGGGCGTAGTGAGGGTTCCCTCATGTGGGTTCAAGTCCCACCTTCGGCACTCCACTGACCTCGCGGCATTCTTTCCGAGATCACGGTGCACGGCGTGAAGTGCGAGAGGCTTCTCAAGGCCTGTCGCACTTTTCTCTTGATATCAGCGGTCTCCGTGGTCGGTTGCCGGATCAGAGGTCAGCTCGTGTCCCTTCGCACCGTTTTTCAGACATGGGGTCGAGGTAGGTGCGTCCAGCTTCCTATTGTCGTGGGCGACGAGCTCAGATGAAGAGGAACAGGCTCCGAGATGGTATAATCAGCTTATTGACATCTTAAGCTTCATTTAACGCGACACGAAGTCCTACTCCCGTCTTCGTGTCTTTTTATGCCGCCGGACAGGATACCCCATGGACATAGGCACAATTCAAAACGTGGACATTGACGCCCAAATGCGGGCGGCCTACCTCGACTACGCGATGAGCGTGATTGTGGCTAGGGCGCTGCCCGATGCCCGAGACGGGCTGAAACCCGTGCACCGCCGGATCCTGTATGCGATGCAAGATATGGGGATCCGGGCGAGTTCGACCTTCAAGAAATCCGCACGTATCGTGGGAGAAGTCCTCGGCAAGTACCATCCACACGGGGACGCTGCGGTGTACGAAAGCATGGCCCGTATGGCCCAGGACTTCTCCATGCGCTACATGCTGGTCGACGGGCAGGGCAACTTCGGATCGATCGACGGTGATGCCCCTGCGGCCATGCGGTACACGGAGGCGAGGCTCCACCGTCTGGCCGAGGAAATGCTGGCCGATATAGAAAAAGAGACCGTGGACTTCGGTCCGAACTTCGACGAATCCCTGGAAGAGCCCCTGGTTTTGCCTTCACGCATCCCCAACCTGCTCATGAATGGGGCAGCCGGGATCGCAGTAGGTATGGCCACAAATATCCCGCCTCACAATCTGCGCGAACTTGCCGCGGCGATCGCATTCCTTATCGACAACTATGATCGCATCGAAGAGGTTTCTGTCGAAGAGCTCATGCGGCATGTTCCGGGTCCAGACTTCCCCACGGGTGGCATCATAGTCGGCCGCGAAGGCATCGACGCGGCCTATGCCACCGGTCGCGGTCGGATCGTGGTTCGGGGAATGGCACATATCGAGGAGAGCAAGGCGGGCAGGCATGAGATCATCATCACTGAGATTCCGTACCAGGTCAATAAGTCCACCCTGATCGAGCGCATCGCCGAATTGGTACGGCAGGACAAGATCGACCAGATCTCTGATCTGCGCGACGAGTCGGACCAGCGTGGCATGAGCATAGTCATCGAGCTCAAGCGCGGAGCGCAGCCGCGAAAGGTGCTCAATCAGTTGTACAAATACACAGCTCTGCAATCCACGTTTGGAGTGCAGATGCTCGCTCTGGTGGACGGTGAGCCAAAGACTCTGCCCCTCAAACGGGCCCTGCACATCTTCATCGAACACCGTCAGACGGTCATCGTCCGACGCTCGAATTTCGAGCTTAAGAGGGCACGAGCCCGCCTTCACATCCTCGATGGTTACCTGATCGCCCTGGGCCACCTCGATGCTGTAATCAAGACCATCCGTGAATCCCAGGATGCAGACGAGGCCAAAGCCAACCTGATGACGCGCTTCAAGTTGAGTGACCTGCAGGCACAGGCGATCCTGGATATGCAACTCAGACGCCTTGCGGCTCTAGAGCGCAAGAAGATTGAGGACGAACACAAACAGGTGTCAGAGCAAATCGCCTTTTTGGAGGATTTGCTGGCGCATCCCAAGAAGATTCTTGCTGTGATTGAGACGGATCTGAAGGAAGTTGCCGAGAAATACGGCGATGATCGCCGAACGCGCATCGCAGCCGAGGCGAAAGAGGAACTGAGCGAAGCAGACCTCGTTCAGGATGAGGCGGTGCTCATCAGCCTTACCGAGCGCGGCTATGTGAAGCGTGTAGCGGCATCCGCATTCCGGCAGCAGAGCCGCGGCGGCCGCGGAGTCCTCGGGCACAGCACCAAGGACGAGGATGAGGTGGTAATGCTCATCCCGGCCAGGAGCCTGGACTCGATGCTGTTCTTCTCGGATCGCGGCAAGGTTTATTCCGAAAAGGTGTACCAGATACCTGACGCGGATCGGGCCGCCAAGGGCGTACCGCTGGTCAATGTGCTCTCGCTGGCAGCCGAGGAGCGGGTCACGGCGGCGATTGCAGTGTCGGACTTCAGCCAGCACGGATTCTGCCTGCTCGCAACGGCCCGAGGCAAGGTCAAGCGGGTCAACATGGAGCAGTTTTCCGATGTGCGTCCATCCGGCCTGATTGCCATGAGCCTCGACGAAGGCGATACGCTTGGCTGGGCGAGACCAACCTCAGGCAAAGACGAGCTCATAATGGTGACCGAAAAGGGCCAGGCATTGCGGTTCAATGAGAAGCTGGTGCGATCCATGGGACGCCAGGCTGCAGGTGTGCGCGGGATTCGGCTTGCCAAGGGGGATGCCGTAACCAGCGTTGATATCGTCGACAAGAAGGCCTCGCTTCTGGTCATTACTACTGGGGGCTTGGGCAAGCAGACACCTATGAAAGCCTACACCGCCAAGGGTAGGGGGACTGGTGGAGTCGCTACCATCGACCGGAAGGCCCTTAAGGAGATTGGCAAGATCGCCGCGGCGCGCGTGGTGCAGAAGGACGATGACCTCACGATCATCACTGCCAACGGCGTCGCCCTCAGGCTGAAAGTGAGCGCAGTCAAGGAAGCCGGACGGGCCACGAAGGGTGTCCATTTGATCAAGCCGCAACCGGGCGACTATGTGGCTTCCGTTGCACGGATTGCTGCGGAGGACTTAAAGAAGGCCGGCGCCGATGGCGCCGGAGGGACGGAAAGTAGTCAGTTGGAAGCAAAACCGACTGGTAGCAGCGCTGGGTGATTTCTCAAAAAGCGCCGATACGTCCGGTCACCAGCAGGCACATAGTCCCGAGCACGCAGACTGCTAGCAGCAGCAACAGCGCGATGACCAGGCGCTGAGGTGGCGACATACCGAGGAAGCTCGACCGTGCCACCAGGCGGGGAGGCTCGCGCTCAGGCGCGGGGCTGGATCCCAGTCCCATGGATTCCTGGAAAGCTTGTCTGTCACTCTTGGATTCACGCAGATCGTCGAACATGGGCTCCTCTGTTCGTCAGTGCATTCTATCATCAGAAGGAAGCAGATGGACTTCGCCCATGGGCACAACCACCAGTCCGTCCGCGCACTTGAGGCGCAAGCTGCCGTCACCTTCGAGTCCGTCGACAGACCCCACGATTGGATCTTGATTGTCGCGCCGTAAAGTGACCGGGCTGCCCCGGAAGGCAAGACGGTCCTCCCAGGCCTTGAGAAACTCGTCTGATTGAAGTCGGGCGCGCCACCTGATGACGGAGGCGACGGTTGCCCGCAGCACTCCGAGCCTGTCGGCTGGGCGGCCCAATTCGTCCTCCATGCAGGTTGCCGGGAAGGCCGCGACCGCGGCAGGCGGTGCAGAACCTCTCAGGATATTCATGCCCATCCCGATCACAACGCTTTCCATGAGCTGCCCATGCCACCGGATCTCCACGAGCACGCCGCCGACTTTCCGGCCGTTCAGTAGGACGTCATTGGGCCATTTGATCTGTGCCAGGAGCCCATGCATATCACACGCTTCTGCCATAGCTAAGGCGCCCAGGCCCGCCAATCGGCCGTTTCCTCGGTCGTTGGCAGCGCCCTGGAGGATCACGCTGGCGGCGATTGCTGAGCCCGCCGGCGTGGCCCACTTACGTCCGGAACGCCCTCTCCCGGAAGTCTGCTCATCAGAGACCACGACTGACAAGTCCACCGCGCCTTGAGCCGCCCATACGAGTGCCTCGTCGTTCGTCGAACCAATAGTCTGATAGACACGAAGGCCGCCCAGAGGAAGCTCCCTCAGAGCGGCCCGAATTGCGGCTTCATCGAACACTACTGGACGATGCTCCACGGATTCATGTTGACATTGCCCTGGCGCACCTCGAAATGGAGGTGCACCCCAGTGGAATTTCCGGTGCTGCCTGCCATGCCAATAACCTCGCCGCCGTATACAACCTCGCACTGGCTCACATTGATTTGGCTGAGGTGAGCATACACAGTCGCAAAACCATCCAAGTGGTCGATCTGCACGACGTTGCCGTAACCATACTGGCTGAAGCCGGCAAAAACAACCACACCGCCACCTGAAGCCAACACGGCAGTGCTGGTGGTCGCAGTTATATCAATCCCGAGGTGGCTGCCCGAATAATTGTTGCCGGACAGGGTATGTGGCCCATTGGTTGGCCATATACCAGGCGGCGAACCCGGACCTGCAGCGCAACCGCTTCCACCGAGTTCCGAAGTGGCTGTGGTTCCGCTGCGATTGGTGGTCGGCACAAACTCAAGCCAGGAGACTAGTTCTCGGTGGCCACCCGGAACCATAATCATCTGTCCAGCCTTAACCTCTGGATCCGTAAGGTCCAGATCATTGCTTGGCCAACTCACAATCGCCTCACGCAGCAATTCGGCATCCGCCTCGTCAATCTTGTCGTCCTTATTCAGGTCAGCTTTGAACTGATTTGCGACGCTCTCAAGCGTATCGCCTTCCTTCCACGTGTACGTTAGTCCGTCTACGGGCGGAATAACCAGTTCCATGCCAGGAGTCAGGTTTGAGGGATTGTCGTTCAGTGTCGCTTCATTGCTGTACAAAATGCTATCGGGCTTGATGTTGTACTGCTTGGCGATCCCAAAGACTGAATCGCCTTGCATGACTCGATAGGTGATAGGTTTGGCGTTTGTGACGCCCGTAATCGTAGTCTTCAGCGCCAGGCCTCTTGAAATGCCTGCATTCACGATTTGGGGTCCGAGTGCATTTGGAAGCTGCAATGAGCCCGGGTCCTGCACCAATGGGGCAGGCGGAACGGAGGATGCCCCTCCCGTAAACAGATTATGCGGGCCGCGACCGAGAGCAACGCCGAGCAAGGTAGCAACCAGCACCAGTGTGGCTGCCCAGGACAGGACACTGAAACGATGACGGCTGAAAAGCTGTGCGAGAGTACTCATTCGGATTTCGATACGCTCTAAACGAATATGACAAGACACCGCCGGAGGATTGCTAGCGGAAGCCCTGCTCAGGGGAATTGCCGGGATATTCTACTAGGTATCCTCGGTGAGCGTCTCGAGGAAGTGCTGGTTGTTCTTGGCTCTGTCAAGCCGCGTGAGAATTGCCTCAGTCGCCACCGTGTGATCCATGCCGGCGCCTGCTGGCGGCGGGCTGACCATCTGCGCGTACATGCGCCGCATGAGCCAGACGCGCTGAAGGATATCAGGTCCAAGCAGAAGGTCTTCGCGGCGCGTTGAGGAACGCTCGATGTCGACGGCGGGGAAGATGCGGCGCTCCTGCAGCTTCCGGGAAAGCAGCAGCTCCATGTTGCCCGTGCCCTTGAACTCCTCATAGACGACATCATCCAAACGTGAGCCCGTGTCGACGAGGCAGGTCGCGATGATTGTGAGCGATCCACCTTCCTCGATGTTGCGGGCAGCGCCGAAGAATCGCTTTGGAGGATATAGCGCGGAGGGGTCCATGCCGCCGGAAAGGGTGCGCCCCGATGGATTCACGACCAGGTTATAGGCTCGCGCCAGTCGGGTGATCGAGTCCATGAGGATGACCACGTGGCGGCCGATCTCTACCATGCGCTTGGCTCGATCCAGGGCAATTTCGGCAGTACGAACATGGGACGTCACGGGTTCATCGAAGGTCGAGGCAACAACCTCCGCATCGACCGAACGATCCATGTCGGTGACTTCTTCTGGTCGCTCGCCGATCAGCGCCACCATGAGGTGCACATCCGGGTATTTCGTGGAAACCGAATTGGCAATGTGCTTGAGGATGGTCGTCTTGCCGGCCTTCGGCGGCGAAACGATCAGCCCGCGCTGCCCACGACCGATGGGGGCAACCAGGTTGATCAGGCGAGAGGATAGGGTATCGTGGTCGATCTCGAGGTCGAAGCGTTTGTCTGGAAAGATGGGCGTCAGATTCTCGAAGACCGGCCGCCGCGCCGCTTCCTCCGGATCGAGGCCATTGACGCTTTCAACTTTGAGCAGCCCGTAGTGCCGTTCCGACTCTCGTGGTGGCCGCACGTGACCTATCACTAGGTCGCCGGCGCGGAGTTCATAGCGCCGCAGCTGTGCCTGGGAGACGTACACATCATGCTCGCTGATGCGATAGTTGGCGGCACGCAAGAAGCCGATGCCCTCGCTCATGATCTCGAGGACGCCACCGCGTAGCTCGACTCCCTCCTTCTGTGCCTCGGCCTGGCGGATCTGAACGATTAAGGCTTCCTTCTTCAGGCGATTGAAGTTGTTGACGCTCAGGTCCTTGGCGACAGTACGCAGCTTCGCCAGTGGTTCATTTTCGAGTTCCAGTATCTTCATTTTGTCTGATGCCTTCTGGGAAATTCTGAATTCAAACCTGCCCCCATATGCGCCGGCGCGACTTAAGAACGATTTGGTATCTGGGGTTTTGACCCGGGCTGAGAACGCAGGGATGTACGCGGTTCGCGTGCCGTACTCACTCGACTGTTTCCAAACGGGGAAGTTGCCGCCATTATAGCACTTTCGCCTTGCCCCTGCAAGCAGGCCTCGTTGGGGTATTACCGCAAGTTCTGAAACTTCCACAGGCGGGCATAGAAGCCGCCGGCAGCCAAAAGGACCTCATGGGGACCGTGCTCAAGGATGGCGCCATGATTGATAACGATAATCTTGTCCAGGCGTTCCATACCTATTAGGCGGTGAGTGATCCAGAGGCTGGTTTTGGATCGCATTAGGTCAAAAAGGGTGGCCAGCACGGCTGCCTCGGTCGTTGCATCCAGATTCGCCGTCGGTTCGTCCAGGAGCATGAACGGCGCATTTCTCAGTATGAGTCGGGCAATTCCGAGCCGCTGCCTCTCGCCGGCGCTCAAACGGGCGCCGTGTTCACCTATCCATGTATGATATCCCCGAGGCAATTCCATTATTCGGTCATGTATCTGGGCACGCCTCGCAGCCTGCTCGACCTCAGCGCCGCTCACTCCCCGGCGAGCAAGACGAAGGTTCTCGAATACTGACGTGTCAAAGATGTATGGATTCTGGGAAACGAAGCCGATCTGGGATCGGATATCGTCCGGATGGGACGCCCGGATAGAAGCGCCACCAAGAGAGATCTCGCCTGCGTCGAATTCCCAGAATCGCAGAAGTAGCCGCGCGATTGTCGATTTTCCGGCACCGCTCGGCCCCACAATGGCCATTGATCGACCCGGCTCGAGGTGCAGCGAAACTCGCTTCAGTGCCGGTTCAAGGCGACCAGGATACGTGAATGATACATCGACGAGTGTCAACGCCGGCAGATGTCTTGCACCAGCCTCGAAGCCACCAGTGCCGGATTCCGGTGCCGGTGGGGCCTCGACAGGCGCCGAGTTCAGGACTGCAGGCAGGACGCTGACCACCTCAATCTGACGCCGCGCGGCTGCTTGGGTGGCGGGCCACAGTTGGCCGGCGAGCTGAAGCCCTGAGGATCCCTCGAAGGAGGCGAGGACGACTAGCGCAACCGAAGCGAGCATGATCCCGTCTAGGCGGCTGGCCGTGGCTGTCGGAATTGCGAAGACGAGCGCGATCCAGAGGGCGATATTTGTTAGTACGGACGTCATCCCTGAATGCAGCGCCGCTACGCGGACTATCTTCCTCTGGTCTGAGGCCAGGCTCAGGTCGGAAGTTCGAAGCCGCGCCAACTGCTCATCCGTGCGGCCGAATGCGATCAGGTCGGCGATGCCCTGGATGCTGTCAACCATCTGGGAGTGCAGGGTGGCGCGGTCGGTCACCATTCTGCTGCCTGGTCGGCGCCCAAAGTACAACGCAGAAAGCGGCACGCCAAACCCGGCCAGACCATACAGCCCCAAGTAAGAAACGGCAACCAGGGGGAGGTTGTTCAAGTACAGGAACAGCGTGGTACCGGCAGCCACGAGAACTGCGGTCAGGGGGGGGGCAAGTACACGCACATACAGATTTTCCAGGGTCTCGACATCTGCGATTGCCCGGGCCATAAGATCGCCCGCTCCATAATCCATGAGTCTTGCCGGGGCGAGCGGCTCGAGCCGCGAGTAGAACCAGACGCGGATGTTGCGGATTAGCTGAAAGGTCACTCCGTGTGAAGCAAGGCGTTCCAGATATCGAAAGACGGCCCTGGAGATTCCAAAGAACCGCACGCCGACAATGGCGATCTCCAGCGATGCAATGGATGGTTGGAGGGCTGCCGCCGAAATCAGCCAGGATGAGGTTCCCATCAGTGCCACACTGCTGCCGACTGTGAGGCTCCCGAGCAGTAGGGACAGAGCCACTTTGCCCCACGAACCACGGAGGAAGCTGAACAGGAGGGACAATACTTGGCGTTCCGGACCGCGGGGATCTTCATGTGGCGCGGATAGTGCGGCGCCCGGTCTAGCAGCGCTGAGCTGGAGGGATGAAAGGGTGGAGCCCCGAAGAAGCCCGTTTTCACTTCCTGGGGTAGAAGGGGACCGAGCCCCCACCACGCCAGCTTTCAGCAGTGCCGCGTATGTTCCATTCCTGGCGGCCAGCTCGGCATGCTTGCCCTGCTCAACGACTCGGCCCCGATCCAGAACGAGGATCCGATCTGCGTGACGCACTGTGTTGAGCCGATGCGCGATTGTGATCACCGTCCTCCCGGTGTGCAGGAGGCTAAGAGACTCTTCGATCATGGCTTCGTTTTCGGGATCGAGACTGGAGGTGGGTTCATCCAGAATCAGGATTGGGGCAGCCGTCAAGTAGGCGCGCGCAAGAGCCAGCCGTTGCGCCTCGCCACTTGAGAGCCGCGATCCACCCTCGCCCACCATGGCGGATAGACCTTCCGGCAGAGATCTTATGAACTCATCGAAATGCGCCAACCGCGCTGCCAAAGCTACATCTTCGTCGGACGCCTCTCGGCGGCCAAGACGCAAGTTGTCCGCTAGCGTTCCATGGAAAACGTGCGGACTCTGAGGAACCCAGCCAATCGTCTTTCTGAGCTCGATTTCGGGGATGCTCTCAAGGGGCCGGCCATCCAGTAAGATGTGGCCCTCCGACTGTCGGATGAAACCCAGTAGCAGGCTCGCGAGCGTGGATTTGCCCGCGCCGCTCGCACCCACGATGGCAATACGCTCTCCGCGCTGGATTGACAGGTCAATCCCTTCCAGTGCCGGTCGATCGCCTCCCGGGTATGTAAACGTGATGCCTTGGAGGCCGAATACAGGAGAGTTGCCCGCACTGCTCACGACAGTCTCGCCCCCACGCGCGGGTCGCTCGGGAAAGCCCGGTGTGCTCGGGCAAGCGACGGAACGTGTTTGAGCGGGTGTGTCCAACACCTGAAAGATGCGACGCGCGGCTGCCGTGCCGGCCATTCCTGAATGGAAGCGGGCCCCAAGCATCCGAAGAGGCAGATAGAACTCAGGCGCCAGGACAAGCAGGAACAGGGCGGAACGAAACTCCATTTGCCCGTATAGAAGTCGCACTCCGACCTCGACCGCAATGATCGCGGTACTGATTGTAGACAGGAGCTCCAACGCGAATGCCGAAAGAAAGGACAGCTGTAGTACCTTGAGAGTCAGGTCCCTGAACCGATCGGCCATGGCAGCGACGTTCCTGACCTGGGCAGCCGCCTGGCCAAATATCTTGAGCGTCGTCAGACCCTGCAGGCTGTCTAGAAAATGTGAGGAGAGCATGCCGAGGGTCTCGTACTGGCGCTGTGTCGCCGTCTCAGCGGTGCGCCCAATCATGAACATGAAGAAGGGTATGAGAGGGGCAGTGACGAGCATGATGAAACCGGATAGCGGGTCCAGCGCCATGACCACGATCAGGATCGTGAAAGGTACCAGGGTGCTGATAATCAGTTGCGGCACAAATTGGGTGAAATATGCATCGAGGGCCTCGATGCCATTAATGGCAGTGGAGGTCAATTCCCCCGTGCGTTCGCCCTGCGCGTAGCCTGGCCCGAGGGCCAGAAGTCGCTCGACGAACTTCTCTCGGAGGCCGCCCTTCACGCGGATCGCGACCTCGTTGGCGGAAATTTCTTGAAGCCACAGCAGAATGCCGCGCAGCAGGATGACGACCAGCAGGAGGCGCAGCCACGGCCAAACCCGAGCAAGCCCCTGGTGGTCCAGGAAGACACCGTCGACCGTCGAGCTGAACGTGTATGCCTGGGCGAGGCTGCAGAGCCCGGCCAACACACCGCAAACCATCGTGATGGCAAGTGGAAGGCGCCAAGGTAGAGCGAGCTTGAGAAGCCGGCGATGCATCTAAGCAGTCGGGTGCGGGGGCAGCGGCCCTAGACCATCCTGGCCACCTTCAGGCGCCCATCGTGCGCCGTAGTGAGCCGACGCGAGCGCTAATAGACCAGCGCAGTCTTCTTGGTGCTGATCCTCTTTCGAAAGACGTAATACGTCCAACCCTGATAAGCCAGGACGATTGGCACAAAGATCAGGGCGACTATGCTCATCACCCCGAGCGTATATTGCGACGACGAGGCATTATAAATTGTCAAGTTCCACGCGGGACTGCTGCTCGAGATCATCACGCGTGGGAACATGAGAGTGAAGAAGGCGATCTGGGTTAGGATCAGGTGCAGACCCGTGGAGGCGAACGCCCAACCTTCCTGGCGTCGTTGGATGAAATAGATCGTGGTGAGTAGCACGCCGACCGAGGCGATCGGGATAACACCGGGGTCGATGCCGATCTTCGTGGCAATGTCCGTGTAGACGTACGTAGTTGCGCCAAGCACCACAACCATGCCTGCCGCCAACCAGTAGAGGCGGCGTGCTGCCCTGCGGGCGCGTTCCCGCAACTCCCCCTCAAGTTTGAGCGTCAGAAAATTGGCGCCGTGCAGCAGGAAGACTGCAACCATGGTCAATCCGCCAATCAGTCCGTACGGGTTGAGCAACGTAAAGAGGTTTCCCGTGAACATCATGTTCTGGTTGATCGGGACTCCCTTGGCTAGGTTGGCGAAGGCCGTTCCGAGCAGCACGGGGGCCAGGAACGAACCGATGGCGATCAGCCAATCGAAAGTGCGACGCCAGTTCGGGTTCGAATCCTTCGACCGGTATTCGAAGGAAATGCCGCGGATGATCAGACCGACCAGAAGCAGGAAAAGCGCCAGGTAGAAACCGCTGAACATGGTTGCATACCAGTGTGGGAACGCGGCAAATGTGGCGCCTCCGGCCGTGAGCAGCCAGACTTCGTTCCCATCCCAGGACGGCCCCACCGTGTTGATGATGGCACGGCGCTCCTCATCCTTCCTGCCGAGGAATGGAAGCAGCATACCCACTCCGAAGTCGAACCCTTCGAGAAAATAGAAGCCGATCCACAGAATGGCGATTAAGACAAACCAGAGAGTCTGCAGTGCCTCGTGAGACATTGTGTCCTCCTGCCTAGTCCCGTGAGCCCACCGGGGTCGCCGCAATGTCGATCGACTCGCGCATCGCGGCGTCTGGCCCAGCGACTGCATATTTCTGGATGAGATAAACGTCTGCCGCCGCAAGTATTCCGTAGAGGAACACGAACCCAAGGAGGCTTATCCATAGATCCGTGTTGGTGAGATTGGGAGAAATCCCGTCCTTCACCAACAGCAGGCCCTGAACGATCCAGGGCTGACGGCCCATTTCGGTAAGGATCCATCCGCTGGTGTTCCCGATATAGGGAAGCGCAATAACCCACGGAACCCACTTCAGCCATCGGGCACGCTCAATCCCTCTGCCAAGGGCCCACAAGAAATATGTTGAAAGCGCGATCATCAACAGACCGACGGTCATCATGAATCGAAAGCCCCAGTACGTGAAGACCATCAACGGAATGTAGTCACCCGGTCCATACTTGGTCGCATATTCCTGCTGCAGATCGTTCACACCGCGGACTTCGCACAGGAAATTGTTGCACGCAAGAAAACTCGTAAATCCCGGCAGGCGCCACGACCAGACTTCACGTTTTCCGCTCAGATCCCCAATTGTTAGTATGGAGAACGAGGCAGGCTGTTCGCTCTCCCAGAGTGCCTCAATGGAAGCCATCTTCATCGGTTGGGTGCGATAGACGAACTGACCCTGCGTATGGCCACCGATGAAGACCAACACGCCCGCTATGAAGCCGACGACGGCGGCAATTTGGAAGGATGTCTTAAAGACTTTCATGTCGCGCTGGCGAGCCATGTGATACGCACTCACACCCAGGATAAGGAAGCTTGCGGTCGCCAGGCCGGCTGAGATAGTGTGCCAGAAGAAGATCCAACCCTTTTCGTTTGTTATCAAGGCGAGAAAGTCATTTAGCATCGGCCGCCCCGACAGCGGGTCTATGACATAGCCAACCGGATGCTGCATCCAGCCATTGGCCAGAAGAATCCACAGAGCAGAAAGGGCAGAGCCGACAGCCACCAGCCAGATCGCGGCGAGGTGTACCTTCTCGGGCACCTTACCTTCGCCAAAAATCCACACGCCCAGGAATGTTGATTCGAGGAAGAATGCCGTGAGAGCTTCTATGGCCAGCGGCGCTCCAAAAATATCGCCCACGAAGCGCGAATATTCTGACCAGTTCATGCCGAACTGGAATTCCAGGACGATGCCTGTCACGACGCCGATTGCAAAATTGATGAGGAATAGTTTCCCCCAAAACTTGGTCATCTTCTGCCAGGTTTCGTCCCGGGTCTGGTAATAGCGCGTCTGCATGAAGGCGACAAACCAACCCAGCCCCAGCGTAAGAGGCACGAAGAAGAAGTGATAAACGGTGGTCAGGCCAAACTGCCACCGTGAAAGCGAAACTGGATCCATTGACCCTCCTCAAGTGAAGTGGGTGGTCACGACCCCATAAGGCGGCAGACGTCGAAACCACCCCTCCGCAGGCATTCCAGCCCTCGTAAGCCCTTACATTGTGAAGAAAGGCGCAACCGCCGCTATTGTATCGCGTTTACTTGCTGGTGTTTCGAAAGCCAAGCTTCGCAAGACAGGATTGGACCCACTTTGCGTCCATTCTTAATAATCGATTCTTCCTCAGATTCTCGCGGAGCAGGTGGCGCACATCCGGATCATCCGTTTTCAACCACTTCTCAAAAGCCGGCATGCCGAGTCCCGGGTTGGAGGCCACAACGACGCTCCAGCAATAGCCCAAGGCCTGACGTAGCACCCTGAAGTCCTCGGTATTCTTGTCGGGTCTGCTGATTATTGACTGAGTGATCAAATCCAGGATATGCAGCGCGGAGGACACAGAAGCTGATGCACGGAGCAGCCGCGGCTCCGCCAATGCAGCGGCTGCCGCGCGTTTTTCGAGCCAGTTGCCGCCGGCCCATAAGCGCATCTCTCTAATAAGGAGTTTCATGTTGGCGTCGCCAACGGACTGCAATGCCATGGCAACGGCCTCACGGATGCGCCATCGAGGGTCTGAGGCGTAATGCCGCAAGGTCGCAAGCGACGCGCGATTGCCAGCGGCGACGTATCTTCCGAGGGCCAGCACGCCGCAGAATACGAGGAAGACTTCTGGCGTGTTCTCGGGTGCCCGCTTGGGAGAGAGCGAGAGGAAAGCTGTTACCTGTTGGGGACTTGCTTCCTGAGCCGCGGCCATTGCCAACTCGAGATTGCCGCGCGGACCCGGAAGCCCGGACGCGCGCCTGAGATATGGTGTCCAATTTGCCAAACTCCGCAGGTGCTGTCTGTATTCCTCGACTCTTGACGTGTGGGCCTCCCCCGTGCTGCTACCCTTGGGGCAGCACAACGATCTCCATATAGAAGGCGTCGCCGAATGGCATGCCGTCAGGCCCAACAGCCTGCCACTGGCACATATAAGTTCCGGCTGCTTCAGGCGCAGTGAAAAGGATGCGAAGGATCGCTTGGGTTCCAGCCCGCGCCGGGTACAACGGTATGGAGGGCGGCGCGCCCATCGAGTCCCCACCGATAAGCTTCAGCTGATAACGCTCGTCCCAGTTGCACGTGCCAGCGTTGGTGACTTGCCAGCGCTTGTCAATTTGCTGACCCGGAGCCATGACTGAACCGTCGGGAATCGTGAGATCCTGCGTGTAGGTCAAATCGTCAACACAGGGAGGGGTCGCTGATGGGAGAACCACTGTCGGGATGGCTGGCGGACCGGCGGTGGGCGGCGAAACGATTGGGATCGTGGCAACAGGCGCGACTGGTACACCAAATGCCATGGTCGGGGGGACAAAATAGGTTGGCGTGGCTTGAGGTCCGCACCCGATGAGCAGATGAAATAGGAGCAGCCCAAGTAAGGGACGACGTACCATGGAAATCAGTGGTTCAGCAGTTCCCTGGCGCCGCCTGCCTCAAACTGGCGTCCGTCGTTCAAGAATGATTCTGATCTATTCGGCCGCGGCATCGCCCGGTGTGGATTCATCCGCACCATCTGCGCCCATGTCAAGTGGAAGTGCCACCTCACCGCTGAGAGCCTTCTGGCGAATCACGCTTTCAATCTCAGCCAGCAGCTCCGGATTCTGCCGGATGTACTCCTTCGCGTTCTCCCGCCCCTGCCCGAGACGGGTCTCACCGTACGAGAAGAAGGCACCGCGTTTTTGGATGATGTCGAACTGGCTGGCCAGATCGAGCACATCGCCCGACTTCGAGATTCCCTCGTTGTACATGATGTCGAATTCCGCGGTGCGGAAGGGTGGTGCAACCTTGTTCTTCACCACCTTGACGCGTGTTCGGTTGCCGATCACTTCAGCACCCTGTTTGATGGCTTGGATGCGTCGAACGTCGAGGCGGATGGACGCGTAGAACTTCAGTGCTTGGCCGCCGGTCGTCGTTTCAGGATTGCCGAACATCACACCAATCTTCTGGCGTAATTGATTTGTGAACACGACCGTGGTCTTGGTCTGATTGATGGCACCGGATAACTTCCGAAGAGCCTGCGACATGAGGCGTGCCTGTTGCCCCATGGTCGGATCGCCCATGTCGCCCTCGATCTCGGCGCGTGGCACCAGCGCGGCGACTGAGTCAATGACAACTACGTCCACCCCGCCCGACCGTACCAGCGTCTCGGTGATCTCGAGCGCTTGATCCCCAGTGTCGGGCTGCGAGATTAGCAAGTTATCGATATCCACTCCGCACTTTGCGGCGTATCCTGGATCCAGGGCGTGTTCCATGTCGATGTAAGCTGCGGTTCCACCCCGGCGTTGCGACTCGGCAACGATGTGCTGGCAGAGGGTAGTCTTGCCGGAGGCCTCGGGACCGAAAATCTCAGTAATGCGGCCGCGTGGCACGCCGCCTACTCCCAGGGCTATGTCCAGCGACAGCGAACCCGTGGAGATCGAATCGGTGGTGAGCATGTTATGCGCCTCGCCGAGCTTCATGATGGAGCCTTCACCGTAACGTTTGAGAATATCGCCGACAGCCTTTTCCAGCACCAGGCGTTTGGCGGCATCCGGCTCGGGAGCGCTTGATTCAGCGGGCTTTGGGGCAGTCGATTTGCGAGGGGACATGTGGGCTCTCCAGTTAATGGGAACGAATGAAATCCTTAGATGTGGCAACCAGGTCAATGCAACTGAAGCAGGCTCTCCGCTCGGGCGAACGTCTTCGGGAGACGGCGCTAGCTTCGTTCCGCGAAGCGACGGGCCACGAATACATCGCGCCGGTGCACATTAAAGGCAACCACTGTTGCAGCAAGCACCCAGCGCACAGGGGGCAGTATAGCACAGATGTTCGGTCCGTCAAGGCCCAGGTGGTAGGGGATCTTTCACCAGCCGACGCGGTATCATCGGAGCCGACAAGGATAGCTTATTGAGGAGGCCGAAAACATGCACGTGCTACTTGTGTCGATCCATGTCCGACCAGAAACGACCCACGAGTTTGTGGCGGTCACCCTTGAGAATGTTCGCGAGACGCTGAAGGAACAGGGAGTGTGGCGTTTCGATCTGCTCCGCCAGGTCGATCAACCCCACCACTTCATGCTTTTTGAGGTCTATGAGAAGGCCGAAGATCATGCCCGGCACCGGGACACACCGCATTCCAAGCGCTGGAATGACGCCGCCAGGCAGATGATGACAGAGCCGCCCACGCGGACAATCTACGAAAGTGTCTATCCACGAGAATCGGGCTGGGAATCGACCCCAACTGCACCCTGAACATGTGGTGGGCTGTGGGGCTCAACCGGCGCCTGCTTGGCTCCGTCGGCCCAAGAAGCGCCGGGCACGCTAGCCTGCTGCAAGGGGCAGGGGATGGAGGACTGCAAGGGGGTCACCGAATTCTGGGGACTGCCATCTGAGCCTGCTTCAAGACGGACCTTACAGTTTTGTTTGCCGCCTTCCCGGCTTGTTTAGGGAAAATTCCCAAAATAATCCTAAAATAGACTTGCCAACTGAAGAGCTGGCGGCGCGCGACTGCGTGCCTGGAGGTGCGCCGGGCAAACTGTTCCGACGGCGCACCACATATTCGCCCAATGGAGGAGTCGCCCATATGAAACGCTCACTTTTCCATCTGACCGCTCTTCTGATGTTCACCAGCTTGCTGCTGGCGGCGTGTGGTTCGCCGCCGACGTCTGCTCCAACGGAGGCCCCCGCGGAGCAACCAGCTGCGACCTCCGCGCCCGCCGAGAAGACGGTGACGATCGGTTTCACGGCGTCGCTAACCGGAAGCTTGAATGTTGAGTCGACCCGGCAGAACAACGCGTTCAATCTGTGGATGAAGCAGGTGAACGAGGCCGGCGGCGTGAAGTTGGCAGACGGCACAGTAGTCAAATTCGCCTCCAAGTTTTACGATGACGAATCCAACAAAGACCGGGTCCAGGAACTGTACACCAAGCTGGCGACCGAAGACAATGCCGATTTTCTGATCAGTCCGTATTCATCGGGCCTGGCGGATGCTGCAGCGGTGATCGCTGAGCAGTATGGCAAGATCATGATCACGACCGGCGCTGCCTCGGAGGGGACGTACCGCAAGGGGTATCAGCTTGTCTACCAGACCTACACCCCGGCAGGGAAATATCTGACAGGGGCGATCGACCTACTTGGCACACTCGACTCAAGCGTCAAGAAGATCGCTATCGTACATGAGAACGATAAGTTCTCAACGGACGTATCAACGGCGGCGCAAAACTACGCCACCAGCAAGGGCTATGAGGTCGTGCTCTTTGAAGGATATGACACCGGTACGACGGATTTTGCGCCCATCATCAATAAGATTGCCGCGGCGGCGCCCGATGTACTTCTGGGCGGCGGGCACTTTGCCGATGGGCAGCTCTTTGCCAAGGCTATCTTTGAAAAGCAGCTTGCAGCGAAATTCATAACTCTGCTGGTGGCCCCGCCAGAGCCGACGTTTGCAGAGATTGGCGATGCGGCCCTGGGGATAGTTGGGCCGAGTCAATGGGAACCGCTTGCAGCGTTTACGCCGGACTACGGGCCCACGGGCGCTGATTTCGTAGCAGCCTACAAGGCAGAATATGGTGAAGAACCGTCTTACCACGCGGCCGGCGGGTATATGGCGGGCCTGATCCTGCAAAATGCGATCGAAACTGCAGGCTCGCTGGACAAGGATGCCCTGAAGGCTGCGCTTGACGCCATGGATATCAACACGTTCTTCGGGCACATAAAATTCGATACGAGTGCCGAACAGCACGGCATGCAGTCCGGACACGAAATGGTGTACGTGCAGTGGCAGAAGGACGCATCGGGCGCCCTCATAAAGCAGATCGTGTGGCCGGCCGCAGGCAAGACCGCCGACGCGGCTTACCCGTTACGCTAGGTCGCACACACATACACCCCGCAGACGCGCACGCGCCTGCGGGGTATTTATTTGCACAGGCCGATGGTTTTCCGGGTCCAGGGTCGGAATGCGATGCTGGGCCCCGAGGAGAATGCGCCACTATGAATGCAGGTACGCTTGCCTCATCCATCGTAGACGGATTGCTGATCGGCGTCGTGTACGGAATCGCGGCAATGGGATTGAACCTGATCTGGGGCGTGATGCGCGTGGTCAATCTTGCACATGGGGCTCTCATTGCCCTCGGCATGTTCAGCGTGTACCTTTTGTTCAGTAACTTCGGCATTAACCCGTACGTTGCTCTGCTGCTGGTCGCCGCGGTCGGTTTGCTCGCGGGAGTGCTCATCTACTATATAGCCATTCAGCGGGTAATCAATGGTCCGTATCTGGCAACATTGCTGGCTACGTTCGCGGTCAACATGATCATTATCGGACTGGGGACTGCGGCATTCACGACCACACCGCGGGATGCCGGCTTCTCGCTAGGTGGGATCAGCCTCGGTCCGCTGACCGTCCAGGGGACGCGGCTGGTGGCCGGGCTCATAACGCTGGTGGTGACGGCCGCGCTGTATCTCTTTCTCTATCGGACTCGGCCGGGCAAGTACGTACGTGCCGTGGCGAACAACCGCGCAGCTGCAGAACTCATGGGAATTCCTGCATCGCGCGTGTTGGCGCTCACCTTTGGTATCGGGACCATGCTGGCAGCGATCGCAGGGGGGTTGATTGCCACTTTCTTCTCGTTCACGATCCTCTCTGGAAATGTCTATCAATTGAAGAGCTTCGTCATTGGTGTTCTGGGAGGGCTCGGAAATCCTATTGGTGCGCTTGTAGGCGGATTGATCCTGGGAACGCTGGAGGGAATCCTGCCCCTTGCTATGCCCAACACCTGGGTGCCCGTGATCGAATTCCTGCTCTTCATCCTGATCCTCCTGGTTAAGCCAAGCGGACTGCTGGGCGGCCGCCAATGAAGACCTGGCTGTCACCTGGCCTGTGGTTGGCGCTGGTTGTCGTCATTGGATTGGGTCTTTTGCCGATGCCTTCTCAGAACGCGGCGCTGCGCGAAACATGCTTCACCATTCTCACGGCAATTGTGATGGCGGTGAGCCTGAATATCATCATGGGCTACACGGGATACGTCTCGTTTGGGCATGTAGTCTTCTACGGGTTTGGTGGATACGTCGGAATGTACCTGATCGACCGATGGAATACCTCGCTCGCCCTTGCAGTCCTGGCGGCCGGGGGGGCAGCGGGGCTGCTGGCATTCCTATTGGGTAAAGCGATCTTGCGGCTTCGTGGCGCATACTTCGCGCTTGTCACCATCGGGGTCAGCGAGGCCATGCGTACGTTCGTGGCGAACTTCGGCCCGTTCGGTGCTGCTCGCGGCATCGAGCTGCAGTTTTCAGTCTACGCTCCTTACGGAGGGGCTGCCAGAGCCTTATGGCTTGTCTACTATCTGGTGGTAGCGATAAGTGTGTTGGCTGTAATCTTCACTCACTGGCTCAAGCAGAGCAAGCTCGGGCTCGGGCTCATGACGATCCGCGAAGATGAAGATGCCGCGGAAGTGATTGGAGTTGTCACGTCCAACGCCAAGACGCTGGCATTCGTATTCTCAGCAGTCCTGCCCGGAATGCTCGGGGTGCTGTTCTACTTCAAGAACGGCAACGTCGAGCCCGGGGATGCCTTCCGCCTGCAATTTTCGATTGAATCGCTGGTGATGATCATGCTGGGGGGGCAGGGGACGCTGATGGGCCCGATTCTGGGAGCGCTGGGCTACCAACAGCTGCGCAGCAGGCTCTTAACAAGCGGCGCCATGATCGGCACACTGGCGCTTAAGAACTTCCAGTTGGTGATCGCCGGAGTATTGCTTCTCATCATCATCCTATTCATCCCGGCTGGGCTCGTGGGTTGGCTGAGGCGGCGCCTGCCTTCGTGGAGGACAGTGCTGTCATGACAACCCTCCTGTCTGTCCAGAACGTTACCAAGCGATTCGGGGGTCTGCAGGCGCTTACAGATGTCAGCTTCGATTTACCCGAGAACCAGATCCTTGGGCTCATCGGCCCCAATGGGGCAGGCAAGACGACGCTCTTCAACGCGATCAATGGGGTGGCAGCACCCGAGGCGGGCAGCGTCATATTCCGCGATCAGGATGTCACCCATAAGAAGCCGTATGACCTGGCACATATGGGTATGGCGAGGACGCATCAGATCGTGCGACCACTGAACGAGCTCACCGTGCGCGAGAATGTGATGGTAGGGGCGTGCTTTGGTCGCGAAAACCATCGCCTGGCGGAGGCAGCCGAAATCGCCGATGAAGTCCTGGAGCTTGTCCGCCTGAGCACGCGCGCCTCGCAAACGGCCGGGAGTCTGAACGTGGCCCAGAAGAAACGCCTCGAACTGGCGCGCGCGCTGGCGGCGCATCCGTTTCTCCTGCTGCTGGACGAAGTACTGGCGGGCCTTAATCCATCCGAGGTCGAACCGATGGTGCAGACGATCAAGACCGTGCGGGAGCAAGGCGTGAGCATCATCATGATCGAACACGTGATGCGCGCGGTCATGGGCGTGTCCGACCGCATCATTGTGCTGGACTATGGCCAGCAGATCGCGGAAGGTACGCCGCAACAGGTGGCCAATGACCCTCGCGTCATCGAAGCCTATCTGGGGAGTGCGAGCTTGGCCCGGCAGCTTTCAGCGGAGGACCCTTCATGAGCATCCTTGAAATTAGGGACCTGGTATCCGGATTCGGGGAAGTGCAGATCCTGCGCGGGGCATCTCTCAGGCTTGAGGACGGCAAGCTCACCTCCTTGGTGGGCGGCAACGGAATGGGCAAGACAACGCTTCTGCGAACCGTCATGGGATTGCTTCGACCTTGGTCGGGTTCGGTTCGTTTCGAGGGCGCCGATGTGAGCCGCGTTCCCGCGTATTCGAAGGCCGAAATGGGCCTGGTCCTGGTCCCCGAGGGTCGACAGCTCTTCACAACGATGTCGGTATTTGAGAACCTGGAGATGGGCGCATCGTCGCGACGAGCCCGATCCAAAATGCGGCAAAATGTGGAGCGGATATTCGTAATGTTCCCGCGCTTAAAGGAGCGCAGAGAGCAGCGGGCCGGAACGCTGAGCGGAGGCGAGCAACAGATGCTGGCGGTGGCGCGGGGCATCATGGCTGAGCCCAAGGTGCTGATGATCGATGAGCTTTCGCTGGGCTTGGCACCGGTCCTCGTACTTGCCTTATTCGAGAGCCTGAAAGAGCTGCGTGATATGGGGATCACGATCCTGCTGGTGGAGCAGAATGTGCAGATGGCGCTGGGCATCAGTGATTACGGCTACGTGCTTTCAGAGGGAAAGGTGGAACTCGAAGGGCTGCCTGCTCAACTGCTGAAGGATGAGCATGTGCGCGCGGCGTACTTGGGCCTGTAGCGCAGTCCCCGCTTTGCCGAAGATTCCTGGTTGCTGATAACCGGGCCCGTGGGCCCGGGCCGGCAAGTGCTACTGGGCTGGCGCGGACGGAGTGAAGTCACCCCTCGGTGCCGGAGGTGGAGCGACCGTAAATCCGCTTTCGTCGCGGTACGTGAAGTACGTCACCTGCCCAGGGTATACGTACACCCATTCCTGCTGCTCGACCTTGTCCCGTGCGAACGAGACCCTGTAGAGTCCCGCCGCAAGATCGCCCAGCACTAGGTTCTCGCGATAGTAGGGGTCGGAATTCGCCGCACCCGCACCGTAGGTCCTGACAACGTGCGCTTCATCTGTGGCCACATTGCGGACTTGAACATCAATCAGCTGCAGAGGCACTCCGTGAACATCCGTGATCCGGCCTACCAGCACACCCCAACCTTCCGGCGGTGCCATCCACAACTCCGGATTGAAAGTGTGGTGGAACGAATTATCCGCCCAGCGAACTTCAAAGTGAACGTGTGGACCGGTTGTTGCGCCCGTTGAGCCAACCAGACCGAGGACATCTCCTTTCTCGACGTGCTGCCCTCGCACTGCGATGATCTTGCTCATGTGGGCATACACAGAGTAAAGGGGTTCGCCCGCGTAGCCAAAATCCATACGCAGTACCACTGCCATGCCGTACGGATCCTCCATGGCACCTGGTGTTTCCAGGAAGAGTCCCCAATCTGCCCATACAACGGTGCCGGCACCCGCCGCGAGAATCTGCGTACCGTATGGGGCATCGATATCGACCCCGGTGTGCACAACATTGTCGAAGAAGACTCCCCCGTAGCGATAGCTCGCGAGCGGCCAGTTGATTTCGTCAGCTGCGATGGGCCTGGCGAAGTAGAAGTGGTCGTATGGTGCAATGGCCCATGGGATGGGATACAGCGGCGGTCGCCAACCGATGACCGGTTGCGAATGTTGCGCTGGCAGCTCGATTTGAACGGGGCCAGCCGTAGCCGTGGGTGCGATACCGGCAACCGTTGGACCAGCGCCCTCTCCGGCAATCAGCGCCGTGGGTTTAGGTGCCAATCCCGGGCTGGTGCAGCCGGATGCAGACACAACTATCAGGACCACGAGCGGGATCCAGCTGCGGCGCCAATGGATTCGCCTGGGTGAGTATCCGCGGCACTGGTATCCACCGATGCAACGCAGCGAAAGCGCGCGTTGTTGCGCAGATAGTCTCACGGCGTGGGTGTGGGGAAAGTGGGGATGATTGTAGGCGGCGTGCTGCTGGGCGGCGGTGGCGTCCAAGTTGCGCTGGGGGTTAGGGTGTTCCGTGGCGTCCAAGTGGGGTACGGAGTGGTCGTGGGACGAGGAGTACGAGTGGGGGTTCGCGTGGGCGGCAGAACCGCCGTCGGTGTGATCAACGCATCCGCAGGATACAGTTGCAGCATGGCAGAGTACCAGTCAAGCCCGCCCGTATACGCAAATTCGCTAACCCGCGCCCCAGCATAGTACGTGCGCCAGCCCGACACGGCCGGGAGCCGATGCCAGCCGTAAAGTTCGGCAAGAGATGTGAAATCCACCCAATAGCCAGAGGGGACAGTGGAGTAGCTTCCTCCGGCCTCGTAGGCTTGGGGATCCAGCTGGAAACGAGTATTCAGGTCCCACGGCGGAGCGCGAAGCGGGATCCCCTGCGAGCCGTCTTGTTGCTGCGCCCGCAGGAACACCCGCCAATAGGTCTGCTCACCGATGTCCTCGCGGTATACAACCATCCAGCCAGCATTCATCATCAAGGTATTGATGACAAAAGCACGACCGGTGTATAGCCAATCCTGCTGCAAGCCTGGGTCGAGTGCTGCGGTCAATGGGACAAATGTGGTTTCCAGGCTGGCAAGAGGATCCCAGCCAACATCGGTGATAAGGCGAACTCTAAGCTGATTGAACGCCGGCACGGCGAGGGCGTGCAGGCCTGCCGAATGCGCCTGCACATTTTCAAGCGGCACTATGTGCCAACGCTGCGATGGAACGTCCGTCAGCTGAGTTGCGGATTCCGAGGGTTGCGTGCTGGGGGCCTCCCGGGATGCTTGTTGGAAAGCCTCTGGTAGGGGCTCCGGGAGTCGGACAGAGGGCCAGGCGATTCCGCGGACCCGCCCAGGAAGTGCTGCGGGCAGCATGAGCGGCGCACCAGAAAGCGAGGAGGCGCTGATTAGTTGCTGCGAAGGCGCATCAACGGCAGAAGCGATCATCGAAGCGTCCGGGCTCCACGCCGGCCAGGTCCCGCTTCCAACCCACGCAGCCGGCTTGCTACGCTGCGAGGCATCCCAGGCGTAAATGCCGGCGTAGTCGGGCCCCTGCGTTGAGGACGCCCAAGCCAGGTGAGATCCATCGCGGGTCCAGATGGGATGAGATTCGGCTGCAAGAGGACTAAGGGTGAGATCACTGAAGCGTTCGGAGACCTTGTCCAGATCTGCGAGCCAGATGTCGGCGTTCCCCGTGCGGTTGGAGACGAAGGCAATCTTTCTGCCGTCCGGCGACCAGGCGGGTGAGTAGTCCGAGGCAGGATCTTCCGTGAGCAGGACCGGCTCTGCGGAGGGATCCGTCAGCGAACGAATGGCGATGTCCATCTGACCGTTGTCGTAAGTCTCGTAGGCCATCCACGCCAAGTCCGGCGACCAACTGGGCGAGCCATCATATTCCGGAGTACTCGTGAGGCGTGTAATGGAAGCGCTCTGGAGATCGAGGGTATAGAGATCCCAAAATCCATCCCGGTCCGAAACAAAGGCAATCGCATTTCCATCCGGACTCAACGACGGGTCCGCATCGTTCCAGTTGCCCAAAGTCAGGCGCGTGAGACTGGTGGAGAAAGGACGGAATGCAAACAAGTGGGAGTAGCCATTCTCTTCAATCGACAGCATCCACCACGCCGATGAAAGACCGGATTCAGTGCCGGCGGTTGGCGGCGGGGCCGTCAGCGATGACGTGGGGGAAGCCGACTCGATGACCGAACCCGCCGGCGCGGTCACATAGTCGGCACAGCCCGCCAGAACTCCGAGAATTGTGAGGGCCGCGAAGAAGCTCGTCCGAGACGAAGGGGCGTGATACATGCTTGGATGCGTCTTCACTGGGGCGAGACGACCTCAAAGGACCTGGTAACAGGATCGGTCTGCGGTCCATCCGGATAGAAGAGACGGGCCTCGAGCACGAATCGCCCTCCACCCGCGCCGCGCAAGTGCATGGTGAGCTCAAGGTTCCAACTCATGGGTTCCACGATGCTGACGGTGCTTACCTCAGTTCCGGTCATATCCCTGAGCACGAGTTCCAGGTGAGGGCGCTGCTGGAATGGAGTTATGTGCAGATTGACACGGACTCGCTCGCCATCCGGATAAGGCACGATCTCGATGGACTCGATATGAGTTTCTTCGGGCGCAAGCCGCTGGAGATCATCCTGCGGGAAGAAGAAGTCCATGTCGTCATTATAACCAAGCGAAAATGCGCACGACGTTGCAGCGTCGTGCGCATTATGGGGCACACGGTGGGTCGGCAGCCCGCCCGGGCTACTGAAATCAGCCGTTCTTCTTCTGAAACTCACGCATGAAGTCGGTGAGCGCCTCAGACGCCTTGATGTCCAGTGCGTTGTATAAAGATGCGCGCATGCCGCCGACTGAGCGGTGACCCTTAAGGCCGATGAGCCCAGCCTTCTTCGATTCGGACGCGAAGGTCTCCTCAAGCTGTTCATTCGGCAGACGGAAGGGAATGTTCATGACAGAGCGGGCCGCAGGCATGGCGTGCCCGCGATAGAAGCCCCCGCTCTCATCGATAGTCTTGTACACCAGGGCGGCTTTTTCCTGGTTGCGTTTGGCAATTGCGGCAAGGCCCCCCAGTTGCTTGGCCCACTTGAGCACCAGCGCGGTAATATATATCGCGTAGCACGGCGGCGTATTGTGCAGCGAGCCGCTGGCTGCCAGGGCCTTGTAGTCCAGCAGGGCGGGGAGATTCCCGGGCACGTGTTCGAGGATGTCGTCGCGGGCGATCACGATGACGACGCCCGCTGGGCCGGCATTCTTCTGCGCACCCGCGTAGATCAAGGCGTACTTGGAGACGTCAATGGGGCGACTGATGAAGTCCGAGGAGGCATCGCACACGAGCGGCACGCCGGCCGGTGCCTGGGGCTCCGCCTTGAACTCAACGCCGTGGATCGTCTCGTTTGAGGTGAAATGCAGGTAGGCCGCCTTGGGGTCCAGGTCTAGCTTTGTTGGCAAATCCTTGAATCCTTCGGGTTCGAGATTCGCGGCCATATGGATGGCGCCGAGTTTTGCGGCTTCCTTGGCGGCCGTCTTGCTCCACGTACCCGTGACAACGTAGTCTGCCGAGCCGCCGGCTGGCCGCAAGTTCATGGGGATCATCGCGAACTGCAATGAGGCCCCGCCCTGCAGGAACATGACCTTATAGTTGGAAGGGATTCCAAGCAACTCGCGCAGGTCTGCCTCGGCTCCTTGGATGATAGCTTCAAATTCCTTTGATCTATGACTGATTTCCATTACCGACATGCCAGTGCCGCGATAATCCAGCAACTCGGCTTGTGCCTGCTGCAACACCTCGAGCGGCAGGGCGGCAGGTCCAGGATTGAAGTTATACACACGGTGGACATTGGCAGACATCGACGGGCCTCCTAATCAGACAAAGCAGGTGTGAATCGCCCTGCGCCGGCAGATCCCCCAGCGAAAATTGAGTTCCGGATCTCCATTATAGCCGTGGGAAGAATGGTGCCGGCATAACAATCGGCATGATTCCACCCTGAAGAACGTCGTTGACACCAACTTTGGCGCTCGTTAGAATGACTCGCGTGCCTGGGAATTCGCGCAGGACAGGAACCGGCCGGATTCCGGGGCAGGTTCCTGTTATTTTCTGGGCCATCTCACCAGGAGGATCACAATGAAAATCTTGATTTGCGACAAGACCGAGAAAGAGGCTGTGGATCAGATGCGGTCAGCCGGACTGCAAGTAGACGTCCGCGACGATATCTCTCCGGAGGACTTGCCCAAGGTCCTTCCAGAATATGATGGAATGGTCGTTCGATCACGCACCAAGGTGCGACAGCCTCTGATCGACGCCTGCCCAAATCTCAAGGTCATCGTGCGCGGTGGTGTTGGCTTGGACACAATCGATGCTGAATATGCCAGGTCCAAAGGCATAACCGTTATGAACACGCCATTGGCCAGCTCCGCATCGGTGGCGGAACTGACCGTTGGATACATGTTCGCGCTGGCGCGCTCACTCTACCGGGCAACTGCGTCTATGAAATCCGAGAAGTGGGAGAAGAAGGCCTTTGAGGGCGATGAGATCGGTGGCAAGACCCTGGGCCTGATCGGGATCGGCAATATCGGCAGGGAAGTCGCCCGAAGGGCGAATGCGCTTGGTATGACTGTGCTGGCCTACGATCCCTACGTCAAGAGCGCTGAAGGCGTGAAGCTGGTGAGCCTCGACGAATTGCTGAAAGCGGCCGACTACATAAGTCTGCACTTGCCGAAGACCAAAGAATCTGCCGGCATGCTTGGAGCAGAGGCGTTTGCCAAAATGAAATCCGGCGCGCGCATCATCAACTGCGCGCGCGGTGGGATCATTGACGAAAAAGCGCTGCACGATGCCTTGGTCGAGGGAAGAGTGGCAGGCGCCGCGCTCGATGTGTACACCGAGGAGCCTCCGAGCGACTGGAGCCTTATTTCGCTGCCGAATGTGATCGCCTCACCGCACATCGGCGCAGCCACAAAGGAGGCTCAAGGTCGCGTGGGCGCCGAAGTAGCCGCGAAGCTTATTGACTTTGCTGGGAAGATGCAGCCGGCCTGAGCTAGCCAAAGCGAAAACCCCGGCGTCCGCGTCTTCTGACGGCAGGCCGAGCGAGTGAGGTCCAATATATGAAAATCTACGACGACATTGGCGTCGCCATTCCAGAAATCCAATTGCCCAGGGCTGGAATCGACCTGCGCAAGTGGGCGGTCATTGCGTGTGATCAGTTCACATCCGAGCCCGAATACTGGCGCCAAGTCCGAGAGCTCATCGGCGATGCGCCTTCCACTCTGCGACTCGTTCTGCCAGAGATCGACCTCGAGGCACCGGACAAGCAAGAGCGCATTCGCGGAATCCAGCAAACGATGCACAGCTATCTCCATAGTGGCCTGCTGGAGCCTCGAGAAGGCATACTCTATGTGGAGCGACACGTCGCAGGGAAGACCCGCAGTGGCCTGTTGCTCTGCCTTGATCTGGAGCGATACGACTACTCCAAGGGCTCCCCGAGCCTGATCCGCGCCACCGAGGGCACGATCATTGAACGGCTTCCGCCGCGGATGGCTATCCGCGAAGGCGCGGCGCTTGAACTGCCCCATATCCTTGTGCTGATCGACGATCCAGAAAATACGGTCATGGGACCGCTGAAAGGCTCGGTGAGACAGCAACGGCCCCTTTACGACTTCGATCTAATGCTGGATAGTGGACGGCTCAGCGGCTATGGTCTGAGTGGGGCGGAACAAGGTGGGGTGATCGCCTCGTTGAGAAACCTCGCCAGAGCCGATGCCTTCAAGAGCAAATATGGTTTGGACTACGACGCGCCCGTTCTGCTCTTTGCCATGGGCGACGGCAACCACTCGCTGGCCACCGCCAAAGCTGTCTGGGAGAAGATGAAATCTCGCGTTGGCATGCAGCACCCTGCACGGTATGCTCTGGTGGAAATCGAAAATGTTCACGACGAGGGCCTTGATTTCGAACCCATCCACCGCGTGCTTTTTGGCCTCAAGCGGGAGTTGAAGCCGGCTTTGCGCGAGCATTTCGGCGACGCGCTGACGTTCCACACTTGTCGCTCAAGCCTTGAACTCGTGGAGCGCATCGATTCCGCAATCGGAACAACACAGGCTATTGGCCTCGTACATAGCGAAGGTGCGGAGATATATGGGGTGATTGAAATCGCCCAACCCGCATCGAACCTTGCTGTTGGAACACTTCAGACCTTCCTTGATGCCTTCATGAAGCAGGATGGAGCAGCAAAGCTCGATTACGTGCACGGTGCAGACGTCGTGGAGAAGTTGGGATCGCAGCGCGGCAACGCAGGCTTCTACCTGCCGCGCATGGCCAAGTCTTCCCTGTTCAAAACCGTCATTCTAGATGGGGCGCTCCCGAGAAAGACCTTCTCGATGGGAGAGGCGCGCGAGAAGCGCTTCTACATGGAGGCGCGCAAGATCGCCTGAATTGAATTCATCCGGACCTGGAACCAAAGAAGGCGCACGAGGGGATCTCGTGCGCCTTTGCGTTGCTGGATGTCTCAACGTGGTTTCCGGGCCAGCGCTCTGAGTCCTGCTGAGAAGTCTTCCGGATAAGGCGCCGTGCAGGTCAGTTGCTCAAGCGAACGTGGGTGCGTTATCGAGAGTGATAGCGCGTGCAAGGCGGGCCGAGCAATCATCTCTGTAGGCGGCGCGCCGTAAAGGGTATCGCCCAGTAACGGGCAGTGCAGGGCGGCGGCGTGGACCCGAACCTGATGTGTGCGACCGGTTTGGGGGCGCGCTTCAAGAAGGACCTGTGCCTGGAAACGTTCCAGGACTCGGAAATCAGTCCTGGAATACTTGCCTTCTCTGACGTCAACGACCGTCCGGTGCTTGTGCCCCACGTTGCCGCGCAATGCCAGCCTGGCTGACCTTTCCGTCCAATCCGGATTCCCGTTGGCGATGGCGTGATAGATCTTGTCTGTCCGGTGCTGCTCGAACTGAATGCTGAGCGCACGGTGAGCTTCCGCCGTCCGGGCAAAGACCATCACGCCCGATGTAACCTTATCCAACCGGTGCACGAGCCAGATCGGACCGTACTCGCGTTTGAGCAATTGCACCAGAAATACAGAAGCCGTCTCCCACCCATCGGGCAATACCGGGAGTCCGGCCGATTTATTGACGAAGAGGAGAGTGTCGTCAAGATACAGGATGTCCACACGGGTCATTTAACCATGTTCCTAGGCCTTGACTTGGACGAAAGTCGGAATTACTATGAACATACCGACCGGTCGGTATGATGCGCGAAGGAGGCTTTATGCCATTACAGGGCAGCGATGAAACTCGGCGCCGAATTCTGGATGCGGCGGTGCAACAGTTCTCAGCGGAGGGCTACCTGGCCGCCACCGTCGATGACATCTGTTCCCGGGCAGGTGTGAGCAAGGGTGCCTTCTACTACCACTTTGATTCCAAACGCGCACTTTTCCTGGCATTGCTGGAGGACTGGCTGGGCGGCCTTGAGAAATCCATGGAGTCCATGCGAAAGCCAACTGTTCCTGAGACTCTAATGCAAATGGCGGAACTGATGCCGATGGTCATGGCAACGGCGCAGGGACGCCTCAACATGTGGCTTGAATTCTGGTTGCAGGCTAGCAGGGATAAGAAGATCTGGAAGGCCACCATTGCTCCTTATCGGCACTACCGGGACCTATTTAGCGAGATGCTCAAGCAGGGCACGACTGAAGGAACTCTGAAGGCTGCGGATCCAGATGCCGCGGCCCAGGCGATTCTGTCGATGGCCGTTGGTTTGTTCCTGCAAAGCACTCTTGACCCCAAGGGTGCGGATTGGCAGAAAGTGACTGCTCAGAGTATGCAGATCCTGATGGCTGGCCTGACTCCCCGACGGGGCGGGTTAGATGGAGGCGGAAAATGATCCTCGTAACAGGCGCGACCGGCCATATAGGAAATATTCTCGTACGCAAGCTGGTGGCCCAGGGCAACCGCGTGCGTGCACTGATCTGGCGAGGTGAGGATACGACACCGCTTCAAGATGTCGACGTCGAGACAGTTCAGGGAGACGTGCTGGAGGCCGAAAGTCTTGGAACGGCCATGCGAGGCGTGACGACGGTCTTTCACCTTGCGGGGCTCATTTCCATAATGCCCGGCGTCGACGCGCTCCTACAGCAGGTCAATGTGCAAGGTACTCGTAACGTGCTGGCCGCTGCAGAGGAAGAAGGCGTGCAACGCCTGGTGTATACAAGTTCGATCCACGCCTTGCAGGATCGCCCTCGAGGGGAGCAGATAGACGAGACCGTGCCGTTCGATCCCCAAAACGCGCCGGGGGCCTACGGTCGCTCAAAGGCAGCAGCCAGCATGGCGGTTCAAGAAGCAGCGCGACAGGGACTGAATGCCGTCATCGTCTGCCCCACTGGCGTGATGGGACCCTATGACTTCCGGCGTTCCGAGATCGGAAGCGTGCTCTTGGATGCTGCATTGGGGAAGACCATGGCCTTTGTTGACGGCGCCTACGATTTTGCGGATGTGCGCGATGTGGCCGACGGAATCCTGCTGGCGGCAGAGAAAGGCCGGTCCGGTGAGACGTATATCCTCTCGGGCCGAAAGATCTCCGTTCGCTACATACTTGAAACCGTACGCGAGGTAACCGGAAGGGCATTTGGTTGCATCAAGGTGCCCTTTGGACTGGCGAAGCTCGCTGCAGTCGTGATGCCATACTACTACCGCCGGACGCGCGGCAAACCTCGCTTCACGGCGCTCTCTCTCGATGTACTGCGCAGCAATTCGAACATCAGCCATGCCAAGGCAAGCGCCGAGCTGGGATATCAGCCCAGGAATCTTTTCGACTCTATCGCTGATGCAGTGGCCTGGTTCCTTGAAAACCGCTCGGTGCTGAAGGTCCCCAGAACTCCATGATGCATCGTGAAGAGGTCGCGGTCGTGACTGGCGCCTCCTCTGGCATCGGGGAGGCAACCGCATTGCTGCTTGCGCGTCATGGTTATCGCGTGGCCCTGCTGGCGCGCCGCGCCGGAAGGCTCCGCCAGTTGGTGAAGCGGATCGCGGAGGAGGGAGGCCGAGCAATTGCCATCCCGGCCGATCTCTCCAAGGAGGTCGAGCGACGACGCGCCCATGCAATCATCAAGCGAAAGCTTGCCGTCGTCGACGTGCTCATCAACAGCGCGGGCTTGGGATGGTATGGGTATGCCGCCGACATGTCGTGGAGCACGGCCCGGCAGATGTTGCGCGTGAACATCGAATCGACCCTGCAATTCACGCTCGCATGTCTGGGCGAAATGTGCAAGCGCCATCACGGACACATCATCACCGTGGGATCTGTGGCAGGGGGAATTCCAAGCCAGGGCGTCGCGCTGTATGGAGCGACCAAGGCGTTCCTTGACAATTTCACAACGGCCCTGCATCGTGAGCTCCATGGCAGTCCGGTGCATGTGAGCATCGTGAGAGCTGGGCCAGTGCGCACCGAGTTTGCGATCGCGGCACGGCGCCTGCAAAATGGGCGGCGCGTCCCAACGGAAAGAATCGGTGTGGCCCCTGAAGATGTGGCCCATGGGATTTGGGGACTCATCCGGCGTCCCCGGCGCGTCTTGTACATTCCGGGCTGGCTCAAGCTTGTCCCGTGGGCGGAGTTGGCCTTTGGATCGGTAATCGACCGCATTGGGCCCCTGCTCCTGAAACGACAGGAAGCGTAAGTCAAGTCCACGTCAGGCGCGAGAAAGCTTGCATAAACCCTTGACTCTGACGTTACGTCAGGGTTTATAGTGCTGCATCAGAGGTAGCCATGTACACCATTAAGCAGCTGGCAGATCTGGCGGGCGTGACGGTCCGCACGCTACATCACTACGATCAGATCGGGCTACTGAGGCCCTCGTCTGTCGGTGGCAATGGATACCGATACTACGAGGAGGATGCCGTATACCGCCTGCAGCAAATCCTCTTCTACCGGGAACTCGAGGTCCCCCTGGAAGAGATCAGGCGGATCATCTGGAGCACGGATTTTGACGTGCTCAAGGCTCTTGAAGCACATCGCTCCGCGCTGCAGGCGGAGGCCGCGAGAATCAAGCGATTGATACGCACGATTGACCAAACGACGGAACATCTGAGAGGAAAGACAAACATGGAGGACTCACAGCTTTTCAAAGGTTTCAGTGAGGAGGAGCAGGAAAGCTGGGCCGAGGAGGCGGCACAGAGGTGGGATGCGGAAACCGTACGGAGCTCCATCGCCAGGTGGAAGCAGTACCCCGCCGAGAAGAAGCAGCTAATCCTGGAGGAGGGCAGGGCGGTTTATCGGGACTTGATCGCAGCGATGGAAGACGGCCCAGCTAGTCCGAGGATCCAAGCGATCGTCGGCCGGTGGCGCGTGAATCTGCAGCACTTCTGGTCCCCAGACGATGAACAGCTCCTGGGCTTGGCCGATCTCTATAACGATGATGCGCGTTTTCGAGTGAACTACGAGGCCATGAAGCCGGGTCTGGCTGCCTTCATGCGTGAGGCAGTGCAGGCCTACGTGAAGAATCGCAAGTAAGAAACAGGGAGGCGCGATGTGGCGCCTCCCTGTCATGTAGTCACGGCGGAATTGTGGCACGCCTCAAGTAACCAGCAAACGCTGGAACGGATACTTCTCAAAGCGTCTTTCGAGCACAACGCGACGCAGTCGCTCGATTGCCTCCCACGCGTCCTTGAACGACACGTACAATGGCGCGAAACCCAGGCGCAGGTTGTCCGGTTCACGAAAGTCAGGCACCACCTTCATTTCCCCGATCAGCGCACGATTGATTCGATAGCCCTCCGGGTGCCGCAGGCTTACGTGCGAGCCACGGCGCTCAGACTCACGCGGGGATCCAAGCCGGAAACCAAGTGGCAGGAGTTGTGCATCAGCCAGTTCGATGGCGTACTCAGTCAGCGCAATCGACTTCTGCCTGAGCGGCTCAATCCCGGCCGCCAGCACGGGTCTCAGGCTCTCCTCTAAGGCGATCATGGAAAGCATGGGCGCGGTGCCACTCAGGAATCGGAGTATGCCGGGTGCCGGCTGGTACTCCTGCGCAAAGGCAAATGGTTGGGCCTCTCCCCACCAGCCCCAGATGGGGGAGAGAGCATCCTGGTGGAGGCTCCTATTGACGTATAGAAAAGCCGGAGCACCCGGACCTCCGTTGAGATACTTGTACGTGCAGCCGACTGCAAAATCGGCTTCACACTCATCCAGGGCGATGGGCACCGCACCTGCGGAATGGCTAAGATCCCAAAGTACCAGCGCTCCAACGCGATGGCCCATTTCTGTGATGTGGCGCATCTCATACAAGTAACCACTCTTGAAGGCGACGTGAGACAAGGTGACGAGGGCTGTTTTCTTATCGATGGCGGACGTGAGAGCCTCAAGGTCAGGCGTTACGCCATCATCGAGCGAGCCGACGCGAATGATTTCATGGCGATCCCCGAGCATGTGAGTGATCCCCTGCAAGACATAGAGGTCTGAGGGGAAGTTCAGGGTATCGGTGACAATGCGCGGCCGGCCGGGTCGAAGGTGCAACGCGGCAGTCGCAAGCTTGAAAAGGTTGAGCGAGGTCTGATCGCCCACGATGACCTCGTCTGCATCCGTGCCCAGCAGTGGGGCGAGCATCGCGCCGATTCTGGTCGGCGCCTCCCACCACCCGCTGTTCCAGGCCCCTATCAATTGCGTTGCCCATTCCACTTCAACCGCCTCTTGCATGCGTTTGGCGACTGTCAGAGGCGGTCGCCCGAGTGAGTTCCCATCCAGGTAGATTAGATCGGGGTCCTCGATAACGAATTGTTGCCGGAAGGATGCAAGACCGTCCTCTTGATCCAGCTTGGCTGCACGTTCACGCGAAAGCGCACTCACCACTATGCCGTCTCCCGTCGGCGCTTTTCAGGCATCCTGCTCATGGCCAACTCGGCTAGGGCGCTGATTGTGAGAGATGGATTTACTCCCGGATTGGCCGGCATGATCGATCCGTCAATGACATACAGGCCTGGATAGTTGTGAACCTCGCAGTTGAGCGAAATCACTCCTTCGCTGGCGTCGCGCCCAAATGGCACGCCTCCCATAAAATGCGCTGTAGTTGGGAAACTGAACAAGCTGTCCGTGAAGGCTGCCTGGGCAATCCCATTGATTTTCTGCGCCAGCGCTTGGGTGACGCGATTACCGATTGGGATCTGCTTGGGAATGGAGCGGTCTTTGTCGCGTTCCATCACCAGGCCGCGCCGGAAGAGCGTGAAGAGGTTGCGGCCCAGTCGGACTCTGGCGAGATGTTCCTCTATCTGCATGACAAGAAGGATCGTGGTGTATCTTGCCCAAGCTGAAAAGAACTTGACGTAGAGGAAATCGACGGGGTGGCGCAAGATCGCCCACATGGACTGCAGCACGCGAATCAGGGTCGTCGCATGGCCCTCGATGTGAGGGGCTGCCAACAACCGTATGAACGAGGAACCGTCGGAGTATCGCACGGGCTCTATGCGCGTAGTCTCATCCGCCTGGAAGATCGACGAGATCGCGATACCCTTAGAGTAATCAATCGTATGCGCGCGGCTCGTGACCCCAAGGATATTCTCGCTGTTCGTTCGTATATTGTCTCCGAGCTTCGAGGATAGCCTTGGGAGGCTCCGACTGACCTCGCGACATTGTAAGAGCAGTTCCAATGTGCCGAGAGCGCCCGCACTAAGGATCACATTGCGACAGCGCACGGATGGAAGCCCGCGCTTTCGCCAGGAGGTTGTGCTGCGACAATGTACTTCAAACCTTGCCCCATCGGCCTGACTGGGCTCCAGCACGACGATGTCTGTCGCCGTGGTCTCGGCGACCACTTCGGCTCCACCCCTTTCGGCGAAGTAGAGATAGTTCTTGGGGAGCGTGTTCTTGGCATCGTAGCGGCAACCAACCATGCAGCCGCCACAATGGATGCAGGCACTTCGCGATGGGCCCTTGCCCGCAAAATACGGATCAGGAACCGCGCCTTCGGTTCGGGAACCGTCTCCAAAGAATACCCCGACTTCGGTCGGCCGGAAGGTATCCCCCTGGCCAAGCTCATCCGCGATTTCTTTGAGCGCCGCATCCGCTGGCCACAAGCGCGGATTGACAGCCACCCCCAGCATCTTGCGAGCGGTCTCGTAGTGTGGGAGGAGTAATGCCTTCCAATCGGCAAAGTCCCTCCACGCGGGCGCGTGGAAAAGGCTGTCGTCTGGCATCTCAAGGACGCCGGCGTATGTCAGGCTGCCGCCACCCACTCCATTGCCGTGGAGTGCAAGCTGCCCATTCAGAAAGCTCATCTGGAAGATCCCAAAGCATCCCAGGGCAGGAAGCCAGAGGAATTTTGGCAAGTTCCAGTTGGTCGTTGGGAAGTCCTGATCCTCGAAGCGTCGCCCCCGCTCCATGACCAGTACGGAATAGCCCTTTTCAGTCAACCGCATGGCTGAAACGCTACCGCCGAAGCCGGAGCCGATCACGACAAAATCATAAGTGTGCTCTGCCCAGGAGAGCGGCTTTCTAGCCGTCTGCTTGCGCTTGTCACCGCCCTCTGGCGGGAGACTCGATGGATCTGTCATGCGGGTTGCAGAGACCCACGCTAATACGAGTAGAAACCCTTGCCGGCCTTGCGCCCCAGGTACCCCGCGTCGACCATGCGACGCAGAAGCGGGGCAGGCCGATACTTGTCCTCGCCCAGATCCCGCTGCAGGACCTCCATGACGAATAGCACGACGTCAAGACCAATCAAATCTGCCAGCGCGAGCGGACCCATTGGATGATTCATCCCCAGCCGCATGACTGTGTCGATCGCCTCCGCCGAGCCAACACCTTCCTGCAATGCAAATACGGCCTCATTGATCATTGGGCAGAGTATGCGGTTCGAGATGAATCCAGGTGAGTCGTTTGCCTCGACGGGTTGTTTGCCCAGGCTCTTGCACAGGTCTATCACCGTCGCGGCTGTCCCATCCGAAGTGCCTAGGCCGCGGATCACTTCGACCAGCTTCATCACAGGCACGGGATTCATGAAATGCATCCCTATTACCCTGTCTGGTCGCCCCGTGACTGCCGCAATCTTGGTGATTGAAATGGACGAGGTGTTGCTCGCAAGGATCGCATGTGACGAGACGGCGGCATCCAGGTCTTTGAAGATTCTCAGCTTCAGTTCGGGATTCTCTGTGGCAGCCTCGATTGCAATGTCGGCCGACGCCGCGCTAGTCAGATCGCGGACGAAAGAAATGGCATCTGCGCGGGCCTTCTGGTCCGATGTGAGGCTGCCTTTCTCAACCAGCTTCGCAGTGGACTTTGCGATGGCCGCGCGGGCCCTGTCGATCGCCGCCGGAATCACATCCATGCAAGTGACATTCAATCCCGACGTCGCGGCGACCTGCGCAATGCCATTCCCCATGGTGCCGGCACCCACAACCAGGACGTTCCTGATGCTCATCTGGCCTCCTCCAGCCGCCGTGAGTCAGCGGCTCTTCCAGGCTTCATGTGCCCTTTTGATTTGTTGGATGTGGTCGGGGATGTGGTTGGCGTAGATGGTGAGCCACTTGTCAAACGTGTAGGGCTCAGTGTATTCGGGATGTATCACCGCGTGCTCAAACACTGAGGCTGCAAGCGACTTGAGGAGCCGATATGTAGTGGCACGGGCGAGCCGGATGATTTGAAGCGAGTCATCTACGCTCTGCGCCTGATAGTTCAAGGCGCCTGCCCACTTTGACTCCTCGTATCCCATTAGACTGGTACCCGGTTCCACAATCAGCTTGCGGACTCGCAGCGCAGCCATCGACTCGCTATCCCCCATGTGCACGATCACCTCGTGCACCGACCACTCGTCCTCCGAGGCCTTGAAGTCCCAAGCCTCGACCGGTATCTCCTTCAGGGCGGTCGCGAGCAGATCATAACCCTCACCGTACTCATCGATCTTCTTGGACCTTTCTTCGGCATTCATGCCTGCGTGCTCCTTGGATAAGTGTCCTGCAAGTTAGAACGCTTCTATTGCCATTGCGACGGCTTCCCCACCACCCAGGCAGAGCGTTGCAATGCCTCTTTTCAGCCCCCGATCACTTAGGGTGTGAACTAGCGTCGTAAGTATTCTTGCACCGCTGGCACCAAGCGGATGCCCAAGGGCGATGGCCCCGCCGTTAACGTTGACCTTATCCCAATTCCAGCCTTGGTCTGCAAGCGCGTACCCATCGGCCAGGACCTGCGATGCGAAGGCTTCATTGATTTCGATCAGATCCACGTCCGATAGTCTCCAGCCCACTTTCTTGAGAAGCTTGGGCAGGGCATGTGCGGGCGCCGCGAACAGGTACCTGGGTTCCACCGCTGCCTGTGTGTATCCAACAACGCGGGCCAGCGGTTTGAGGTTCCGCTCGTCGACGTACTGCTCTGATGCAATGACCACTGCAGCGGCGCCGTCATTCATGCTCGAGGAGTTGCCGGCCGTGACTTTGCCATCCGGTTTGAATGAAGGCTTAAGCTTGGACAGCGTTTCGACCGAGGTTTCTCTCCGTGGTCCTTCGTCCACTTCGACGACCATGCTACCGCCCTTGGGCGTAGCCACCTGCACGGGGACGATCTCTGACCGGAATTTGCCTGCGTCTTGTGCTGCCACGGCCCTCTGATGACTTTGCACCGAAAAACGATCCATGGCCTCGCGAGTGACTTCGTACTCGTCCGCAATAAACTCGGCGGCCATGCCCATGGCCCAATTCTCGAACGGATCCCAGAGGCCGTCATTCAGCAGGGCGTCAGTGAGCGCCTGGTGGCCGAATTTCAATTCACCGGAGCGGCCCGACAACAAGTACGGTGCCCGGCTCATAGATTCAAAACCCCCAGCAATCAATAGGCCGGCATCACCAGCGCGAATAGCCTGCGCCGCAAACATGGCTGCCTTGAGACTCGATCCACAGACCTTGTTCACTGTCGTTGCGCCAACTGAGGCTGGGACCCCTCCCCAAATACTAGCTTGGCGTGCAGGCGCCTGTCCCTCGCCAGCCTGCACTACGCTGCCCATGATGACCTCTTCGACATCGGCAGGATCGATCCCGGCGCGTTCCACGGCCGCGCGCACAGCCGCGGCGCCGAGCCGCGTTGCCGGGACGCTGCTCAACGCACCTTGGAATCTGCCAGTCGGCGTTCGCGCCGCGCTGAGAATTACGGCCTCATGCCCCTTGCCCATGCGTTCTCCTTTCGACGATTCCGTGACATTATAGTCTGCACGCCGCGTCGGCACCGGTAGGGCTACTTTGCACCGTCGGGCGGCGCGAAAATGAGCTTCCAGCGACCATCAGCGGTCTGTTCCACAGTGGTCTCAGGTGTCACGACGATCACCCATGTGTGGCCGGGCCTCAAGGCGACCAACTCGCCGTTCTTCTGCAGAAACTGGATAGGGTGGCCCGTACCATCGCCGCTTGCCCTGGGCATGCCCCAATCTATGTTAAGGGCCTGACCATCCCGAAACAAGATGGCTTTGCCGGTCCTGCCGGGATCAAGGCGGATATCGAGGTTTGTGGGCGAGATGACGTCATGCTTGGCAAACACCACAATGACGTTTTGGACCGAAAGCTGGCGCCCGGTCAGCCTGTCCGTTTCCGGGTGCAGAATGCCGGCGAGCTCAGCTTCAGAAGTATCCACATACCGCAGATAGGACTGACTTAGTGGATCGTAATACCAGCCGGATTGATTCTGGTACGCAATGTAGACATCCAATCCTGGTGCTGGTCTGCCTTCTGGCGACGGCTTGTCCGTGAACAGGTAACCGGCGTAATCAATATTGGCCCTGAAGTGCCGTTGATTCTCCTTCGCCACTGACCAGAGCTCGCCCAAATCGAGCATGTAGCCGCCGCCAAGGATCTGGTGGAATACAACTTTGCACTGGGGCAGCTTCTCAAGCACCTCCGGCGAGGCATACGCGAAGATGAGGCAACTCCCTGGGAATGAATCCGCCAGGTAGCGGTACATCAGTCGCCCTGAGCGAATGGGACCAACTTGCGCCAACGGTGCCGTCGCGGATTCGCCTGTCGGTTTGGTAGCGGTTTCCTCTCTGATGAAGCCGGCGTCAACCGATAGATCCTGCGAGGCCACCTCCACGTCAACACCGCCGTTTGAGGTGCTTGCGTCACTGTCCAATTCCTCCGGGCCCGCGCGCGCACGTGTGAAGGCAAGTCCCTCGGGGAGCACGAATTCCAGGGTGTAATGGCCCGGCGAGACGCCGAATCCATAGAACCCATTTGAATCGGAGCTGGTTGTCGCGATCAGGTTCCCCGTCGCATCATAGAGATGCACACATGCGCCGATCACGCCGCCCTCGCCGACATCCTGGAGCCCGTCGGCGTCCTCGTCCAACCAGACTCGATTGCCAAGCAGAATCCCGTCCGATTTGAACGGTCCGGTGCGCATTTCGCAGCCACCGTGCACCGGTACCTCAGGCGCGGGCCACTCCCCGTAAAGTGCGGCCAGAAAGCGCGTCGCACCTTCAGTGATGTAGAACTCGTAGACAAATGGAGAAAATGACAGCCCTGACTGTGGTCGCGCCGTCGCCGGGAAGTGCGAGATCGAGATCAGCAAGGCGGGGATATCGAGCAGGCTGGGATCGACAACTTGCATGCCTGTGAGCGGATTCGTAGATACAGGCTCCATCGTCGCCGTGGCAGTTGGCAAGACGTTTGGCGCGGGCGTTGTGGTTGGAAGGGGTCCGCCAATGGGCAAGCACGCCGAGACGGTCGCCCCGAGGATCAGTGAAAAGGCCCGCCTCAATCTTACGTGACAGCTCTGCACGGTGGGATTATAGTGTCGCCGTCAGGAGCGTTCCGGTGATGCGGGAATTCATTTCTGGGTGGCCTTCAACTTGAGATCAACCGCGCCTGCAGAGTCGGCGCTCGATACGAGCCCCTTACTGAGCTTCGCCGGCGGGAGCTCCATACTTGGCGAAGTAAAGCCCATCACCCTTTGGCTCGAATAGGCTATATGGTGTGACGATGATTACCCAGGTATGTCCGGGCTTGAGCGCAGCAGGCGTCCCATCTGAATTGAGGAACTGGATGGGCTTACGGAGACCCGTTTCCTTTTCATATTCACCACCGCGTGTGCTCCACGTGATCGAATAAACCTGACCGTCTCTGAATAGCTTTGCCCTTCCCACGTTGCCTGCATCCAGGTGGATATCCAGATTCGTCCGGCTCACAACGTCGATATCAGCCATGATCACGACCACGTTTTCAAAATGCAGTTGGCGCCCAGTCAGCCGGTCAATTTCAGGATGAACAACCCCCTGCGCGTTGATGTCTGCATTATCCACATAACGCAGGTAGGATTGGTACAGCGGATCATAGACCCACGCCGACTGGTTGATCCTTCCGAAGTAGACATCCAGCCTTCTGGCAGGCGTCCCCCCGGGCGGGGAGGCGTCGGCATACGCATTGCTGCTGTAGTCGAATGGCCGGCTTGCCTGCCGCCGCATGTTGTCCTCGGCCACGGCACGCATCCGGTCGAGGGAGAACATGTCACCGCCCAGATAGTCTTCGTGGGCGACAAATGCGCAGTGGGGGAGCTTCTCCAGGACCTCGGGCGATGCAAATGCATACACAAGGCAACTGTTGGAATAGGATTGCGCCAGGTATGTGTACAGTAGGCGTCCTGAACGCACAGGCCCGACCTCGGGTTCAGGTGGCTTGGTGCCGCTCGGCGACGGCGGGATTGGGGCCCCATTCAGGATCATGCCGGCATCCCAATTCAGGTTCTCGCGCCCAAACTCAAAGTAGGCAGTCCGGCCCGTTTCCGGATTAACATCGCTGTCCAAGTCCTCGTTGACTACGTTCACACGCGTGAAGTTAAGATAGGCGGGCTGTTCAAATTCCAGTGCGTACGACAAAGAGGGATCTACGTTGAAACCATAGACACCATTTGAGTCGGTTGTGGTGCGCTGCAGCACCTTGCCAGCCTGATCCAGGAGGTCGACGCAGATTCCCGGAATGCCTCCCTCACCTACATCCTGCACACCGTTCTCATTCTCGTCCAACCAAACGCGGTTGCCGAGGAGCGCGCCCGTCTGCACGAATCCGCCCGTACGGACGTTGCACAACCCCGAGACCGGCACTTCCACTTTCGGAAACTCACCATAGAACGCGGCTAGAAAGCGCGTTTCGCCCCCCGTGATCGAGAACTCGTAAACGAATGGGGCGTACGACAGACCCGACTGGGGCCGACCAGTGGCGGGGAAATGCGATATTGATACCAACACGGCCGGGACTTTCAAGAGACTCGGATCGCTAACGGGAAGACCCGAGAGGGGATTAACTAGACTCGAAAACGCGCTGGAGTCCGGCCCATATGAGGCAGGGGTACTGGTTGGTTGCGGGGTCGCTCGCGCTTCCAACTGTTCTGGCACGACGACAGATGCTGTCTCACTTACGGCCCTTAAGTCCAGTTGCCTAGGTTTGTCGCCGCCTTCAGGTCGCGCAATACATGCCGTAAGCATAAATGCGAGTCCGGATGCAACGAATGGGAGTCGACGCAGCATGAGGTCGTGTCCTATTGGGAGTCCGAGATAACTTCCGCCGACAGTCGCCGTCGATTCGCAAGGCGCCTTTGTCGTCCATGTATTCACTTCAATCCAACTGAAAGGGTCCAGCAGGTCGTCTTGGAGTTGTGATGGTCTAGCCTTGAGGCGCACGGGGCGCCAGCGCTCTTGGACCTAGTCAGTGAATGCAGCGCGGATCCGCCTCCATGTGTCGGCAAGCGTCTCGGGCAGCACCCGTGTGGACGCCAGCGTCGACATGAAATTCGTGTCTCCAACCCAGCGTGGCACCACATGGATGTGAACGTGTTCCTTTACGCCGGCGCCGGCCGCTTCGCCAATATTCATGCCCACATTGAAGGCACTTGTCTGATAGACACTCCGCAGCACCTTCGTGGCCCGTGAGGCGAGCTCCATCATTTCGGCGCGCTCAGCTGGCTCCAAGTGCTCGAGGTCGGGCTCATGTCGAGAGGGCACGACCATGACGTGACCGCTCGTATACGGGAATCGATTGAGGATCACGAACGCGTGATCGCCCCGGTGCACGATGAGATTATCAGGGCCGTCCGCGCGTGTCAGCGCCTGGCAAAACACGCAACCTTGTTCCTTGCCATGATTTTCAATGTATTCCATACGCCAGGGTGACCAAATGTGATTCATTCCACTGCAGTGCCGATTGTATCATCCCGATCCTGCAGGCGTCGTTGACATTCCCGGGCCGATTGTGTATGCTACCCGTTGATGCAGCCCTCCCTCTTCGCCGCGGTTCAATGGACGGTCAGCACGCTCACCAAGTACATCCGGGATGTGCTTGAATCCGACGTGCGGCTCGAGGACATCTGGGTGGAGGGCGAAGTCTCGAACTACTCCAGGCCCGCATCCGGCCATGTCTACTTTACGCTCAAGGATGCCGGTGCTTCTTTGCGCTGTGTGATGTGGAGGACAACGGCCGTGCGCCTGGATCTAAGCCTTCGGGACGGCGTGGCGGTTGCAGCGCATGGCAGGATCGGAGTTTACGAAGCCGGCGGCCAATACCAGTTGTACGTGGACCGTCTGACGCCGGCAGGTGAGGGCGCCCTCTATCAGGAATTCTTGAGATTGAAAGCGGAGCTGGAGGCCGAGGGACTCTTTGCGATCGAGCGCAAACGTCCAATCCCGGCAATTCCGCGTCGCATTGGAATTGTGACCTCTGCGACGGGAGCAGCCCTCAAGGACGTGCTGAACACATTACGGCGGCGATTGCCGATGGCTGAGGCGTTTGTGGCGCCCTCGGCTGTGCAGGGTGACGAAGCGCCGGCTCAGATCATCCATGCACTCAATCATCTGAATGCCATGCGGCCACGACCCGATGTGATCCTCCTGGTTCGTGGTGGTGGTTCGATCGAGGACCTCTGGGCCTTCAATGATCCCAACGTCGTTCGCGCAGTGGCTGCTTCGGAAGCCCCGGTCGTGTGCGGCGTAGGGCACGAGACGGATTTCACGCTCAGCGACTTCGCCGCCGACCTGAGGGCTCCGACTCCAACAGCCGCGGCAGAATTGGCGACTCAGGTTTCGGTATATGATCTCAGGGAAAGGCTGCGCACTGCGGCCGCTCAGTTGGGCGATCTAGTGACGGGCTCACTTGAGCAAGGACGCGACGAGCTGGAGACCGCCGTGAAGGAATTGCGTCACTATTCACCGGTCAGGCGTATTCAATCCGAGCGGCAAGGCATGGATGATGTTTCGCGCCGGCTTCGATTCGCGATCGGTCAGGGTCTGGCCTTGCAGGGCAGCGAAATGGCCGGCTGGCATCAACGCCTCGCGGCCCTGAGCCCGCTGGAGGTACTTGCTCGCGGCTATGCGGTCGTTACTCGCAAGTCCGATGGTGTCGTAATTCGGAAGGTGATCCAGGCCACCGGAGCCATCCACGTCCGTGTCTCAGACGGTGGCTTCGACGCCAAAGTCGGCCCCGGGGCGCCTTGATGTGTGGCCCGGATCCGGGATTACACTGAGAGAAAGCAATGGCTAAATCCACTGCACCAAAACCCGTCGAGGAGCTGACCTACGAAAACGCCCTCGCCGAACTGAAGGAAATCGTGAATGCGCTGGAGGCCGAGACCGCCTCTCTGGAACAGGCCATGTCGCTTTTCGAACGAGGTCAGGCCCTGGTGAAGCGGTGCACACAGCTCTTGGACAAGGCAGAGCTGAAAGTGAAGCGGTTATCCGGAGCAGACCTCGTGGATTTCGAAGAGGAGTGACATGCCACTCGCGGGGGTGTTGCTCAACCGGGTTCTGATATGTGCGCTCATAGCATGGGCAACGGCGCAATTGGCCAAGGTGCCCATCGAATACCTCCGCACGCGGCGCTGGCAATGGGGCTGGTTGCTCGCGACTGGCGGCATGCCTAGCTCGCACTCCGCATTGATCGTGGGCGTCGCGAATGCCGTGGGTCTCTATAGCGGCTACAACACGCCGGAGTTTGCCGTGGCGGTGGCCGTAGCCATGATAGTCACGTATGATGCCGCAGGCGTACGTCGACAAGCCGGCATGCACGCTGAGAGAATCAACTTGCTTTTCGATGAGCTTCTCCAGGGGCACCTGTGGAATGAGGAGGAACTTCGCGAAGTGCTGGGGCACACGCCTTTTGAAGTCCTGGGCGGAACCTTGTGGGGCATCCTCTTCACGACTGCAGTGTGGTTCTTCTGGCACTAGAAACACAACTAGCGGATGGCGTCCAGGCGGCGCTTAAGTCCACGCAGCAACGCGGACAACTCCGGAACGCGCATCACCACCATAACGATGGAGTAGACGGCCGCGCCGATGGCGACGCCGGCCAGCGCGGTCACCCATGCCGGCAGTTGCAGGTGTGCGAATGGCACGAGGGCGGCAACCAGCGCCGCCGTGCCAGCCGCCGCGACGCCCAGACCCTGGGCGATGCGGCCATCATCCATGGTGCCAAGACGCCTGCGCATCAGCAGGTACAGTGCGCTCATCTCCAGCGCCGTAGCGGTTGAATTGGCCAACGCTAATCCGCCATGTGGCAGCCATCCCGCCTGCGCGAACGCGGCTGAAAACGCAAAACTGAAGAGGATATTCAGCGCCATTGCAGTTGCGCCCACGATCACAGGCGTGCGAGTGTCGTGCTGTGCATAAAAGGCGCGCGTGAGAACCTCCAGCATGGAGTGACCAACTAGGCCGGCAGCGAACCACAGAAGCGCCCAGGAAACGAGCCCCGTCATGTTGGCATCGAAATGACCTCGCTCGTAGAGCAGCTTTACGATCGGTTCTCGCAAGATGATCAGGCCGGCAGCCGCGGGCGCCGCAAGTATCACCACACCCCGCAGTGCCGCCGTCAACGAGCTCCGCAGCTCGCCAATTTGGCCCAGCGCGTGTTGGGCGGAGAATGTAGGCATGGCCGCGATGGCCACCGATTGGGCAATGGCCGCCTGGGCCATCAGCATGAGGGAGAAGCCGTACTGAAGCCCAGCCACGCTCCCACTTTGCATCTGTGAGGCGAGCCATGTGTTGACCCAAAAGTTGAGCTGCACGACGCCGATTCCCACGATCCGCGGGAGCATTAGTCGAAGCACTTCACGGACCGAGGCTTCACCGAGCCCCAAGGTTGGCGTGTAGTGTGGACCCGCGCCAGGAGCCGGTGAGTGGCGCAGCCTGAGCAATGCGGGAACTTGCAGCAATAGGTACAGCGCCGCGCCCCCAACCACGCCCCAGGCCAAACCCCGGATTCCCATGGAAGGAGAAAGCACGAGAACGCCGAATATCAGCCCAAGTTGATACATGGAGGGGGTAAGCGCGGGGATGAAGAACACCCCATTGGCGTTCAGCACCCCGACGATTAGGCCGCCGAGTCCGAAGAAGACGACCGAGATCAATTGGATTCGGAGCAGTTCGACAGTCAGGCCGAACAATGCTGCATCGTCCGAAAAGCCCGGCGCCAACAGGTAGCGCACGATTGCCGGAGCCAATATGGCAGCAACAAGAGCCAGGGTGCTCAGGATCAGCAGGATCAAATTGGCCAGCGATGAAGCCAGCCGCCACGCCGCGCGCCGATCGCCGCGCGCCAGCATCCCTGTGAACGTCGGTATGAAGGCTGAGCCCAGGGCACCGGCCGCAATGAGCATGAACAATGTCTCAGACACGCGATTGGCCGCAAAAAAGGCGTCCAGCTCGGTGGGCGGAAAGGCGCGCGCTACGAGGATGCCGCGCAATAGGCCCAACAGCTGCCCAAGCACTATTGCCAGCATGACCGTGCCGGCGGCTCGGGCGATTTGCTGATTCGCGCTGGATCTATCGGCGGCGACTTGCATCGGGGGCGCGCGCATTATACTGCCTCCATCAGAGGGCTGGTCCGTCGCGGCTCAAGCAGCCGCGATCCGAATGCTATAATGCTCACGCACCCCGAATGTCCAAGCGAAAAATGCATGCCGGTCTGGCCCTTGTCATCCTGCTCTTGATGGCATGCGGCTCGTTTTCCCTTCCGCTTCCAACTCACACAAGCACGGCGACTCCGGAATTTGACGCCATGACCCCGGCACCGGCACCCGCTGACATTATCGGCAGCACGGACGCACTTAGTCCGCTCCCCATTCACGTGGGATATGGTGTGCGCGGCCGGTGGTTCGAAATCCTCTTCACGGATCCGTCAAATCCTGCCAGTGCGCAAGCCACCGGTGGGGTGGACGTGCGCCTGGTTGAGGCGATCAACGCAGCCCGCCTCTCCGTTCATCTTGCCATGTACAGCCTCTCCCTCGATGACGTTCGGCTGGCTCTCATCCGCGCACATCGTCGCGGCATCGACGTGCGCCTTGTCTCAGAGAGCGACAATATGAACGCCAATGACTTCCAGCGCCTAAAGGAGGCAGGCATCCCCGTACTGGGCGATCGCCGGGAGGGCACCATGCACGACAAGTTCATGGTGATTGATGGCCAGGATGTCTGGACGGGCTCCATGAACTATACGGACAGCGGGGCGTACATGGATAACAACACGGTTGTGCACATCGAGTCCCGCGACCTCGCCGCGGACTACGAGGCGGAGTTCGCCGAGATGTTTGATGATGACAAGTTCGGGCCGGAACCCGGACGCCTCACGCCAAATCCGCAGGTTCAGGCTGGTGGCGCGCAGATCCACGCCTTCTTTGCTCCGGATGATGCGCCCGAATCAGCTCTCGTGGACCTCCTCGACACCGCGCAGCACAGCATCTACTTCTTGGCCTATTCCTTCACCTCCAACCCCCTCGGTAACGCCATCAAGCGCGCACACGCGGATGGCATCACGGTCAAGGGCATCCTGGATGAGGATCAGGCAACATCGAATCTTGGCACAGAATTCGCGAGCTTTCGCACCGCGGGACTGGACGTGCGCCTCGACGGAAATCGTGGTCAGATGCACGAAAAGGTCTTCATTATCGATGGTGAAGTGGTTGTCGTGGGATCCTACAATTTCTCGCGGAACGCAAATGAGACCAACGACGAGAATCTCTTGATCATTTACGACCGCACCATCGCCCAGCAGTACCTTCTGGAATTTGAGCGAGTTTATGCCCATAGCAGTCGGTGATCAATTCGCCGATGCACTAGCTCCTTACGGCCAAACGCATTCATGAAGATCGGTAATCCTCCGGATGCCACCCGTGCCGGCTCGCCTGCGGGGGCCCCAAACTGCGCGTAGCCATTGCGGCCGAGCGGTCACGCACCCGTAACCCATGGGCTCAAAACTCGACATACAAGCTGAGAGCACGCCGCCGTGGAACAATCGGAGACTCGAGAATCGTTGTGGCCGCAGTCAACCCACGAATTGCAGAGTCAGGAACCTCTAGATGAGCAGGAGCAGCCGACCCACGAAACCATCAAGAGCTCCGAGCGCAATGGAAACGGCGTCGCAGAGGATTGTGCTAACGGGACGGCCGGCGTGATCGCGCACATAGCGACCTGGGTCGCTTCTGCTCCGACCGGCTGAGAATCGATCGATCGCCCCCCCTATCCTGAATTGCGTCGGGATGTCGGATCGCTATCGAAGCACCGGCGAAGCGAAGTGACGATTGGGCGGATGATATACTGAAAATGTACGAATACATTCGTCTCAGTTCTGGAGGGTGGGGGGCAGCACCGTTGATGCCAACCCGTGAAGAGCAGCAATTTGCCAACGATTTACGGACGCTGGATGCGCGCGCGCTGGCAGCCGTCTATGACCAGTACTCCGATGCCGTCTACAAGTACGTCCGCTACCGACTGGGAGATGACGGGCTGGCGGAGGACGTCGCAAGCGAGGTCTTTGTTAGTCTCTTGGAATCGGTGCGGCGCGGCGCCGGCCCACAGACGAACGTCAGGGGCTGGCTCTTATCGACCGCCGGTCACATCGTGACCGATCACATTCGACGTTCCTACAGGCGTCCGACGGAATCCTTAGATGATGAGCACCCTGATCCTGCTCCCCTGCCCGGCGAGGAGTTTGAGAGTCGCGAACGCACACGCCGATTTCGAACGGCGTACTCGAGGCTCACAGCCGAGCAACAACATGTCTTGGCGCTCCGCTTTGGCGAGGGCTATTCCCTCGAGGAGACGGCGGCCGTGATCAACAAGAATGTCAACGCCGTAAAGGCCCTGCAATTCCGCGCCATGCAAGCCCTGCAGCGAGTCCTAGGGGAGCCCGATCATGAAGACGCCTGACGACGCCTTTGAAGACGGCCTCCGCCTTCTAGCTGAGGGCAAGACGGTAGCGGAAGCCGCGGCCGCCCTGCCATATGCACAGCCGGAAATTGAAGACCTATTAAGTATCGCCAACGAAGCTCGCGCGGCGGGTGGTTACAGATTGAGCGAGGAGGCCAGCAGGAAGCTGCGGGCGAAATTCCTCCATCGTGCGGCGGAGTTGCGCGAGACCTCACGTGCAGGACGGCATCGTATCCTCCCGGCATTCCCTCGGGTTGCGATTACATTGGGCCTGGTGGTCGCCTTTGCCCTTATGAGCACGGGCTTGGTGCGCGCCTCATCCGGCGCCGTGCCTGGCGATCAACTGTACGGCTTTAAGCGTTCGTGGGAAGGATTGCGGATCTTTTTAAGTCGCCAGCCCAGTGTGCAATACATGCTGGCCAGTGAGTTCGAACAGGAACGCCTCGATGAGATTGATGAACTGCTGATCAAGAGGCGATCGGCTGCGATCAAGTTCTCTGGGGTGGTAAGCCTGAAGCAGGACGGTACCTGGGCAGTGTCAGGCATACCAGTGCACATTCCTTCCACAGCTGTGCTTCCAGGTTCTGCGATACTTGTGGGCCAACCCGTTTTGGTAACGGGCATCACCAGCCCCGAGGGGGCAGTCGAGGCACAACGCATCGATCTCCTCCTCCCGGGTGCGGCGCTCCCTCCGTTGGCACCTTCTACAGAGGAGCAGCAGCACGAATTGGATGAAGGTTCCGAGCCCGCGCTTCCCAGCTCTGGTGCCGACCTGGGTGGGAACGATCAACCGCAGCCCTACATTACATATCAGTTCACAGGGGTCGTCGAGCGCATGGGCGCGAGCGTGTGGCAGATCAACAGACAGGAAGTTTCCGTTGGAAATGCGACCATCATCGGCGCGATCAAGGTTGGCGGTGAGATTCGGTTCGAGGGCTACTACTCTCCCAATGGCACCCTGATCGCCACCTGGATAGAAGCTGCCAGTAATTTGCGTCACGACGACGGCCGCGAGGACCCACAACAAGGTGATAGCTCCGGCTCGGATGATGACGCTGAGTCTCACATAGATGGTGCAAGCGTCGACTCCGCCAGCTCAGACTAGCTGACAGCGTCCTGCTGGAACCTGATCGTCTAGGCTGCAAACTAAGCGACCGCCCATGTGGGCGGCCGCTTTGCGTCTGCGGCGTCAGCACGCTGGCGAACATGATCACGGCCGGGCCGTATCCTAAGGTATTCAGAGCCGAAGGAGAGGGCCAAAACTAGACAAGATAGGTGCTTTCAGTTATCATTAGCGTGATTGTTACCGATTGCACAACCCACCCGGATAGCGGCCTTATCCGGGTGTATGTACGTAAAGGGGCATCGCGTGGCTGGGAGCAAGTGCATGGCTAACGCGCTTATGGTGGAGGAATCATGACGGACCTGATCAGACAGATCACCGCCGATCTGCAGAAGACCATTCAGGGGTACGAACACGAGATCGAGATCAGCGACATCGGTTCGGTTATGGATGCCGGCGACGGGATTGCGCGTTTGCACGGCTTGCCCAGCATCCGTTCCCAGGAGTTGGTCCAGTTCGCCAATGGAATGATGGGCATTGCCTTCAACCTGGAAAAGGACAGCGTCGGCGTGATCGTGATGGGTGAGTATTCAGGCATCACCGAAGGCATGACTGCGCGCGGCACGGGCCGGATTGCTTCAGTTCCGGTTGGGGATGCCCTGATCGGGCGCGTGGTAAATGCGTTGGGGGAACCCATCGATGGGAAGGGCCCCATTCCAGCCACCGACTTCCGGCCAATTGAGAGAATTGCCCCGGGTGTTGTCCAGCGACAGGACGTGGACACGCCTGTCCAGACAGGCATCAAGACAATCGACGCCATGATTCCCGTGGGTCGGGGCCAGCGTGAACTTATCATCGGCGATCGCCAAACGGGCAAAACAGCGCTGGCGATCGACACTATTATCAATCAAAAAGGGAAAGATCTCACCTGCATCTACGTTGCCATCGGACAGAAGAAGGCTGCCGTGGCTCGAACCGTCGGCACCTTGGAACGACACGGCGCCATGGATCACACCATTGTCGTTGTCGCGGCTGCGGATGAGTCGGCCGCCCTGCAGTACATCGCACCCTATGCCGGCTGCGCTATCGGCGAGGAATTCCTGGAGACGGGGCGCGACGCGCTGATCATCTACGATGACCTTTCAAAGCACGCCTGGGCATACCGCCAGGTCTCACTGCTGCTTCGTCGCCCGCCGGGTCGTGAAGCCTATCCTGGCGACGTCTTCTATCTGCACTCGCGATTGCTGGAACGTGCCGCGCGCGTCGCCGACAAGTATGTGATCACGCGCTCGGATTTCGATCGGCCGTTTGCAACGGAAGGTGATGCAGTGGATGGCAAGGTGTACGGCGGCCCCACGTCGAAGGACGATGTTGCCCGCGTGATCAAGGGCATGCAGGATCCCGGCGCACACAAGGCAGTCAAGCTCAAAGGTTCAGGCGGTTCACTCACGGCATTGCCAATCATCGAGACCTTGCTCGGTGATGTCTCTGCCTACATCCCCACGAACGTGATTTCCATCACTGATGGACAGATCTATCTTGAGTCGAACCTCTTCAATGCCGGGATCCGGCCGGCCGTGAATGTGGGCATCTCGGTCTCACGCGTGGGCGGCGACGCACAATCCAAGGCAATGAAGCAGGTGGCGGGGCGTCTGCGCCTCGACATGGCCGCCTATCGTGAGCTCGCCGCGTTTGCCCTGATGTCCTCGGACCTGGATAAGACCACGCAGCAGCAGCTTGGACGCGGGCAGCGGATGCAGGAAGTCCTCAAGCAGCCTCAGTACGCGCCCATGTCACTGGCCGACCAGGTGATCGTGATCTTCGCCGCCACAAATGGTTTTGCCGATCAAGTTCCGGTCGACCGGATGGTTGCCTGGCAGGCAGATCTTCTTCGCTTCATGGAGTCGAGCTACCCCGAGATTGGACGAGAGATTGGCGAAAAGAAGATCATCAGCGACGAGATTCGGGATCGGCTGAAGCAGGCCCTTCAAACGTTCCGCGACGCATGGAGCGCTTAGGCAATGCCTTCTGCACGCGAAATGCGGCTGCGCATTCGCAGCGTCAAGAACATCTCGCAAGTTACTCGGGCGCTCGAAGCCGTGAGCGCGGCCAAGGTCCGCAAGTCCGTGCAGGCCGTGGCTGCTACACGGCCCTACGCCACGAAGGCCTGGCAAGTTCTCACACATGTTGCCGCTCAACCCGGCCGGCACAGCCTGCATCCCCTGCTCATAGAGCGCCCCAATCCGAAATCGGCCGTGGCGATCGTCATCACAAGCGATCGTGGTCTGGCCGGCGCCTACAACACAAATATCGTGCGCTTCATTGCGCAGCGCTTTGATGCCTACCGCAATCCGGTACGTTACATCGCCGTGGGAAGAAAGGGAAGGGATCTTCTCGTACGCCGGCGGAAACAACTGCTGGCGGATTTCAGCAACCTCCCGGCTGCACCGTCGTTTGCAGATGTCTCAGCCATCGGGCGCATGGCCGTGGACGAGTTTCAGAATGGCAATGCAGACGAGGTCTTCCTCGTATATACCGATTTTGTCAATTTGGCGCGCCAGGTTGCAACGATGAAAAAGTTGCTGCCTCTTGAATTGGGCTCGGGCTTGCAGGTGATGGAACTTCAGAAGAGCGGCCCTACTGCAGCCTACGAATATGAGCCGGACCTCCGCGAACTGCTGGACGAGATCATCCCTCGATTCACCGCCCTGCAGGTGTACCAGGCGATCCTGGAATCGCAAGCCAGCGAACACGCGGCACGCATGGTGGCCATGCACAGCGCAACGGACAACGCCCGGGAGCTGGCGGGCGCGTACGAGCTCCAATACAACAAGATGCGGCAGCAGACGATCACCAATGACATCCTTGACATTGTCGGTGGTGCGGAGGCGCTGGCCGCGGCGTGACCGGGCTGGGCGCATGGAATGAAGGACGGAGGTAGGTGCCAGTGGCAGAAATAACCGGGCGTGTAGTTCAGATCCTGGGTGGTGTGGTCGACGTGGAGTTTCCGGAGGGCCGGACGCCCAATCTGTTTGAGGCTATCGAAGTGGCGCGAACAGGGCAAGTGCCGCTGATCCTCGAAGTGCAAAAGGACCTCGGCGACAACTGGGTACGCACCGTGGCCATGGATGCCACCGATGGCTTGCAGCGCGGGGCCGCCGCGCGGGCAACCGGCTCGCCGATACTGGTGCCGGTCGGCGAGTCCACGCTGGGACGCATTTTCAATGTGCTCGGCCGGCCCGTGGATGACAAGGGCGAGGTGAACGCTGCCGCCTATTACGGCATTCATCGGCCCGCGCCGCTGTTCTCGGAACAGGCCACGCGCGTCGAAGTCTTTGAGACCGGCATCAAGGTCATCGACCTTGTGGCTCCGTTCACCAAAGGCGGCAAAACGGGCATTTTTGGGGGCGCCGGGACTGGCAAGACGGTCATAATCATGGAGCTCATTCGCTCAGTGGCCAGTGTCCATCAGGGGAACTCCGTTTTCGCTGGTGTGGGTGAGCGGACTCGTGAGGGTACCCAGCTCTACCGGGAAATGCTTGAGTCTGGCGTGATGAAAGACACCGTCATGGTGTATGGCCAGATGAACGAGCCCGCCGGCGTACGATTGCGAGTGGGACTGACCGCCCTTTCCATGGCTGAGTATTTCCGCGATCAGGGCCGGGACGTTCTGCTCTTCATTGACAACATCTTCCGCTTCTCAATGTCGGGCTCGGAAGTATCCGCCCTGCTTGGCCGCATGCCCTCCGCTGTTGGCTACCAGCCGACGCTTGCGACGGAGATGGGCGAGCTGCAGGAGCGCATCACATCAACGCGCACCGGCTCCATCACTTCTATGCAGGCGGTCTATGTGCCTGCCGACGATTACTCCGATCCGGCGCCCGTCGCCACCTTCACGCACTTGGACGCAACCATCGCGCTCGAGCGCTCCATTGTGGAGAAGGGCATTTACCCGGCGGTCGATCCCCTCACCTCGACCTCACGCATTCTTGACCCGAACGTCGTGGGAATGGATCATTACACGACTGCACGGGAGGTTCAGAGAGTCCTGCAACGTTACAAAGACCTGCAGGACATCATTGCCATTCTTGGCATTGACGAACTTAGCGAAGATGATAAACTGATTGTGGCGCGTGCCCGGAAGATTGAACGCTTCTTCTCCCAGCCATTTTTCGTCGCAGAACGCTTTACGGGAATACCCGGTAGATATGTGCCTTTGAAAGAGACCGTACGCGGATTCCGTGAGATTCTCGATGGTCACTGCGACGACCTTCCAGAACAGGCATTCATGATGGCGGGCACGATCGAAGACGTCCGGGAAAAGGCTGAGAAACTGGAAAAGAGCTCCTAGGTACTGCAGCGACTCCGGCGGTGCACTTCCACGGGGCTGCCGTTGGGAATCCGGCCCAGGCCCCGGGCTAAAGCACTCTGGAATCGGGACTGCATTCGAAACCCATGCCCATTCGTTGCGAAATTGTCTCTCAAGACCGCGTCGTGTATCAGGGCGATGCCGATATCATCATCCTGCCCGGGACAGGCGGTGAGATGGGTATCCTGCCCCACCACGCGCCCGTGCTCACCACGCTCAAGTTCGGCGTGGTGAAAGTGCGCGCCGGCGGAAAAGAGCAGGTGTTTGCCGTGTCGGGCGGCGTTGCGGAGGTGCAGCCCGATCTTGTGACAGTTCTCGCCGACGCGGCGGAAAATGTGGAAGAGATCGATATCAAGCGTGCGGAATTTGCCAAGAAGCGTGCCGAGGAGGTCCTCGCCAAGGGCGCGCCGCTCGAGGCGGATGCACTCCTGATGGTGGAAGCCGCGCTGCGGCGATCCAACCTGAGGCTGGACGTTGTCCGGCGTTATCGCAAATCTCAACCCCGCATTCCAGGACAGCAATCATAGTGGCAATGTTTTCGAAGGACCTCGGAATTGACTTGGGCACCATGTTCGTGCGCCTGGCGGACAGCACCCAGGTGTTGATGCAGGAACCAACGATTGTGGCCATCGAGGTCGATGATCAAAAGATGGTGGCCGTCGGTCGTGAGGCCCTTGATATGTCCGGCCGTGTGCCAGACAATATTGAGGTGGCGCGGCCCCTGCGCAACGGTGTGATCGCCGACTACGAGATCACCGAGACCCTGCTCTCGTACATGCTCCAACGGGTCAGCGGATCGCTGCGCGTTTTTCGCCCACGCGTGATGATCTCCGTCCCCTATGGGGTGACGAGTGTCGAGCGCCGCGCCGTTTTCGAGGCCGTCATGGAGGCCGGGGCCCGTGAGGCGACGCTGATACAGCAATCTCTGGCGGCCGCACTCGGCATCGATCTGCCCATTGGTTCGCCATCAGGCAATATGGTGATCTGTCTGGGAGGCGGCTGCACTGAGGCCTCCATTATGGCCATGTACAGCATCGTCGCCGCTGACACCCTGCGCAAGGGCGGGCTGGATCTCGACGATGCGATAGTCAACTACGTCCGCCGCAAGTACGGCGTGGTCATCGGTCAGATCACCGCGGAACAATTGAAGTTCAAGATTGGAGCTGCCGTTCCCCAGGAAACGGAGAATACCCTGGAAGTCCAGGGGCAGGACCAGGTAACGGGCTTGCCGCGGCCGGTCACGTTGACAACGGGCGAAATTGTGGAAGCTCTGCAGGATCCCCTCAAAGACGTGACTGAGAGTTGCCGGCGAGTTCTGGAGCGGACGCCACCCGAACTGGTTGCGGATATCATCGATCGCGGCGTTGCGCTGTGCGGCGGCGGTGCGCTTCTACGAGGCATCGATAAGTTGTTGACCAAAACACTCGGGATACCGGCCTACCTTGTGGACAATCCGATGACGTGCGTTGTGGAAGGGGCGGTCCGCGGGCTGGGGATGATGAATATTCTGCGGCGCAATCTGCCGCAGGTCTAGGCAACGCCAAGCGAAACGGAGAGCGTGCAGGAACTTGACCCCGCACGCTCTTTTCATTTCTCGATGTAGTACCGAACTATGTGTCAGTCGAGGTAAAACGTCATCCGTTGGAGGTGGCTGGATGGATCTATGTGCTGAACATGCACGCTTTCCGGGACACTTAGTACGGTGGGCGCATAGTTTAGGATCGCTTTGATGCCGGCTTGGGTCAGTTTGTCCGCAACTTCCTGGGCCGAAGCTGCAGGAACGGAGACCATGGCAAGCTTTATTTTGCAGCTGCGGACTCGCTCTACCAGTTGAGCCGCATCCTCGATTACAAAACTCCCGACCTTCTGGCCGATCTTGGCCGGATCGGAGTCAAAGAGCAGCGCCACGCGAAAGCCACGTTCGCCGAAACCGCCGTAGCGTGCAAGGGCATGGCCCATGTCGCCCATGCCCACGATGACCACGTCCCAGACGCGATTGACTTTTAGGATCTCGCGCAGTTTATCGGTCAGAAACGGGATTGAGTATCCAGTTCCCTGCTTCCCGAACTCACCGAACTGGGAGATGTCCTTGCGAATCTGGGCCGCAGAAATGCCCACGTAGTCGCCCAGCTCCTGCGACGACGTGGTCTTCATTCCTTGAGCGGCCATGCGCTGGAGGGCTCTGAGATAGATGGGTAGCCGGCCGATGATTATGTCGGGAATCTTCTCTGCATTCATGAGCACCTGCCCCTTTCGCGGTTTCATTCACAATGTACCACAAAACAGGGCTTTTGTGCCATTCCACACAAATCAATCGTGAATCGGTCCGATTAGCCGAGCCGCCGCCTCTGGCATGTGGCCAGCGAAATGACATTCCACTGTGGCGTGGTCGTGCCATGGATTGGAGCCAGAGCCGGGGATGGCGCCTCTCTGCTGGTACTTGGTGCCAATCTGGAGGCGGGATTCGGCGCCCGGGTGGGAACGATGCCGCAGGAGCCTGGGCCTCCAGGTCGTGGTCGCAACGCAAATCATTAGCAGGGTGGCAGCGGCCCCAAGCGCGGTTTATTGGATACTGCCGCTGCAATCTGAGCGGGCTGATCCAGGCCTGACGCCCTTTTGGTCCTTCGGTCATCTGATCATTCCGGCCGCCGTAGTGAGCACCAGCCAGAATCGACCGCGGCCCACATGCTGCGTTGGGCCGCGTGATCTTTCGCTGAGGCACCCCTGGAGAGACTCGAACTCTCGCTTTCGGCTCCGGAGGCCGACGCTCTATCCACTGAGCTACAGGGGTTCGCCGCCAGATTCTATCACAGTGCTCCACTCACAGAGATGCCGAAGGCCTCAATATTCGGTCTCTCTGCTTAGGACAAGGAGCGTGATATATGCCGAACGCCCGACCTGCCGCAATTTCGCCGGGTCCATGAGTTGGAAAGTGTCAGCCGGTGTATGCACCAGGCTGTCTGAACCGTCCCATGACAGGGACAGCGTTGTGGCATCTCGGCCACCGAAGATCGAAACGATCGGGAGGTCGTAATGCGGTCCGCGCCCCATCGTCGTTGTGTGGGCATCATAGCGGGCCGCGGCGTTCTGGAAAAGCTGCACCAGCCTGTAGCTGCTGTCATTGCCGATCGAAATGGCGTCCCCGGTACCATACCCCACGCCTGAGAGCTCAATCACCGTTTCCACGGTGAGCTCATTTGCGCCGGGTCTGGCGTTCAAGATGTTCTTGATGCTCAGGCCCTCCTGCCGCTCACCGCCCGCCCAGGCGACGAAGAGAACGGTCTTCTCCGGCTGGTATGAGCTGGTTTTCAAGAGACGTGCAAGTTCCAGCATCAGGGCCACGCCGCTGGCGTTGTCGTTCGCACCGGGATACACGACTCCCAAAGGATCAGTCCCAACACCATCATAGTAAGCACCGACCACGATCACTTGCGACTGGAGCCCCGTTAAGTACCCTTCGCCGGGTATCACCCCCATCACATTGATGTATGCCTCGTCCAGAAGATTAACCGAGCGATCGGCTGGAACGGAGACGTCCACGACTGCGCCTTCCGCACTTAGTTGCATGGTGCCCATTGCTTGAGTCGATCGTAGACGGTCGAGCTCAGCCAGGCTGGTTCCGGCTGTGCTCAGAAGCTCCTCTGCGGTCTCTGGAGAAATCGCCACAATGGGCCGCTGGTCCTCGGATCTCAAAGAGACGTATGGAAAGACATCACGCCGCAGTAGATCTTCTTTCGAGTCGACGATCACGAGCACGGCCCCAAGCTGCCGGGTCACGACCTTGGGGAAATCCTCAGCCCGTACAATGAGGACGTGATCCATCGCCGCGCTGCTGCTCAATCCAAACTGGCCGTTGTCCTCGCCCTCAATCGACGGTCCGTAGGCCGCGCCCATGATGGCTGCCCGAGCCTGCCCTCGTGCAGAGGCATAGCGGGCGATCTCAGCGAAGTCCTTCCGGTACTCCCATTGCATCACCAGGTTGCCGGCCCCGTCTAGGACGGCCAGCGTTGGCATACCAGTGAGGTGGGTGCGCGGTTGGACTAATCTCTGGTAGTAACCATTTCGTTCGCCGCCGGGAGCAAGGCCGATCTCTTCCATCCGCCGCGCGACGTAGATCGCAGCCAGATCGGCGCCCGCGGTTCCTGTCTCACGGCCCTGAAGCTGTGATTCAGAGAGGACACGGATATCCTCCATGACACGTGCCTCCTCGAGGCGCAGGGCGTCGGGGCGGTACTGGTTCAACGGGGCAGTGGATCTCAGTATCATGCCGAAGATGAGCGCCAATCCTGCGGCAGCGAGTACTGTGTACCGGTTGAGGAATCGACCCAGGCCTATGGCGTTTTCCTGCAAGAATCTCCTGAGGCCCTCGCCGAATAGGTTGAACGCCATGATCGAGGCAAAGACGGCAAGGCCCGGGTACAACGCCATCCACGGGTAACTACGCCAGTACTGGCGAACATTCGCGATGAGAGCAGACCATTCGGGCACGTCCGAGTACGTGGCGACGATTGGCACCATGCCACCTGCTTCCCCAATGATGGCTCGGAATCCGCCGCCCATGAAGATATTCAGGAATCCCAGCTCGGCCAGCAGCATGAGGATGCCGCCCATCTCCAGCGCCGCCATGACAGTCAGAGGGTTGATCAGATTGGGAAGAACATGACGGAGCAGGACCTGATCAGATCGAGCGCCGATTGAGCGTGCGGACTCAACAAAGGCCTGCGGCTTGAGGGCTGCCACCTGGCCCCTCACGACTTGGGCGACCTCTCCCCATCCGACGACCGAGATCGCAGCCACAAAGACCCACATCCCCTGCTGAATGCCCAAAGCCTGTATTACGATCATGGCAAACAACGTCGCCGGGAATGCGGCCCAGACGCCGGTTGCGCCAACAATCAGTCGGTCGAACCAGCTGCCGCGCTGCCATCCCGCCAGCAAACCGAGGGCGGCGCCGACCACAACTCGGGCAAGCATACCGAACAGGACGAGAGTGAGCGTGCGGCGCGCGCCAGCGAGGACGAGCGCGCGCATGTCGCGTCCGATATGATCCGAGCCCCACGGGAACTCGGGCGAGGGCTTGAAAGGAGGCGCGGAATATTCGCCCCCAACCGCCATGACACCATGGACCTGGTACGGATCGACTCCCGGAAGTTTTTCGCCCAGTAGGGCCAGTGCTCCCAGGATCACCAGCATCAAAAGGCCGACAACAAAGGCGGGATTGCGAAGCGTATTGCGCAACATGGAAAAACGTCGCCGGTTCGGCACGGCTTCAGGGGCGGAGAGAGTGGCCTGTCTGGTTGATGGGAGGGGCGGCAAGCTATCCGAACCCTTTCGTTCCGCCCGCGCCCGCAGATCCCCAAATGCAGAAGTGAGTATGTCCCAGGCCTGGCGCGCCCAATCCATAACGCTGCCCGCGTCAGACCGGCTCTCCTCCGTTGCGTCCGCCCGCAGGCGCGGATCGATAAGCGGGAATGAAAACTCGATCAGCAAGTTCACCACGAGGAAGAACAATCCTAGCGACAAGATCAGATCGATGACCAGGGGCGCAATGCCAAGGTCGATAGCGTCAAGAAGCCGCATGCCCACACCCGGCCAATTGAAGAAGATCTCCACGATGGGTAGGCTGGCGAGGGAGTATCTAAGTGACGTGCCGAGAGTGTTGAGGATGGGAATGAGGATGTTGGGCAGCAGGTGCCGGTATTGCACCGCGCTCCACGTCAACCCTTTCGAGTGCGCGGTGCGGACGTAATCCTGGCCCAGGACCTCTTGCACCGAGATGTAGGTGATCTGCGCTACTTGCGCCAGTGGTCTCATGGCGAGCACCAGGGCCGGCATCACCACATGCAAGTCCCATCCAAAACCGGTTGCCGGGAGCACCTTCATGTCGAAGGCGTTGTGCACCCAGATATTCACTGCCCACAAGATCATGCCGAGAAAAAAACTGGGTGTTGATGCACCTGCAACTGAGATGAGCAGGACGACGACGGATGCAGGACCCCGTCGAATTCTGGCGGCCGCCATGCCCAATGGGAATCCCAGGAGGACGGCCGCAGTCATTGAAAGCAGCAGCAGGCCGGCACTGTGACCTAATGTTGCTCCTACAAGTTCTGTCCACGGCACTTCTACCTTGGACCAAACATAGGTCGCCGGATGTGCCACAACGTAGTTGATTGTGTCGCCCGCGGCTTGCCAAGCAGCCGCCATCGGTCGTATGGGCAGGTGCTCCCGACCATATTGTGCGAGGATCAAACCCCAGGAGGTAAGGAACGCAATCACCGCCAGGATGACAGCACTGCTGACAAGCCGCCTGAAGACCAGCCGAAATTCTCGCTTGCCCAAAGAGATTGGCTCGGCGCTCGGAGCCGCGACCCCTGCTTGGGCGATTACGTCGGATGCTGGTAGTTCTGGGGCCCCGGGGCTGGTAAGCTTTGAAGTGGCTCTGGCGGGTGCTTCTTGAACTGCGGTCCGCATGGATATTTCGGTCGCCGCGGTGGCTGAAATACCTCGACCCGCCGCGAGCCCGGCCTCGCGTGTTGCAGTGACCGAGAACGGCTCCGAGTCCATGGCTCGAAGCTCGTCAGTTATCTGTTGGCGGAGGGCTCCTGGCGAATCACCACGCAGAGCGACATCAGCCAAAGGGGCCGCGGGCATCCTGTCCCGGTCACCGCGAACCATCTTTACGGCCGCGTCGCGAGACCACCCGTGTTGCTCGATCAGATTTGAGATTCGTGCCTCGTCATTGATGCAGAGAACCCACACCTGATCGGCCAGCTCCTCAAGCGCGTAGGCCTCGGGACTACTGGTGGCAACGAATACGGCGGAGCTCCGCGAAGCGCGGACGAATTCCTCAAGTTGGAGACGAACCAGGGGAGCAATGATCGCCCTGAATGCCGCGCCCGCGCCGGCGTCGCTTCGCGCCGCGCGGTTCAGTTTCACTGGATCGATCTGACCGTTTGCCTGAAGCATCTGCGGGCCGAATCGTGCGAGGATCTCGTCGTAGCCCTTGCCCCCAGGCTGCAGCGCGGCGTGCACCAACTCGGAGATGGCAGCGGTCTCGTAGCCCAATTCGCCCACGATCTGCAGGGCAGCCGACTTGCCTGAACCAAGCGGGCCACATATGAGGATGACCTTAGGTCTTGAGGAAATGGTCACGCCAACACCCACCCTTGAACCCCGCCCCCAAACTTGCTCTCTGCATGCGGAAAAAGTGCGCGCTTGCCGATTATACAGATAATCTCAGCGCCGCCTTTATCAGGTATAGACAGCTTGTTGGTTGAGAATCAGGCGCGCGGCCATGGCCGCGCGGGCCGAGCTGTATCCCTCGAGGTCAGCCTATGAGACAAGCTGTCCGAGTCTTACCAGCTCACCCCGCAGTGAGGCAATGGTCGCGGCGTTTCCCTGTTCATCCCCCAATCGCATGAATTGTTCCTTCTTATGGGCAAGTTCTCCGCATAGACGATAGAACTTTGCCGCGGTCGCGCCCCCGGTGAGCCAGGCAGTGGACATTGTCATGGGTGAGAGCGCGCGGGCGTATTGCGCCTCACTTAGCACGCCGCCCACAACCTCATCTGCAAGCTGCCTCCGGAGCAGGCCGCGCTCTCTGGCAATCATGAAAACGATGAACACAGCCATGAGGAGCCAGCCGACCCAATCGATCAGGCTGCCCAGTGTGTAGCCTTCAGCCCCGGGCATCCAGTCGATGAAGTAGTTGTGAAACGCATGGGTGAAGACGGCCAGCGCGTAGCCGACGGCGAGCGCCAGCAGCTTGATGAATGCGCCCCTGTGCAGTCGTCCGAAGGCTAGGCCGATACCGGTGAACGCCGTATAGAACGGATGCTGCCACGCCACGACCAGATCCCGTACCAGCACAAGCTGCCAGAAGCCGTTCCAGCCACCCTGTCCGTAACCCATGTCGTATATGTAGTACACATTCTCGCTGGCCGCGAAACCCAGCGCGGTTACGGCCGCATAAATGATGCCATCTAGGATGGAATCAAATTCATTGCGGAAGGCCAGGAAGATGATGAGCAGCGCCGTGCCCTTCATACCTTCCTCCACGAAGGGCGCCACAAGTGAACTCGTAGCCCGATCCGCCACATCACCGGAGCCGGTCATTGCATAAATGCCGATGCCGAAGACAGTGTTGATCAGGAATGCCCCGCCTGCTGCCACGAGCGCTCCCCAGAAAAAGGCCGCGCCCAGCATGATCAGGGGTTCCTTCTCATAGCGGTCCAGCCAATAGATGAATGCTGCCATGAAGAAGGCCGGCACGAACGAAGATAGTAACGCAGCAATGAATGGCGTCATGTAGCTGTATCAATCCTCGCCAATTCTACTGGGAATGGGCGAAAGCCCAACGCTGTCCGTTCGATATGCGCCATGTCCCGGGGCACGCCCAGTGCGTCCAGGACCTCATCGGGGCGGCCGGTTGCACCCTCCTGGGCCGTCAGGCGCATGTGAAGGCGGATTTCACCGTCTGCACTGGGCTCCAATAGCCGGATGTCCTCGACCAGCCGGCGCAAGTCGTAGGCGCGGCCCCGTCGTTCTCGTGAGACCGTACTCGCCGAAAGCAACTCCTCGACCGCGTGTTGGAGCTCAGTTCCCTTGACGTCAGTGGTCAGCTCGATCGAGTATTCGGCCCAGAGCACTCTTGCCGGCAGCGACGGCTCGCCTTCATTCGCACTCTCAACTGCAAGGACACGCACGCCTTCCGGAAGGGCGGCGTCCAACCGCGCAGGCAGCGTCCTAAGGTCCACATCTTCGGTCAGTCTCATTTCGAGGACTTCGCAATGAGACGAGAATCCCAGCGGGAGGGGTGCCGCAAACTGGATCCTGGGTTGTGGGTGAAAACCGTGCGAGTATGCCAGCGGGAGGCCAGCCCGCCGAGCGGCTCGTTCCCAGAGCGTGTGCAGGTCCAGATTCCCGATGTATATCAGGGAACCGGTCTTGGAGAATGTAATGCGGATACGCATGCTGCAGCAATTCTCAATGGAGACTTCGACGCTGCGTTTGAGATTTCAATCGCCCGCGATTGGCAGGTCCACCGCGCCCTGCGCGGGAACTCTCACCCGCGACGGGCTCTTAACATCCGGGCACTTCCAACCCTCACCAGGATGCTCCCGCCTCATATTCGAAAAGGTCGGTAGGATGCCGCAAGCAAAGCAGTTCAATCTGCAATCAACGCGAATTTGCCCCTCGAGCGACTGTCTGAAATCTTGGAAAAGGAAATTCTTGCGCACCGCGGAAGAAATGTGATCCCACGGGAAGACCTCATCCGTGCGGCGTTGGCGTTGCGTGTAGAAAGCCGGATCCAATGCTTGCTCCGCGAAGGCCTCGGACCAAACGCCCGCCCTTCCTTCGTCATTCCACGCATCGAACCTGGCGCCGCGTCTCCACGCCGAGTAGATCACCTCGGCAAGTCGGCGATCGCCGCGCGATAACCACGCTTCCAGCAAGGTGTCGTCCGGCTCTGTCCAGCTCAGCTTTATGTTGGGATCGCGGAGTTCACGTTTGAGCAGCGCCTGCTTTGCGCGGATACTTTCACGGCTGTCCACGGCCACCCATTGAAAAGGCGTCTGCGGCTTGGGGACGAACGTGCTGACCCCTGCGTGCAGCTTGACCTTCCACCCGGCGACCTTCCGGCCCTCATCAATGACGCGCTTGCACAGGTCGGCGATCGCCTGCACATCCTGGATTGTCTCGGAGGGATGTCCTATCATGAAATACAGCTTGAGCGTGGTCCAGCCGCGTCGATAGATTTCCCGCGCCGTCGAAATGATGTCGTCGTCGGGGATGAATTTGTTGATGATTCGGCGCATGCGCTCGGTCGCAGCTTCGGGCGCGAGCGTAAAGCCACCCGAGTAGTGCTCTCGCAGTTTGTCCATGAGATCAACCGACACCGACTCGATCCGCAGCGATGGCAGCGAGATAGTCAGCTTGCGGCCCTTGAATCGCTCGCTCACTTTGCTGGTCAACTCCACGATCTGGCCGAAGTCAGATGAGGACAGGGAAAGCAATGCCAGTTCCTCGAAGCCGGTCGCCCGAACAGCCTCTTCCGCTGCCCGAACGATTTCATCCACACTCCGCTCGCGAACCGGGCGAGTGATCATCCCTGCCTGGCAGAAACGGCATCCTCGCGTGCAGCCGCGCATGATCTCGATCGATACCCGGTTGTGGACAATCTCGATATTCGGCACAATGAACCGCGTCGGCGGTGGAGGTAGTTGCGGCACTATCCGCTTGATCACCGGTTTGGCCAGGCCTTCCACAAGGGTCTCCACGTGATCTATGGTCCCGTCGTCAAGGTAGCTGACCGTGTAGAACTTGGGCACATACACGCCGGGTAGCCTCGCCAGTTCCAGCAGCACTGACTCGCGGGATCGATAAGACACG
>DATDCZ010000167.1:0-19875 GCA_036524055.1 Anaerolineales bacterium | reverse complement strand
GGGCGATGGGTCATACGTATTGGCAATATCGAGCTCATTCATGAAGCGGCCGGAATCGTCCTTAACAATTGAGATATGCAGATGGACTCCTACGGGATTGTTTGGATCGCCCGAATAATCACCCTGACGACCAAGGAAGGTACCGGCTTCCACGGGCTTGTCGAACGTTCCCGGCGGGAAATCGGCAGCGACGAATGAATTACCGGCTGGATCCGCCATGTGGGTGTAGTAGACCCAGATCTGACGTCCTGGTGAAAGTGGATCACTCGGAACCCGCACGATGACACTTGATTTCCATTCAGGCAGCCGCGTCAGGAAGCCTGAGTACGCGGCCACTACGGGCGTGACATCAACACCAGTGCCCGCAAAGATATCCACACCTTGATGCTGATGCCCGATGCGAAACGAGTCCCCCCACAGAAAGCCGGCGATCCCGGAAGTCGGGAAGATGAACGGCGCCTTGCCGCAACGGCTGCCCATTTGGATGAGGCGCGCATCACCCGGTACGGGTGCCCTGATCCATGCAAGGACCTTCGCGGCACGAAGCCCACTCGGATTGTAGTTGAGATACAGGAAGACGGCCGCAGTAATGAGGCCGACCAGAAGAATAGGTATGAGGAGGAGGCGACGCGACATGGTGGTGGATTATACCGGCGCGGAATCCGCTGGGATGCGGGTTGTCATCATGCCGCAAAACTGCTATAGTGCCCGTACGGTGGGAATTTGAATGCCGCGCTTCGCGCGGGCATTTTACCGGTTTGTCGTGGCCAAATCTGGAGCTTCAAAAGGAGGCTGACGCAAACCTGTCACAACTTGATCCGCAAGATTTGAGGAGCAGACCGGTTGTTTCGGTCCAATCGAATCTGAGAGCCACACGGGAGGGCAATATGAAGAAGGTCTCCATCGCGATCGTGCTGATGCTGGCGTTGACGCTCAGCACGGCAGGCATCGCGGGCGCGGTCACGGACGGTACGTTGGACGGCGACGGACATGCGTACGTGGTGCTCCTGCTCATGGAGGTGGGCGGGCAACCGATGTACCGCTGCAGCGGCACCCTGATCGCACCGAGAGTGCTGGTTACGGCCGGGCACTGCACCAGCAACTACCCGGACGAGCCCTACTCGGGCATGCGTATCTTCACGGAATCGGACGTGCAGGCGGGCATTGGCACGACGAACAACTACCCGTACGGCGGCGGCAAGTACAGCATTGAGGCGGAATCATGGGCCGCGCATCCACTCTATGAAACGGGTCCGTTCTACCTTCACGATGCCGGCGTGGTGATCCTGAGCAAGCCGGTCAAGCTCGAGACATACGGCGCACTGCCGACCGTTGACCAGTTGGACGCTCTGAAGGTCAACAAAGGCAACAACTATTTCTTCACAGCCGTCGGCTATGGCCTACAGGAAAGCTTTCCGGATGCCGCGTACTGGAAGACGCACAATACCAAGACCCGCTACGTGGCTAATCCCTGGTTGATCCAGATCAACGGCGGGATCGTCGGGGACTACTCGTTGCTACTCTCGAACAATCCCAACGGCGGGGGAACGTGCTTTGGTGATTCGGGCGGCGCGAATTTCCTGGGGGACACAAACCTTCTCGCCGGGATCACATCCTTCGGAATGAATGGCAACTGCGCGGGAACCGGCGGTGTGTTCCGCACGGACCGGCAGAACGTGCTCGACTTCATAAATCAGTTCGTGGACTGAGCCCCGCGCTCGGCGATCACAGATATCTCGCTTGAAATGACTGGCCCGCGGGCCAGTCATTTCCTTGTCTCACGCCGCTGGCTGGAACGGGGCATGCTCCCCCTCGGCCTGCAAATTGCAGGGTAGCCACACACAACGAATACTGCTATATTTGATGCTATACATCCGGAACAGGCGGCAAGCAGCATTGCAGCCTTTCACCGCACCCTCCGCCACTCAGATGGCGGAAGCAGAGCCGGGAAAGGAGACGCCCCACATCCAGCGCCCTCGTCACGGCAGGCTAACTTCCTTGTGAACTGTTGACCAACGTAGAGTCGGTATCCAATCCATATGGAGGAGATCAATATGAAGAAGATCACGATTGCCATCGTGCTGATGCTGGCACTTACGCTAAGTACGGTCGGGATCGCGGGCGCTATTACCGATGGGACCCTCGACGGCAACGGGCATCCGCACGTTGTGCTGCTGCTGATGGAGATCGGCGGCAAGCCGGCGTTCCGCTGCAGTGGAACGCTGATTGCTCCCCAGGTACTCCTGACGGCCGGGCACTGCACGAACGACTACCCAGGGGAACCGTATAGTGGAATGAGAATCTTCACTGAGTCAGACGTCCAGGCTGGCATCGGGACAACGAACAACTACCCCTATGGCGGCGGAAAATACAGCGTCGAGGCAGAATCGTGGGCGGCTCATCCGCTTTATGAGACAGGTCCGTTCTACCTGCATGATGTGGGCGTCGTGGTGCTGAAGAAGCCGGTGAAATTGGATACGTACGGCGCCCTCCCGACCACCGATGAGTGGGACTCCTTGCAGCCGGGCTCCAGCACGCGCTTCACGGCGGTCGGATATGGTCGGCAGGAGAGCTTCCCAGATGCAGCGTCTTGGAAGGATGCGGCTTCTCGCACGCGCTACGTGGCCTATCCGTATCTGACGCAGATCAATACGGGATTTGTGGGCACGGGCTCACTGTTGCTTTCGAACAACGCTTACAGCGGCGGAACCTGCTTCGGCGATTCGGGCGGCCCGAACTTCCTGGGTGATTCGAACGTTGTGGCCGGGATCACCTCGTTTGGGCTGAACAGCAATTGCGCGGGAACCGGCGGGGTGTTCCGCACGGACCGCCAGGACGTCCTGGATTTCGTGAACTCGTTCCTGAACTAAGGTACTCCGCCCGCACACGGGCTACAGCACGCAGAGAGCCGGTCTCGCCCAGAGACCGGCTCTCTGCTTTGATCATGGACGAGCCAGCCAAGCATGACCAAAGGCGGATACCCAACACCACCCGAACTTGCTATACAAGGTTGGGATAATCCAGATAAGTCCCGCTGGCATTTGTGGCCAAGACACCCCAGTACGTCCGCACGCAGATTCAGCCGCCTTCTTACTGAAGCGGGCGGCGGATTACCGCGCCGGCGAGGGTCGCCGAAGGAGGTGATGCAGGGGAGACCCATCGAAGGCCACAAGCAATTTCACCCGGAAGCGAGCCAAATACAAAGGAGAATTGCGATGAGAAGCAAGTGGTTCGGTGTGTTCTTGATTACCGCACTGCTGCTGGTAGCAATAGTACCCATTGCTGCCGCGGCACCCGACAAGACAGACGGCATGACGGACGATGCCGCATTGCAGCCGAGAAATGACAATCTCCCCGACCCGCTGACAACCCAGCAACTGGATCTCAAGGCCAAAGCCCTGGATGCCAAGCTGAACGGCAAGGCCGTTGGCAAAGTACACGAGGTCGCGAAGGGCCAGTTCGTGCAGCTTGAGCGCGAGGGCGAAGGGGCCCTTTGGACGGTCCTGGGCGAATTCGCCGATTTTCCCCACAACAACATTGCGGAGCCCGATCGCTCCGTTGACAACACAACCCTGTGGTTCCCGGATTTCAACCGTGACCACTATATGAATATGCTGTTCAATGATGCGCCAGGGGCCAACTCCATGCGCAACTTTTATATTGAACAGTCATCGAACCGATACACGGTGCACGGAGATGTGACCGACTGGGTGCAAGTACCCTACGGGTATGCCCATTACGACGACTCCCCCGACTCGAACGTCTGGTATTTCCTGCAGGACTCTGTTAACCAGTGGTATGCAAACCAGATCGCGGCTGGCAAGACGACCGCCGAGATCAATGACTACTTGAGTCAGTTTGACGTTTACGACCGCTATGACTACAACGGCAATGGCAACTTCGATGAGCCGGACGGATATATCGACACGTTCCAGTCGGTGCACTCCGGAGAAGGTGAAGAGGCCGGCGGCGGCGCCCTCGGTGCGCTGGCCATCTGGAGCCACAGCTGGTATGCCTTCTATGGCGATATCGGTGTTACCGGCCCGGACTTTAACAAGCTGGGCGGCATCAAGGTCGGCGACAGCGATTACTGGGTCGGCAAGTACACGATCCAGCCGGAGAACGGCGGCGTGGGCGTTTTCTGCCATGAGTACGGCCATGACCTTGGCCTGCCCGATCTGTATGACACCGCGGGCGGCGAGAACGGCACCGGGTTCTGGACGCTCATGTCGTCGGGCTCGTGGATCGACGAGGGCAAGGACCAGATCGGCAACAAGCCAAGCCATATGGGCGCATGGGAAAAGTTTGAGCTGGGCTGGCTAAACTACGATGTTGCTTTCGCCGGACAATTCTCAACCCACAAGCTCGGTCCGATGGAATTCAATACCAAGCAGGCCCAAGGCCTGTTCGTAGTACTGCCTCAGAAGCCGGTGACAACCCACATCTCGGATCCATACGCGGGCAGCTACTTCTATTTCAGCGGCTCCGCCAACAACTTGCATAACACGATGACCAGGGCGTTCACCCTGGGCGCGGGCTCCAGCCTGGCGGCCAAGGTGAAGTACGGTATCGAGGTCGGCTACGACTACGCCAACGTCATTGCTTCGACGGATGGCGGCAGCACGTGGCAAACCGTGCCCACGAACCTTTCCAACTCGACCGTCGAGCCGAACGGCATCGATGGATTCTCGGGAGGCTGGGTGGATCTGACAGCCGATCTCTCTGCCTACACCGGAAATGTGATGCTGGGCTTCAAGTACAACAGCGATGGCGGCGTCAACTATGATGGGTTCATGGCGGACGATATCCAGATCACCGGCCAGCCGCTGGATGGCGCGGAGTCCGATGCAGGCTGGACGTTCGGCGGCTTCCGCGTGACCACCGGGACCGAGGACAAACTCTTCAACGAGTACTACCTGGCGGAGTATCGCACTTATAAGGGATATGACGCTGGCCTGAAGACCGGTCCTTACTACTTCGGATACCCTTCTACCCCGGATTTCGTGGACCACTTCCCCTACCAGGACGGCATGCTGCTGCACCTGTGGGACACGTCGCAGCCTGATAACAATACTCGCACCCATCCCGGGCTCGGGCTGATCCTGCCAATCGACGCGCACCCGCAGACGCTGTACCGGTGGGACGGCATCCGCTGGCGGAATCGAATTCAGACGTATGATGCGACCTTCACGCTGGCGCCGACGGACGGCATTCCGAACATCCATCACGCCGGCGTGCTCTCGCCCGTCGCAAGCCTGCCAGGCGTCAGCACCTTCGACGATACGCAGAGCTGGTACGATCCCACCAATCCGTGGGGAAGCGTGATCGTGCCAAATACCGGCACCATTATCCGAATCACGGGATTTAGCGCCCAGGGCAACTTCCTTCAGGTGGTGGTGCAACCCAAGTAGTACCGTATCCTTTTCTAGAGACACTGAAGCAGCCTGCCAACTGGCAGGCTGCTTCGCGCAACCTAGTTGGACGACCTCCGGCACATGGCACGCACTACCTCTTACGGGGCTCTTACTGTTTGTTAGCTTCAATCTTACGGACAGCGCATAAGATACATGCACTGACTTCGATGGTAAAGGAGAAACCAAGATGACATTCTATGCATACGCGTATCCGCGTCACGCCGCCCGCCGCTGGCTTGCAGAAGCCGGCCGAGGGCTGGGGCATCGTTACCTGCGGCTCAACGTCCGCGACGAGGGCGAATCCTACGTCGTGACGGCACCCATTCCGGGCCTGAAAGCTGAGGACCTCAAGATCCAAGTGCTTGAAGATGTTCTGGAAATCGAGGGTGAATTCCCGGCGGACGATGCCGAGTATCTGCTGCAGGAAGTTCCCGCGGGCGGTTTCCGCCGCGAGATCCGGCTGCCAACTCCGTTGGAGGCCGAAAAGGTGGAGGCCAAGATCGCAGACGGAATCCTGACGCTGCGCCTGCCCAAAGCAGAAACCTCCAGGCCGCGAAAGATCCAAGTAACCGCAAATTGACCCGGCGTTGCCTCGAATGAACGCTGCGGGGACCTCCCCGCAGTGTTTATTTAAGGATCACACCGGCGCCGGCCGGTCGAAGGGAAGGCTGTGAACGCGGGCGTTATAATTTGGCGAACCCAGAAGCCGGAGACAGCCTGTGCGCCTGAAGCTCTTCACAATCCTGCTGATCATCGCAACGAGCATGAGCGCATGCTCCATAGGCCGGCGCGCCGATCCTACTTCCACCCCATCAGCCGTGGTCCCTCCGCCGCCGACGGCGATCCCCACGCCCGATTCACCGTTGGCAATATTGGTGGTTCCAACGGACATGGACAAGACCGCCTCGGATGCGTATCAGAAGGTGGTTTATGACCTTGCGCAAGGGTCCGGGATGCGCTTCCAAGTGCGGAATTCATTCAGCCCAGCGGACATCGAGCCTGGCCTGCGAATCGTGATCGCACTGCCCCCGGATCCGGGGATCACGGCGCTGGCAGCCGCCGCACCCGAGGTTCAATTCCTGGCGATCAACATTCCGGAGGCTCAGGCTGCGGGCAATGTCAGCGTGTTAGCCAGCAGCGGCCAGGTGGACGTACCGGCCTTCCTGGCGGGGTACGCCGCGGCCATTATCAGCAATGATTTCCGAGCGGGCATGATCCTGCCCAAGGACAATGCGGTCGCACGGCAGGCAGCTGCAGCCTTCGCCAATGGAATGGCGTACTACTGCGGCATGTGCACGAGCTACCGGCTATACATGGATTCGAACGGCGTGGGAGTGAGCTTTCCTCAGTACGCCGAGATCCCCACGGACGAAGACCCCAGCCGGTTGGGAGGCTGGGCCAACTGGCTTGTGGGCAGCCAGAAGGTCGACGCAGTGTACGTCTACCCCGATCCGGCAATCGAAGTGAGACAGCTTTACGACTCGCTAGGGCAGACGGGCGCCCAGATCATCGGAACGACGCTGCCCAACCCGAGGCCGGCGGGCTGGGTGATGGGTATCCAATCCGACGCAGTCAAGGCGATTCAACTGGCGTGGCCTGACCTGGTTGCCGGCAAGGGCGGGCAGAGCATCCCCTCCCCGCTGGGGCTCGCCGACATAGACCCGAACTTCCTGAGCCCCGGGAAGCAGCGCCTGGTCCAGAAGGTGCTGGACGACCTGCAGGCAGGACGCCTGGTCACTGGAGCGGGCCCGTAGCACCGAGATTCCCTGCCGGCGCACGGTCAAGCGGTATTGCTTGACAAGCGTGCAAGCACACGAGCACACGCGCAGGCCGATGGCAAAATAGGCTATACTTTAATATATCGACTCAAGGAGGCCAAATATGAACGTGACCTGCTTCTACGATCAAACCCCATTCACGCTCAGCATGGAAGAGAAGGTAGCCGCCCTGCGCAAGATGCACGCGGAGAACCTGCATCACTACGATGCGCGCTGCCCCCGCTGTGGACGCGCCAATGCGATCTCGCGCGAGCGGCTGGAAATGTTCACTCCAGGCTGGGAAGAGGCGATCAAGGCACCCGCAGCTACACCGATGACACCGGCCAAGCCCGCCACACCGACGATGCCAGCCGCGTCCATGCCCGCGCCCGCGATGGCGATGACACCGGCCCCAGCCGCGGCAGCGAAAAAGAAAGCTGCACCGGCGCGGCGCCGACACAAGCCGGCCGCCAAGAAGGCCCCGAAGAAGGCTGTGAAGAAGGCGGCCAAGAAGGCAGCAAAGAAGCCGGCAAAGAAGGCGGTCAAGAAGGCAGCGCGCAAGACTTCCAAGGCACGCCGGAAGAAGTAGCCAGTGGCTGGGCGCGGAGGTGAAAGCTCACCCGCGCGCGGCACGATCTGAGATCACAAAGCATTGAGCATGCCATGAGGCGATCCGGCACCGGAGCCGCCCTGGCAGGCACAAGGGCGCGGACCAGTGCCGATACAAGCCGTACTATTTGACCTCGGTGGCGTGATACTTCGCACCGAATATCAGGCGCCCCGCGAACATCTCGCGGAGCGCCTGAATTCGTCCTACGAGGACCTTGTCCGGATAGTCTTCGAAAGTGAGAGTGCGCGTCGGGCATCGCTGGGAGAGATCTCGACGCAGCAACACTGGGAAGCTGTCGTAGGAAGGCTGCGCAGACCCAGCACGGAGATCCCGGAGCTGCGCGACGAGTTCTTTGCCGGCGATGTGCTCGATCGGAGCCTGGTGGACTACATCCGTGCACTCCGCAAACGGCGGCGGTCCGGCCTCATTTCGAACGCGTGGCCCGACATGCGGGAATACATCGTCAGCAACAAGATCGAGGACGCTTTTGACTCGATCATCATCTCATCGGAAGTGGGCATCCTCAAGCCTGACCCGGGGATCTTTGAGCTCGCCCTGGGAGGCCTTGAGGTGCAACCCTCACAAGCGGTACTTGTCGACGACACGCCGGCCAACATCGACGGGGCCCGCGCTCTAGGGATGGCGGGTGTCATCTTCCGGGATCCGGATCAGATGAAACGCGATCTCGAGGCATTACTCGACTAGAGTTGCCGGGTTTGAATGCATGCAACAAAAGAACTGCGCCCCGCGTTTGCGGGGGGCAGTTTTGTTTCCAGCTCAGAATTCGGCTAGGCGTTCACGGGCGCGGGCAGCATGTCCTTGAAAAGGATCTCGAGGGCCATGGTGTGACCACAGCGGTCGTGGGTCAGGAAGAACTCGCAGTCACACTTGAACTTACCATCGGAGTAGCCGACCTTGTGATTGTTGTTGTCCCCGTGGAAAGTGATATCGAACGAGTCGAAGCGAAACCGGTCACGTTCTTCGGCATATCTCTTGGCTTTCTCGATCTTGCCAATCATGCCATAGTCCATCAGTCAGTCTCCTTTCGCACTGCAGAATAAAAAGGGCACGCGCTCTATTCGCGCGTGCCCGTCAAGACTTATGCACTACCCCATTTTCGGCAAATACTCGCATGGCTAAATTGCCTCTGGTTCCAGTATAGCCAGAATCCGGCAGCATGTCAACGTCGCGCGTCCTTCGGCAGGCAAAACGTACAGGAAATGTAGGACGGTCACCTAGGAGCCGGAGCCCGCGGCAGGCGGCTCGTCACCGTTGTAGTGCAGCAGGACCGGCCAGCGGGCCGCGATCATGACCACAATGAGGATCGTACCCACGCCTCCGCTGATGATGGCAAAAGGCACCCCCAGCCCCTGGGCCACTGCACCGGCCTCAATCTCACCAAGCTGGGGGCCGCCATTGAAGAAGATCTGGTTGATGCCAGTCATGCGACCCCGGAAAGAATCAGGAGTCTGCAGGTTGCGAATGGTGTTGCGGATGATCGTGCTCACCGAGTCGGCAGCTCCGGTCAAGACCAGAGCCAGGAAGACCAGGGCATAGATGCGCGAGATTCCGAAAAGGATGGTGGCCAGGCCAAAGACCATCACCGATCCGAGCAGGAGCTGCCCCTGACGCCGGATGTGGCCAAATTGCGAGATAACGAACGCCACAGCAAATGCACCGACGGAGCCGGCGGCCGCCAGCCACCCGTAGCCGATCTCATCCACATGCAGGACGTATGTGGCAAAGTATGGCAGGAGAGTATTCGCAGAGGCAAAGAAGGTCGCGAAGAAATCCAGGATCATGCTGGATAGGATGAGCGGCTGGCGACCAATGAACTGCACTCCGGCGCGGATATCAGTCAAGGCAGCCTGCAGACCCCGCTTTGCCTGGGCCTGTTGCTGGGGAACGGTTCCCATGAGCAGAAGCGCAAGGATCACACCCAAATAGGAAACGGAATTGATCATGTACGCATACGCCTGTCCCCAGTAGGCGATCACCAGGCCACTGAGGGCAGGACCGATCACTGCGCCCGTATTGAAGGCGATGGACGTGAGCGAGAAAGCGTTCGGAAGATCCTCTCGAGGGACAAGGTTCGGGACGAGTGATTGCCGGGCGGGGAGATCGAACGCCAGGGTCGCTGCCTGGATCGCTGTCAGCACGTAGATGTGCCAGAGCTGGATCGATCCAAGCAGGGTGAGCAGCCCCAGGACAAGCGCGACGGCAAGCGCCAGACTCTGCGTGATGTAGAGTATGGTTCGGCGGTTGTAGCGATCGGCGACCAGGCCCCCAATCAGTGAGAACCCCAGTACGGCGCAAAATCGCACGGCGCCAATTACGCTGACCGCAATCGGATCTCTACTTAGTCGGCTGATATGCCAGAAGAGCGCCCACTGCTGCATCTGGCTGCCGATCATGGAGATGATCAGACCGCCCCAAATGAGCGCGAACTGGCGGTGGCGGAGGGATGGCGGAAGACGGATCATCACGCTTCAGTCCACGTTGAAAACGTCGCACACAAACAAACGAGCGGGCTGTCGCACCGCTCGTCGGTGGTCAGGGTAGGTGGATTCAACTCAGGTGCCCCAATCCCTCAGGTAAAGAAAGTCGTAGCCGACGGTCCGATTGCTGAGCTTCGCAATCGGCGGCATGATGCGCTTGAATTGATTACGGCGCACGCGCTGCAGCACTTTGTCCACGTAGGCGCGCTTGAATCCTACCTGGACGCAGTCCTCCGGGGAATAGCGCTTGTCCACCAGCAAGTACAGGAGCCGGTCGACCTCGTCGTACTTGAGGCCCATCTCGCCTTCATCCGTCTGACCGATCCACAAGTCGGCAGAAGGAGGCTTGTTGAGGACGGAGGGCGGCAAATCCAGGGAGTGCGCTAACTGGCGAAGCTGAGTCTTGTACAGGTCTCCAAGGGGATTGATCGCCGCCGCCATATCGCCCCAAAGGGTGGTGTATCCCAACAAGATCTCGGTCTTGTTGCTCGTGCCGACCACCAATCCCTTGAACATCTCCGACTGGTCATACAGGACAATCATGCGTGCCCTGGCAAGGACATTGCCCTTGCGAACATTCGAGATCTTCGGATCACGATCCAAGAGCGGTTCCACCATTGCGGTGATCTCGAACGTCTCCATAGCGACGCCGAGCTTCTCCGCGACGAGTTGGGCATCGGTCAGCGAATCAGGAGTGGATGACTTGTAGGGCAGCCGGAGGGCCAGTACATTCCTTGGCCCCAAAGCCTCAGCAGCAAGTGCACAGGAGACAGCCGAATCCAACCCCCCTGATAGGGCCACGAGGGCCCGACTGAAGCCGGCGCGCGTGATCTCGCTGCGGATGAAACCGGTCAGGATCTTGCGCGCCAACGGGGTATTAATCGTCAGATCGACGTTCATTTCGATATGATGCGAGCCAATTCAGCCTGTACGAGGCTCATGCGTTCGTCACGCAAGAGCGGCAGGCGCCCACGCACCTGTCGCAAACGACCGAGGTCGAGGTCTGCAGAGACCAAGGCTTCCTCGAAATACGGGCCATGGGCTATCGGATCGCCTGCAGGGTCAAAGACCGTTGCACCGCCCCAGAAGTTCAGACCATCTTCAAAACCAACGCGGTTACTGTGCGCAACAAAGGTGGTGAAAAGGTTGGCATATGCCTGGTTAACGATCTCCACCCAGCGGGCTGACTCGAGGCGGTCGTGATCGTTCAGGCCGCGGCCCGGCGAAGCAGATGCAAATAACAACAACTCGGCGCCGTCAAGCCACAGCAGGTATGGTGGCGAGGCATGCCAGAAATCCTCACAGATGAGCATGCCCAACCGCCCAAAGCGGGTATCGAAGGCCCTAACGGTGTCGCCGCGAGTAAAGAAACGCCCTTCATCAAAGAGGGCGTAGGTCGGGAGATAGAGTTTATGGTGAACATGAATGACCTTACCGCCGGAAAGGTAGGCCGAAGCGATGTAGAACCGGTGACGGGCATCTTCGTCTACAAACCCGACCATCAAGTCGACGTCACGGCTGGCCCTCAGCAACGGCCGAAATACGGGGTCGTCATCGGTCGCCTGGTGGGCAACCGAGGGGACCATGTCTTGAAGCACATAGCCGGTCAAAGAGAGCTCGGGGAAGATAACCAGATCCGCCTTGGCAGTCCGGGCTTGCCGGATATAGTCGAGGTGCCTTGCCAGGTTGGCTTCGACATCCCCAAGCTTCGTGGCCAGTTGGACGAGGGCAAGATTGAGCCGCATGTTAAGAATCTTACCACTGAACAAAAGAGCGGCTCATCCATGGAGATAGTCCGAGGATCACGCATGGCACACGGACAGCGTGGCGGTGGATCCAATAATGCCGGATATCAGGCGCGGGGGGCGCGCCCTTCAGCGCGATGCTTTATGCGCGTGAGAGCACGGTCCCAGATCGCCTCGCTCAGGTCCCTGTACTTGGCGCCATCGGGCATGGTAGAGAAATCACCCTGCGAAACCCACAGGACCGTTGTTCCTTCGCGTTCCGTAAGCTTGTAAGTGATGCCATCGTCGGGGCCGACGGCCGGCCGAGCGCTCTCCACATCGAAAACGGTGTGGCGAAGGAGGGCGTGCGGCACGCAATCGGTGACGTTGCCCTCGACCACAACTCGTCCCTTTCGATCCTTCCACAATACAGGGCTTCCGAGGGACCAATCTGACTCGATGTGTAAAGCTGGGCCGCCCCCTGAGAACTCCGAGGCCCAGTCGGCGTTTTGGGCTGGCAAGGTCAGGATATCCCAGACCCGCTGCGCAGAGGCGTGGATCTCGATGGACCGGTCGACAAAGAGCTTCATCGCACGTATCCTATCATGCACATCCATTCCAGCGGGTCAAACCCGGCTGCGTGATCGACCCGGGGGGCGCCCGTTGCTGCTCGACCTGCTGGCCGCGAATTCATAAGCATCCGAGAGCCAGCGCTTGATCTTGTGGTCGAAGTCTTTCGGTCGTATCAGCACCACGCGGTGCGTGAACCTGCCGGGGTACGGTTCAAGCGATTGCCTGATGCGCGGGTCCGCAATCCGACGATCCGAGCTGAAGGTGAGGGTGATGCTATCTGCAGGCTGCTGCCTGATCCACATTTGCGGCAACCAGACCCAAGCAAAGCGACGGCCATGTCCGAACGCAACCTGGGTCTTGCGCGGCACCACTTCTACCGGGCCTAACGATGCAATGTAGTCGCGGACCAGCTTGAAGAGGCGCCGCGACGCTGGCCTTCGAAAGAATATGCGGTCGAGAGCTTCTTGACCAGCAGAGGGAAAGTCCATTCCCCAGAGGAAGTCCGATTAAGAAATGCACGTGCCGGTACGAAAGGTTCCCTTTGCCAACTAGAAACCCCTGCCTTTGTGCAGTTTGATGGAGATTCCTTTGCGGTTCCTGCTGATCAGCATTCTTCCCAGGAGCTGGTGGCGGAGATGTTGCGGAAGGCGACGTGACTGCCAGGTGCGTTCCCTAAGGAGATGAGTCTCATCTGCATTGGGATCAGATGCTGCAACAGCCTTCAACGCGTAGTACGCAGCGCCGAAGGCATGCTGGGGCACATGCGCGGCTGCAACGGCCTGGCCGGCGGCGCGGGCAGCGGCGCACGCGGCTTCATCCGACTTCACCTCCCGGGCCGCATCATGGGCCGCGAGTGAAGCACCGCGGATCACGCTCATCTTGAACTCAAGAGTGTTGGCCCATTTTCGGCCCTCCCGGATGGCGGTCCTGGGCCGACGGTCACCAGGCGAGACGCTCTCGAACAGCGGCAGCACTCTCTCGGCCCAATCGGCAGCTGCCTTGGCGAGAGAGACGTGAACCGACTTTGAGCACTTCTTCATGGGAATCTTGCCAGCTTGGGCGTACGACCCATTTGCCCAATGTAGCTCCATCTACCAGGCGTGGGGTCCTGCGCTCCGGCATTACGAGCGCTTTGCAAGCTCGGCGCGCAACTCTTTCGTCAGCGCATCAGAGAGCTCGGGGCGACCATGAAACTGAGCCGGCGTATTCTGAAACAATGTAAGACGCCATTGATCACCATCCCTGAGCGCCACCAGTGACTGAATCGCATTGGTGGCAGGATTGATATCTGATCCCCCGGGAGGCACCATGCCTACAACGGCGCGCAACACGGCCACATCGCCGGACAAGAAACGAACCTTCCGGACTTTGGCAACATACGCAGCCGTGCGGTGATCGGCGAAGATTCGGCCCAACTCTGCCTCGATGGCGGCCTTGCCGTCCATCTGGCTGCCGTCGAAACCGACGACATTTGCGTCATCAACAAACAAGGACGCCATCCCCCTGGCGTCCTGTCTATTCCAAGCAGCAAGCAGCTGCTGGTAGAGTTTCCGGATCCTGATATCGTCCATCGTGCCGTTTGAGGTCTAACGAGACAACGAACCTGGCGGAGAGGGTGGGATTCGAACCCACGGTGGCCACGGGGGCCACAACGGTTTTCGAGACCGTCCCATTCAACCGCTCTGGCACCTCTCCGAAAATGCGGCGAGATTATAACTCACAAGTCTACAGCGGAATGCAGCGATGGATAGTGCACCTCGCGCAGCGACTGTTCCTTCAACTTGGCTTCGAGTGCGGTGGCGGCGTTCTGTTCGCCGTGGACCAAGAACACCGTCTTGACCTGCTGGCGGATCGCGGCCGCGTACTTCACCAGCAAGTCCTGCCCCGCATGTGCGGAAAGACCCGGAATGGTCACGACCTCGGCATGGACGTCATATGGTTCACCAAATATGCGAATCTGCTTCACACCATCGGCGAGCCGCCGTCCCAACGTGTCGGGCGCCTGCCACGAGACGATCATCACGGTGTTACGCGGATCTCCGATGTTGTTCTTCAGATGATGAAGGATGCGTCCGGTTTCGGCCATTCCCGAGGCGGAAATGATGATCATCGGCTCATTCTTATCATTCAGGGCCTTGGACTCTTCCACAGAGCGGACGTACCTCAATCCCTGGAATTCAAGAGCTGCGTGGTGATTGTTGCGGATGAACTCGTTGGTTTCAGCATCGAAACATTCCGGATGCCGTCGAAATACGTCGGTCGTGTTCACCGCCAGCGGGCTATCTACATAGACCGGCACCGGGCCGATCTCGCCTTCGGCGATCATGCGATTGAGATCGAAGACGAGCTCCTGCGTGCGGCCAACCGCAAAGGAAGGAACAATGATCTTGCCGCCGCGTTTCACGGTTTTCGAGACGACACTGCGGACGCCGGCATAGGCCTCTTCCGGATCGTTATGCGACAGGTCGCCGTAGGTGCATTCCATCAAGAGGTAATCCACCGGTTCAGGCAAGACCGGATCCCGCAGCAGGGGCAAACGAAAGCGACCGATATCGCCTGAGAACCAGAAGCGCACGCGACGCCCATGCTCCTCAATTTCCAGGAGCATCCCTGCGGAACCGAGTATGTGTCCCGCCTCGAAGAGCCGGGCGGTCACACCCTTGATCGGTTCGAACGGCTGTTCGTAGCCCACCGAATGAAAGTGACCCGCGACGCGCTCAGCGTCGGCCTGGGTATAGATCGGCTGGACGGGGGATTCGCCTTTGCGCAGCCTCCGGTTCAGGAACTCCGCATCCGATTCCTGAATATGGCCGGAATCGCGAAGCATGATGTCGCTAAGATCCGCGGAGGCGCCGGTGGTGTAGATCGGACCGCCAAACCCCTGCTTCACAAGGTTGGGCAGATTTCCGCTGTGGTCGATGTGAGCATGGGACAAGATGACGGCATCCACCGTGCGAGGATCATAGCGAAATTCGCGGTTACGCCGGTTGCTTTCCTCGCGGCGACCCTGGTAAAGACCACATTCCAGAAGGAGCCGGGAGCCGTTGATTTCAAGCAGGTGCTGCGAGCCCGTTACGGTCTGCGCGGCGCCATGGAAGCTGATACGCATCTTATCTCCTGACAACCACTGTAAGCTGTTCTGGCATTCCCGGGTTGTGCTCTGGCCGGCAGCCGCGTCATCCCGCTGGAACGCGCTGGAGCACGGTAACGATCTGCGCACCAAAACGCTTGAGCCGCCACGGTGATGGCTGCATGACGATTTCCAAATCCTGGGGACCGCGGTCGGCCAGCGCCAGTAGCAGAGCGCGCGGCAGGACGACGTCGGACTCGACATCCATGCCGGCGGCTTCCTTCTTCCTCCACTCTTTGAGCAGCTCGAGCCTCTTAAGAAAGGCGGCGCTGGGTGTTTGCGGACGTGCCCGGTGCAGTGGCGGGCTTTGCAGACCACGTTCCACGGCCTGGATCAAACCTGTCCCCCACTGATGTACTTGCCTCTCAGCAACGCCCGCGGCGGCAAGGGCGTCCATGGATGTGGGCTTCGCCCGCGCGATCTCGATGAGCCGTTCATCGCTCATCACTTTGAAAGGTGGACGGTCCAGCCGTTCCGCCGTGGACTCCCGCCAATCGGAGAGCTCCTTCAGGACTGCCAGATCCTGAGGCGCCAGGTCGCGCCGCGCGCCGAAACGCACCCAGGCGGGCGACGCCGTTTCGGTCCCACCCAGGTGGTTGCGGCTGTTGCAGGCCATGCGGAAGTCTTCCTGCGCCAGTTCGAGGAGGCCCCTTTCGCGAAGGTCGATCTCCAGCATATCCCTGAGCGGGATCAGATAATGAGTATCCTGAGCGGCATATTCAAGCGACTCGCGCGAAAGGGGGCGCACGCCCCAATCTGCTTTCTGCAGGCGCTTGCTCACCTTGACGCCAAACTTCTCTTCCAGCAGTCGATCGAGGCCGGCCATTTTGCGGCCAAGGATGCGCCCAGCCTGCATCGTGTCAAAAATGCTGGAGAATTCAAAGCCGAAATCGCGGCGCAGGCACAGGATGTCATACTCGGCGGCGTGGAAGACCTTCTCAATACCCGGATCGGAGAAGACCGCGCCGAGCGAGCCAACATGCTCCAACGCCAGGGGATCCACGATAATGTCGCGCCCAGGTATTGAGAACTGGATCAGACACACGCGTTCACGATAAGCATGCAGGCTATTTGATTCCGTATCGACGGCGAGGCGCGGCTGCCTGCCGAGATCCTCTACTAGCCTCGCCAAGGACTCTTGCGTCTGAATCAGCTCAGGCAACATGGAAATCTGTTCTGACACGGCGGCTGATTATAACGCCCGCACTTTTTCCATCACGATGGCTGCCTCGCCGTCCCTATAGTAGTTCTGCCAGACGTTCACGCGCGCATAGCCCTCCTGCTCGTATAGCCGGATGGCGGCGTCATTTGATGCACGCACCGAAAGCTTCAGCCTGGGGGTCTGGAGGCGGGACTCGCAGGCGCGCAGCAAATCGCGGGCGATGCCGCGCCGGCGGAATTCAGGCACGACGCCAATGGTGGCGATCCAGGAAAAACCTTCGCCGGGACGGGGATCGCCGGCTGCGAAGCCGACCATTTGGCCGTCTTGCACCGCCTTGAGGCGAACAACATCGGCAAATGTGAGCACCGCAATGAGATCCAGGAATGGCCACGCGTCCGGCCCGAAGCAGGCTTGTTCCAACTTTGTCAGGGCTGCCAGATCGAGAATTGTCGCCGTGCGTATTTCCACGCGGGATCCTCTGCTGCACCAAGAACAGAGCCTCCCCAAGGGGAGGCTCCGATCGTACTTCTCCCAATCCGAAGGAGTTATGGAGCGGTTACTTCTTGTCTCCTGACAGATACTTCTCGACCATACTGGTGAACTCAAGCGGGAAGATGTACTTGGTGCTGGCACCGTCGCCTATACGCTTGAGGGCCTCGAAGTATTGCAGTGTCATGGTGTTCTGATCGACGCCCTTGGCCGTCTCGAAGATCTTCTGCAGGGCGATGGCAAAGCCCTCGGCCTTGAGCTGCTGGGCCTGGCGCTCGCCTTCAGCATTCAGGATGGCCGCCTGCTTCTGGCCCTCGGCCTTCAGGATGTTGGACTGCTTGTCGCCGTCAGCCACGTTGATGGCGGCTTCGCGCGTACCGGTGGACTCGGTCACGACTGCGCGGCGGATGCGCTCGGCAGACATCTGGCGGTTCATGGCCTCCTGGACCTCGCGCGGCGGGATGATCTCGCGGATCTCAACGTTGGTGACCTTGACGCCCCAGCGTTCCGTGACCTCATCCAAGCGCGTGCGCAGCATGGTGTTGATGTGCTCACGCTCGGAGAGCACCTCGTCCAAGGGGATGCCGCCGATCACAGCTCGCAACGTGGTGGTCGCAATGCCAGCCGCGGCCAGCTCGAAATTCTGCACGTTCAACACAGACTCGGCCGGCTGCACCACCTTGTAGTACCACAGGAAATCAATGGAGATAGGCGCGTTGTCCTTCGTGATGGCCGTCTGATGCGGAACCTCACGGACCTGTTCGCGCAGATCCACGCGCACCGGACGGTCGATGATGGGGATAAGGAAAACCAAGCCAGGACCCGCAGGTTTGGCGAGCACTTTACCCAGCCGGAACACGACGAGACGCTGGTACTCGGGCACCACGCGGATGGCGTTCGCAATCAGAACGATCGCCACCAGCACGATGGCCGCAATACCGCACAACAATGGTGTGACTGTATCCATTCGCTCTCCTTGAGCTAGCTTCGTGACAGACCGCCCTTCATTTGGCGACTTGCTCCACAATGAGCACAAAGCCGTCGCGCCCGATGACCTTGACCATGGTCCCGGTTTGCACGGGCTTCTCACTGCGTGCGGACCACAACTCCCCCGCTACCTGCACCGAACCCTCCTCTTCGATGGCAGTCTTGGCCTCCCCCTTTTGTCCGATCAGCCCGGAAAGGTCATGCACCGGTCGCACCATGGCGAGCTCGACCACCTTGCGGGCGGCAAACCACAGGAAGGCGCTGTAGGCGACAGTCGTAATGATCACCAATGGAAGATTGACAGCAAACAGCCCCTGCGGCGCGGGAAAGAAGAAGGCTGATCCAACCGTCAATCCGACAATCGAAAGAGCCAGCCAGATCCCTCGCCGCGGCGCACGGATCGAATAAAGAAACGGGATGAGGCTCAAGACCAGGATGACAAGTGCCCACCAGTTGAATGAAAGGTGGTAGACGGCGTAGCCCGCCAAGAGCAGGGCAAAGACCGCCACGATCTCAGCGAGGCCGGTACCCGGCGTCATGATCGCCAAGAGAGTGAACATGATCGCCGCTACAAGTATGAGGTAGGCAATGCTGGGGTTCAGCAGAAAATCCATTCGGCCTCCTTGATGAAGGCCAATTGCCATTATAAGCCCGTTGGCCTTCCACACGGATATACGCCCGGAGGGGCGGCGAGTTTCAGGGGTGTATAATGACGCCGCCCCGCGTACGACCTCATGCACACAGCCCGTCAGGTCACGAGCTTGAGTAGTTCGCGAAGCGGTTTTCAACTGCGGGGGCCTTGCAGGAGCCTTCCTTGAATTTCAACAGAGTATGTGTGATCGGCCTGGGCTACATAGGCTTGCCTACGGCTTCCACGCTGGCGGCGCAGGGCGTGGCGGTGCTGGGTGTGGATGTCAACCAGCGTGTGCTCGAGACGCTGCGCAGAGGTGAGATCCACCTTCACGAGCCGGGCCTACGCGATATGTATCGGTCGGCGATGGATGGCGGCAAGATGACGGTAGCTGACAGACCAGCCGAAGCCGATGCGTTCATCATTGCGGTACCCACTCCGTTCCACGACGACAAGGTCGGCAAGCATGAGGATCGCAGCTACAAGCTGGCAGACTTGCGCGCGGTCAGGGCGGCAGCCGAATCCATCGTGCCAGTCCTGCGCCAGGGAAATCTCGTCCTGTTGGAATCCACCTCCCCGCCACGAACGACCGTGGATATCGTCGCACCGATCCTTGAAAGGTCGGGCATGAAGGCCGGGAGCGATTTCTACCTTGCCTATTCGCCCGAACGAGTGCTTCCTGGGCAGATCCTGCGCGAGCTGAAGGAGAACGCCCGTGTCGTCGGCGGCGTGACACCTGAATCAGGACGACGCGCTGCTGAGCTCTACCGACTCTTTGTCAGCGGAGAGATCCTAGAGACGGATGCCACGACAGCGGAGCTCATCAAGCTGATGGAAAATACCTACCGGGATGTGAACATCGCGGTGGCAAACGAGTTCTCGCGCGTTGCAGACCGCTAT
>DATDCZ010000166.1:0-11824 GCA_036524055.1 Anaerolineales bacterium | reverse complement strand
CGCCCCCGACTCCAATGCAACCCGCGAGCAGCTATTTGACGATCTGAATGGCCGTGATACAGACGAACTGATCGGCCTGTGGCACCATCACGACGAGTCGCGGTGGTCAAGCCGGGCCCTGGAGGTGCTTGAGGAGGTCCTCACTGACCGCCTGGGAGCTCCCCCGCCCACCGACGATGTTTCAGGCGACCCCGACTCTCAGGCCATCGATGAGCACGTGAACCCGCGGATCCAGGAGCTCTGGCGCTTGGGCGACGAGGACGGCTTGAAGACCATATTTGAGACGGAGTCTGATACGTACGCGCTCATGGAGGCAGCCGAGGCGCTTGCCGCCCTCGGGGATAGTGAGGCGTTGGATTTTCTTGCCTTCACGCTGGACGATCCGGATGAGAAGGTCAGCGATGAGGCCGCCCAGATTCTCGATTGGCTAAACTTGCCGCGCGGCAACGCAGCCCTGGAAGATCGAGGTTTTGAATTCGAGCCCCCGCCTGACAATCTGAAAACCCGGACGGAGCCGGTTATTGCGCAACATACCCCTCAGCCTTCACCGCGTTCGTCGACGCTCCAAGCGCCGCCCATTTCGGGCATGGCAATGACGCCGCACGCTGCGATCCGGCCCGCCTGGCAGCAAAGTCCTTCATTGCCACCAGTCTCCGCCGGCATTCTGTTTTCCGGCGCGGCCGGCGGAATCGTTGGCTTCCTGGGCTTCCGACTGTTGCTGCATGTGCTGGGGCTCGAGCTGCTGCCAGGGCACTTCGCAGATTGGCTCACTGCTTCCAATATCATGTATGCCGCCGTCGCATTGGCGGTCGGCGTTGCCGTCGGGACCTTGGGAAGCCGCATGGCGTGGGTGATGGCGAGCCGGTCTGGCGCTGAGCCCTCTGAAGGTGACTCCACCGCTGTGATAGGTGCGCTGATCTTCGGTGCAGGTTCCGCGGCGCTCACAGACTTTGTACTCAAGGCGCTCTTGACCTAGGTGCACTCCATTGTACGTGGAGCACGGCCTCTACTTCCAACCCTTCGATCCCCTATAAAGCCTACCAGGAGTTCCTGCAGGCACTTTTCATCTCCCGCAGGACGTATCCCATCGCCTGCAACAGATGGATTCATGAGCAGATCGCCGAGATCCTGGAATTGCCTGAGCTCTACGCGCAACTACCCCGCTCTTCGAGATTCGTGACTTTGAGAGCAGCGAACTAATCCAGAAGGCGCACGAGATCGAGCGCCTTCTGGACGAGTACGCCCCGGCCCAAGGTGACGTGACATAGGATTAAGACCTCTTAGCCACAATATGTCCTCTGGATCAACTCGCCCGGCCCCTCAGGGGAGCCGAGCGAGTTCTCATTTCCGGGATCTCACGAAATGACTGTGCTTGATCGCCGATCGCAGACTAGAGATAACCCAGGCCCTTCAGCCTTTCCTCGAGATCCTTCTGCCCTTGCGCGCCGATCTGCGACGGCGGCTTGATATAGGACTGGTCCAGGTGCTTGCCCAGCGCCAGGAAGGGTATATCCCGGAACGACAATCCTGGCATGTTCTTGATATCGCGGTTGGCGAACAACACCCCCGGCACCTTCTCTGAATCAATGCAATGATCCGCACCCCAGTGGTCGCGGTTGGGCTCCAGCGAGGTGGCGGCCGACTTCCCCAGACCCGTCTCCGAGGACGCCCTGAAACCGGGTGCATAGCCCATCACCAGATCCGGCCCGAAACGGGCGTATGGCCCAGTGAATGCCTCGTGTTTTAGCAGCACCCGGCTGAAGATTTGTTTGCCATCGTCGGTCTTCCAGTTGAGCAAGCGCGTCTTCAATTCATCCAGCAGCGGCTCGATCTGCTCCGGCGTCACGATGCCCTGCCCCTCGCGGTTCGCCACGTTCAGGTACATGCTGTTCAAACCCAGGGCATAGGCACGCGTCTCCGCCCAGTTCACGTCCTTCAACTCAGGTGCCTGGCTGTGGCTCTTCAAGGCCATATAACCGTTGCCGGTCAACCAGTGGTTGAGATGCACTTTGTGCTCAAAGGTCTTAAAGCCGTGGTCCGAAAGGATCAGCAGCCTGTGATCCTCCAGGCCCAGCTTTGCAATGTGCTGCTGCAATTCGCCAACAAAGGCATCCAGGCGCATATACCAGTCGTGCACCACGTTGGAGTTGCTGCGTGTGAACATGTGCTGCACGCGATCCAGGCAGTCAAAGATGCCTGCTAGTACACCCTCTTTGAAGCCGTCGAGTTGGTGGTAGAAGATGCGCTTGCGTGAGCTAAAAATGCTGTCACACAGGCTGATGAACTGTTCATCGCTGATGCACCCATCCTCCAGCGCGTTCGTGTCCTGCGGCCAACCCAGGGTCAGGTATCCGCCGCTCACCTTCCAGGCGTCTTTCACCATGCCCGGAGGTGTGGCGTAGTGCCACAGCGCGTGAAGCGGATGGATCTGCAGCGGGACGAAGTACAGACTCACCCGTTCGTTGATTTCCGTCAGGATCACCTGCGTCACCGCGTGCACCGTGAAGGCAAACCCGGCCTTGAACTTCAGTTCGAACACGGGACTCCACATCCCGAGCTGCAGCGTCAGCTTCTGATCCCCGATCGTCAGCGCAGCGGATTTCGCATCCATCAGTTCGAGTACTAGTGGCAGCAGCGCCGGTCGCATGCCTTCTTTGGCCTTGACGTTCGGCCCTTCCAGGTCAGCCTCGAATCGCCCTTTGCCGCTTGACCTGAGGGCGATCAACTTGGTTTTCTTCATCGGCCGGGCTTCGGTCGTCACAAACGTGCCGACACCCAGTTGGCCGCGGATGTCTGGCGTTCCCAGCCCGGGGATGGTTGCCACCGGCAGTTCAGGTCGTGCCGGGAAGAGCGCCGGCCACCAGAGGGCCGTGGCCGGATACCCCATTTCGGCCGCCTCATGGAAGAGGGTCTTGGTCGTATACGGAGGCAGGAACTGCTCCCCGACGACGGTCTGCTTGGTCGGCAGCAGCGAGACATAGGGGATATACGTCTGAGGGTCTCGGTGAACGAAATCGAACACACCGTGCGAGCCCGGATCCACACCAGTGGCGATGCTCGTCCAGCTCACTTCCGTCTGGGGTGGCGAGCACACCTCCAGCGGCGAATATCCGCCTTGCTCCACAAACCTGGAAAGGTTAGGCATCTTCCCTGCCTCATGCAGGGACTCAAATACCCCCGGATCGAACGAGTCAAATCCTACGATGATCGTGCGCATTCTGCTTCCCTGTGATTTCCCGCCGCCATTCCCCTGATACAACACATCGGACACAAAGGATTAGCCTCAAGGCAGGCGCTCCCTGCCGTCGGTTCCTTTGTGTCCCGGTGTTCACTGCATGTGGCCGGGCACCTATCGCCCGCGCTTATTTCTCGGCCTCGCCGTCCTTCTTCCCCTCGCGCGACTTGCGTCGCATCTGCGCCAGGTATGCCTTGATCCTGCCCGAAAACACCAGTACTACACCGCTTACCGCCACGAAGATTGCTGCAAGCGCCTGGAACAACACTCCGCCGCTTGATGGATCTATGTACATCGTTCCTCTCAGTCTTTTCTTGTTCCGTAAGTGCGAGCCGGAATTCTACCACTTCCGTCCCCGGAACCCGTCTTTACCCGTGAATTCATGCGCAATCGGGAGGTCTGGGCAGCCGTTAACTCTAACAGCGCCCGCTATGATCGATCCGCCAAGCGCGGCTTGCCTATCGCGACTCGGAGCGTGGCTCCATCACGGTGTCGGCGTTTCCGTCGGCGCTGCAGTGGGCGGCTCAGCGGTGGGCGGCTGGATCGTATCCGTCGCGGTGGGCGGTGCGCTGGTCCAAGTGGCGGTCGGTGGCACCGCTGTTCCCGTTGGAGGCGGGGTTGGAGTGGGCAGTGCCAGCACGAAATGCACCTTCTTCTCGGCGAACCCATCCTCGCCCTGTATATAGAGGTGCAGAGTGACGGTCTGGTTGGAGAGGTTGGACAAATCCCAGTTGAAGAACGATGCGTTGTTAACCGGCTGGTTTCCCTCGGCCAGCGTTGTCCATCCGTCGGGGTTTGCGCCCAACCCGAATTCCAGCAGCCATGACTTGAAGCCGCCCGTGGCATCCATGGTTCCCTGAAGCGCCAGCACCGGTTGCGAAACCACCTGACCGTCCTGGACATTGATTTCCATCGTCGCATGCGGATCGCTGCTGCGGCACTCGCGTTCCGGCGCGTAGACCGGAGGCGAGCCGAAGCCATTGTCTTCCAGCCAGTTGCGGCCATCGCGCGTCCCGAACCACTTGCGCGCCCATTCATCCTTCACGTTGATCACTACTGTCCGCTCACTGGCCTCACCGCATTGATCCGAGGCTTCCAGGCCGGTCCACGTATCCAGCTTCACCTCGCGCCGCAGGTCCTGGCTCGAGGGCAGCGGTCCCTGATCGGCCGCGAATATCTCGCTGCGCTCGCTCTTGCACCATTGGGATGGCTCCGTGCCCGAGAGGCTGCAGATCACCTTGTCGACGATGCCGTCCGGGCGTTTGAAAGGTGAGGTGGCTCCGCCTGCCACGTACGGCGCCGCCATCTCCATGAACTGCGACCAGATCGGCGCCGCGCCGCTTGTGCCGGTGGTATTGAGCATCGGCGTGTAATCCGCATTGCCCACCCATACGCCCACGACCAGGTCGGGGGTGTACCCCATCGTCCAGTTGTCGCGGAAATCGTTGGTGGTGCCCGTCTTTGCCGCTACCGGGAATGAAAGGTTGAGCGCTGAGTTGCGCCCGAACATCCAGGATCGGGCCTCATTGTCCGACAGGATCGAGGTGATCAGGTAGGCATGCTCAGGCCGGATCACCTGCTCACCCTGCGGTGGTTGGTATTCGTAGACCACTTTGCCCTGGTAATCCGTGATCTTGAGGATCGACACCGGCGGGATCTTCACACCGTTGTTCGCAAACACCGAGTACGCCTGCACCATCTCCAGCAAGCTCACATCGCCGCCCCCCAGGGTCAATGCAAGCCCATAGTCATCCCGGGTGAGCGAGGTGTACCCCAGGCGCTTGGCCATCTCCACCATGCCGCCTGGGCCGTACACGCCTACAAACTGCAGCGTCTTCACTGCCGGCACGTTGAATGAGTTCGCCAGCGCGGTGCGCACCGTGACCGGGCCGTGAAATTTGCCGTCGTAGTTGTTGGGCTTGTACGGCTCGCGCGTATCGTTGGGGTCGCCTGAGGGCGGAAACTCCGAGGGCACATCCCAGATCAATGTCGCCGGCGTCCAGCCCTTTTCGAAGGCGGCCACGTAGTTGACCGGCTTCATCGCCGAGCCCGGCTGGCGTGTGGCGCTAACAGCCATGTTTACCTGGCCGGAGATGGCCTCGTTATAGTAGTCGGCAGAGCCCACCATCGCGAGGATTTCTCCGGTCGATGGCTTTATGGCCACCAGCGCGCCGTCGTGCGCGTTGTTCGCCTCCAGGTTCGCGACCTGGGCCGTCACCATCTGCTGCGCTTGCTCCTGCAGGGTTGGGTCGAGGGTGGTCTGCACCGTCCAGCCGGCCCGGTAGAAGCTTTGCGGATCGTAGTTAGGCTGCAGCTCGAGCTGGGACCTGACGTAGTTCACCCAATGCGGGAAGCGCATGTTGAAGTCGGGCGAGGGGAAGTTGAAGTCGCGAACCTCGGCGTATGCCTGGGCCGCCTTGTCCGCGTCCACGCATATGCGCTCGGCGCTGTTGCTCACATGGATACATCCCTGCTCGTAGCTTGCCGCCAGCATCAGGCTCAACACCTGCTGATCCCGCGCCAGAGTGGCGTCGCGGTTCGTGTGGATATCGTAGACGGACGGCGATTGCGGCAGGCCCGCCAGGAATGCCGCCTGCGCCAGGGTAAGGTTCTCAGCACTGGTTCCAAAGTACGTCTCAGCGGCGGCCTGCACCCCGTATGCCAGGTTGCCGTAGTAGATCTCGTTCAGGTAAATCTCCAGGATCTCATCTCGCGTGTAGCGGCGCGTGATCTCTGCCGCCAGGATGATCTCACGCGCCTTGCGCAGGTACGTGCGTTGTGAGCGTTCGCTGGGGCTGAGCAGGATGGAACGCGCCATCTGCTGGGTTATCGTAGAGGCGCCGGATACCGTTTCACCGCTCACATAGTTCTGCCACAGCGCCCGCGCGATCGCGAACAGGTCGTACCCCGGATGGCTGTAAAACTCCTTGTCTTCGGTGGCGATGGTCGCCGCTACAAGGCTGGGCGAAATCCTGTCCAACGGCACGTACGTGCGCCGGCCCGCATTCGGGTCGACGATCTCGTACAACAGGTTGCCGTTGCGATCCAGAATGCGCGTGGTCTCGAATTGTGATGAACGCTGCTTCAGGTCGCTCACCGACGGCAGGGCGCTCGCGATCGAGTAGTACTCATACAACGCCGCAGAGGCCATGCACAGACCGAGGATCACCGCCACGAACAGCAGCAGGATCACTGCCTTGATGACGCACCCGCGACCGGCGAACTCTCGCAGCGCCTTGAGAGGATCAGACGGCCCGGCAGGTGGTTTCGTGCCGCCGGTGACAGTGCTGCGAGGGCTGGTCTTTATATCAAATGCCGCGGGGGTGACGCGCGTACCACCGACATCGGTCTCGCTGACGCGTCGCGGCAGCGGCATATTGTCCTTGTCCAAAGCCGGGAATTTCATCGGAGGCAAGGTCCGATCAACCTGGCGCGCAGGCTGAACTGGAGGCTCGGCCTGGGTTTCTTCCTCGGACTTGATTAGTTTCCGGAATTTCTCGCGCGGGTCGTCAGTCATCCAACCACCGGCTCTCGAACCGTTCAGTTATTTGTCGTTCATCGCCGGCGCGCACAGGCATACGTGGCTTATCCGGACTTCGACATGACCAGTACATTCAACTTACCCCGCATGTACGCGTCCCCGGCCTGGTTCTTGAGCTCCGCCTGCAGCAACACCGACCCTCCGCCGATCCGCGGGAGTGCTTTGGCTTCGAGTACGTTGAGTTCGGCGTGGATCACATCCCCGATAAAGACCGGTTTAATGAATTTCCATTCGTTGATCTCGCGGAAGGCCAACACGGTCCCATCCAGGAAGCCCGTGCGCCATGCCAGTCCCATCATGAAGGACAAGCCGAGCAATCCGTGTGCAACCTGCCGGCCGAAAGGTCCGGCCTTGCTGAATTCGGCGTCCGTGTGGATCCGATTGTTGTCTCCGGTAAGGTCGGCGAACGTCAGAATGTCGTGCTCGGTCACCGTCCGCGCTTCAGTCACAATCGTTTCTCCCACGACGAACTCCTCAAAATAGCGTCCCATGGGGCCTTGCCTCTACCTTTCGATTTTTCCTAGCAGCGCTGAATTGATCGCCAGCCGGATCTTGCAGAGGGATTTGCCGATCCCGAATCACAAATCGTTGGTTGGGAATGGCATTATACCCTTTGACCCTGATCGTCTCTAACCGTACAATTACGCCATGCGTGACTGGTCTTTGGGGCAGGGGGATCCGCTCTCTCTCGTATTGAGCGCTGATTCGCGCTTCGGCAATCGTGACTACCTGAATGACCACATCTGGGAGCTCAGCCTCGACGGCGGTGAGCCGCCGGGCCTGTCCCTGAGCACCACCTACGGCCTGAGAGCGCGCAGCATGCGTCTGTTCTTTCGCTTCGCGGAGGCTGGCAAGAGCGTAGCTGACCCGTCCGGCTTTCACGAGGCGCCGCGTCTCCTTCGCTTCTATTCCAACTTCATGGCGCTCCGATTTGTTCCCGTTGAGGGCATCGCGGTCACCGCTGAATTCTGGATTCCGGACTCGCACGCCGCGGCTTGTCGCCTGACATTCGCCAACCTCACAGCCTTCCCGCGCCACGTTGATTTTGAGCTGTGCGGCGCGCTTAAGCCGCTGGAGGGCAAGGCCCTTGGCTTCCCCAGACAGCAGCAAATGACGCGCGTGCTTTCGGGTGCGACCGGGGGGCTCCAGCCGGTGGTCTTCATGACCGGCGGACCCAAACAGGGGGCGGGGCCGCATCCTGCACTGCATCTGGGCCTGGATTTTGAAGCCGGCGCCATCCGCACCGTTACCTGGGCTTGCGCAGCTGACGCATCCGAGGCCCAATCCCTTGAATCGGCGCGACGCCTCACCGCGCGAAATTGGGATGCGGAGCGGGCCCGCATAGAGCTGCTGAACGCGCACCAGATCCTTGACATCCAAACCGGAGATCCGGATTGGGACGCCGCCCTGACGCTTTCCCAAAGGTCAATGTTCGGTTACTTTCTGCCGGGTGGTCAGCACCTTCCACAGCCGTCTTTCGTGCGCACTCGCACACCCGACAACGGCTTCAGCCGCAAAGGCGATGGATCAGACTATCCACCATCCTGGAGCGGGCAAACGCCCTTCGATGCCTACTACATTGCCAGTCTGCTGCCCGCCTCCCCGGATCTCCGCCGCGGGCTGATCAAGAATTTCCTCAGCGTGCAGGCAGAGGATGGCAGCATCGACGCCAGGCCCGGGATCGCGGGGCAACGCTCCAGGTTCCTCGCCGCGCCTCTCTTGGCCAGCCTGACCTGGGATTACTTCGAGCAGACTCAGGATGAAACGTTTCTAGGCGAGGCCTTTCCGCGGCTCATGGCGTTCTTCCAATCCTGGTTCAGTCCAGAGCGTGATCGTGACGGTGACGGCGTGCCTGAGTGGGAACACGTCCTGGAAACCGGCCTTGACGAGAATCCGCTCTTTGATGCCTGGTATCCATGGTCGCAGGCCTTGAACATTCGATCTCTCGTGAATCCGGAGTTGGAGTCTTTGCTCTCACGTGAAGCCTCCGCTCTGACGAATATTGCAGATAAGCTCGGCCGCACCGAGGAATTCACCGCGCTGCTGGAGCGTACGTCGCAGCTGACGGCATCACTTGCCGCAGCATGGGATCAGCGCCTATCGCGTTACTCGTATCGCGACCGGCGCACCGGTGCCTCATGGACCGATAGGCTTGTCGGCAGCCGGAAGGGCCCAGGGGAGATCATCCCGCGTCGGCCCGTGTGCGATGAGCCCGTCCGTCTCTTGCTTCAAGTACACACCAAGGCCGCGGCCACCACCCGGCCGACGGTGGAGATATTCGGGAGCAGCGATGTCCCTGCTCGCGCAAATGGCAGGCGCATGGCCCGCGGCGATCAAGAACCACCCGCCGCCGGGAATCCCCAGAGCGAGCAGGTGGAGGCCCGCAGCTTCCAGTGGAGGTCGGGGGGATTGGTGGCTGTCAGCGAATTGGTGTATGGCAAGGTGGAGCGCGTCGTGGTTAGCGGCCTCAACGAACAGGACCGGCTTGTCGTGCGCATTGTGGACACTGGCGGCGAGGACATCACCCTCTTCACGCCGCTCTGGGCGCGGGTTCCTGATCCCGACCACGCCCGCGCAATGGTCGATCATCTCTTCGATCCGGCTGCAGGCTTCGACCGGCCGTTTGGCATCCCTGCCTTGCCGGCCTCACCCTCGACCGCCCGGCTCGGAACGCGGGAACAGGAAGAGGCCGAGGCACTGGCAATGGGTGTACACCTTCCGTGGAACAACCTGGTGGGCGAAGGATTGCTGACCTATGGCTTCCGTGACGAAGCCGCGCGCCTTGTCACGCGCCTGATGGGCGCGATCGTCAGCTGCCTCAAGCGCAGCCATGCCTTCCATGAACGCTATCACGCAGTGACCGGCAGCGGCCTTGGCGAGCGCAATTCACTTGTGGGCCTCGCACCCGTTGGTCTCTTCCTCAAGACGCTCGGGGTCCAGGTCCTCTCTCCAACCAGCGTTCGTTTGGAGGGGAAGAATCCATTCCCATGGCCGGTCACGATCGCCTTCGGCGGTATGCGCATCATACGCGCCGCCGAATCTACTGAGATACTGTTCCCCAACGGCTCGCCAGTAACAGTCACGGACCCCGCGCCCTGCGTAGTCAGTGCCTAAGCCCACCTAATCATCTTTGCGGGAGCGATTCGCGGTATCACGCCCACGACTTCCTGGCGTGGTATAAGGTCATTGAGACCCGGAGGATCAGCCATGCAGATCTCCAAGTATATGAAACGTGAGGTCATTTCCATTCATGCCGACGCCACAATTGGCGATGCGGCGCATATCTTCGTGAGGCAGCATGCCGGAATGCTCCCGGTGCTCGACAAGACCGGCAAGCCGATCGGGGTTGTCGGTCTTCAGGATATGCTCACGCTTGAGCTGCCTGATTTCGTCAAGATCATCTCGGATGTCGACTTCGTCCACGATTTCGGTGCCGTGGAGGACACGCGTCCATCTGCCGCTGCCCTGGCGCGGCCCATCCGGAAGTTGATGAAGCCGCCGATCACGGTGCCTGAGGATTGCGGTCTCCTGCGGGCCTACGCATTGATGCTGCAACACAACGTTCATGATCTGATTGTCGTCGCTGCTGACGGCAAACTGGCCGGTATTGCGTCGCGGGTGGACGTTGGCCGGGCCATCCTCGCGCTCTGGGCCAAGATTGAAAAGAAATGACCGCCGCGGCTGGCCTTTCAACGCTGCTGTTCATCCTCACCCTGGCCGTCATCTTCACGGAGAAAATGCATCGCTCCATCACCGCCGTCGCGGCTTCGGGTCTGATGGTTCTCCTCGGTCGCCTGCTCGGCTTCTACTCCGAGGAGGCCGCCATCCGCGCAATCGACTTCCCCACCCTGGGCCTGCTCCTTGGGATGATGCTCCTCGTGGCCATGCTCGAGCCGACTGGTTTCTTCCAGTACGTGGCCGTTTCCGCCGCACAGGCCTCGCGCGGTCGCCCGGTGCGGCTTTTCATCCTGCTGGGGGGCATCACCAGCGTGGTTTCAATGTTCCTGGATAACGTCACCACCGTGGTGCTGATCGCCCCCGTGACGATTCTGATCTGCGAAATTCTCGGCATCAGTGCCCTTCCATATCTCCTGGCCGAAGCGCTCCTTTCGAACACCGGTGGCGTGGCCACATTGGTCGGCGATCCACCCAACGTGCTGATCGCATCCGCCGCCAATCTATCCTTCACGGATTTTCTTACGCACGCGCTTCCGGTAGTCGCCGTTGTTTGGGCCTTTGCGCTCCTGCTCCTCTTGTACATGTTCCGCCGTGACCTTTCGCGTCGACCTCGCAATGTCCGCGCTCTCATGCGGATGACTCCCCGCGACGCCCTCAACGAACCACGGAATGCGCGCCGTTTGCTGGTCGTCCTCGGGGCAGCGGTCCTCTTCTTCCTGCTTGACCCAGTGCTTCACCTGAGCCCCTCTTTCATCGCCATGGCCGCAGCCGGGGCCGCCATGGTCTGGCTTCAACCCGACATCAACGAGCTGCTGAAACGCATCGAGTGGAGCGTCCTGATCTTCTTCGGCGCCTTGTTCATCATGGTCGGCGGTCTGGAGGCCGCCGGAGTGTGGGACCTGGTCGTAGATCTGGCACACGGCGCCAATGCCATTGCGCCGGTCTATTTTGGAGTCGCCATCATCTGGATCGTGGCCATCTTGTCCGCCGTGGTGGATAACATTCCTGTCACCATTGCTCTCATTCCCATTATCCATGGCCTCGGAGAGAACGGCGTGGACATCGGACCTCTGTGGTGGGCCCTCGCCTTCGGCGCGGGTTTCGGCGGAAATGGCACCATCATCGGCTCCACCGCCAATATGATCGTCGCGGGTCTGTCCGAGCGCACGCGCCACCGTATCACGCCGCGCCTCTGGCTGCGCCGCGGCTTTCCCGTCATGCTGCTGACCTGCTTCGTAGCCAGCGTCCTGTTTGCCCTCTTCTATAAATGGTTCTAGACCGGCTCCCGGCTTCGTTCCACGCGGCCGCATCGCCCGATTCTTTGGTATGATGAATCCAGGCACCCCCTCGCGGTTGCCACGGAGAGAGCT
>DATDCZ010000165.1:0-37217 GCA_036524055.1 Anaerolineales bacterium | reverse complement strand
GCAGGCTTCTTCCGGCCCAGGCCGGCGTAGTCGCTGATCTCCAGCCCCCTGCCTTCCTGCCCTTCGAGCGCGATCACGGCTGCCCATGCCCCAAAGTTGCTCACTGCGTAGGCGACCAGGTAGAAGAGGCCTGCGGCCACTGACGTGGCAACCACGCTGGATTGCCCGTAGGGGACAAACGCCATTAGGATGTAGCCCGCGTGCGCTATGCTTGAGTACGCCAATAGCCGCTTGATATTGGTCTGTGAAATGGCCAGGACATTTCCCACGATCATTGTCAGCGCTGAAATGACGGCCAGGATCGGCGTCATTTCGGCTGCCAGTGTCGGGAAGGCCAGCACAAATACCCGCAGCAGCGCCGCGAAGCCTGCGATCTTCGCGCCCGACGCCATGAATGCCGTTACAGCTGAAGGCGCGCCATGATACACGTCCGGTGTCCACATGTGGAAGGGCACCGCCGCCACCTTGAATCCCAATCCCACGAGGATGAGCGCCGCTCCTACCGCCAACAGCAGGGGATTCGCCCCGGACGATGCCGCCGACACGATCGCTCCCAGCGCTGTTGACCTGGTTGCCCCGAAGACCAACGCAATGCCATAGACGACAAATCCCGTGGAGAAGGCGCCCAGCAGAAAATACTTCAGGCCCGCTTCCTGTGATTCAGCTTGTGGTTGGGCGAATGCCGCCAGCACATACAGGGGGATCGAAAGTAGTTCAAGCGCCAGGAACACGATGATCAAGTCTGCGGCCTGCGCCATTAGCATCATCCCGCAGACGCTGAAGAGCAGCAGCGAATAGTACTCCCCGCGTTCGATGCCCGTCCGCTTGATGTAGTCGTGCGCCAGCGCCACGCCCAAAAGGCCTGATATCAGCAGCAGCGCGTTGACAAATGTTGAGAAGCCGTCCACCACCACTGCCCCGGGCCCGTTCCAGGTCTTGGCGTCGTACCCGATTTGTGAGAGTGTTAGTCCCAGCGTGAGTGCCAGTCCAAGGGCGGCCAGGAACGCCGTCACGCTCGTGCGCTTCAGAAAGAGATCGACGAGTAGGAGCAGGCATGCCCACACGATCAGCAGTGTGAGCGGAAGGATGGCGTTGAAATTCAGCGGCGGCATCAGTTATCTCGACTTATCGCATGGCAACCGAGGCAGCATTGAATGCCGCCAGCAGCTTATCCACTGACGGTGCCATCAGTCGGAAGAAAGGTGCGGGATACAGGCCGATCCAGAAAATGAGTACCACGATGGGGGCCAGTGTGGCGATCTCGCGCCAGTTCAGATCGCGCAGGTTGTGGCCGTGCTTGCGAACCTCAGCGACGATCGAGCCTTCCGGCCCCAGGAACATCCTTTGGAACATGAACAGGATATAGACCGCCGCCAGGATCACACCCAGCGCAGCGGCCCCGGCGTACCAGGGCGATCCCAATACCTCCGATCGGAACGCCCCCAGCAGTATGGTGAACTCGCCCACGAACCCATTCAGCCCGGGTAGCCCCATCGAAGATAGCGAGACGATCAGCATGATCGTGCCAAACAGCGGCGTGATCTTCCACAGCCCTCCGTACACTGCCAGTTCGCGCGTGTGCGTCTGCTCATAGATGATGCCCACGAGAAGGAACAGGGCGCCCGTGCTCAGGCCGTGATTGATCATCTGCAGGATGCCGCCCTGGATCCCCTGCGGGTTGAGCGCGAACAGGCCCAGCATCACAAAACCCAGGTGGCTCACCGACGAGAAGGCCACCAACTTCTTGACATCCGGCTGCGCGTACGATACGGCCGCGCCATATAGGATTCCGATCACGGCAAGGATTGCCATGACCGGCGCGGCTTGAACTGCCGCCTGTGGGAACAGCGGCAGGTTGAATCGCAGAAAGCCGTACGTGCCCATCTTCAGCAGGACGCCCGCCAGGATGACTGAGCCGGCCGTGGGCGCCTCCACGTGCGCGTCCGGCAGCCACGAATGCAGCGGCCACATCGGTACTTTGATGGCGAAAGCTGCTGCAAAGGCGATGAACAGCCAGAGCTGCGTGCGCGGATCGATCCCACCTTTGGTGATCAGATCGGGCACAGAGAAGGTGCCCTGGTATACGGCCAGCCACAAGATGGCCAGCAGCATCAGGATCGATCCTGCCATTGTGTACAGGAAGAACTTCAGCGCCGCGTAGATTCGCCGTGGGCCGCCCCAGATGCCGATCAGGAAGTACATCGGCACCAGTGTGAACTCCCAGAACACGTAGAACAGGAACAGATCCTGCGCCAGGAACACGCCGATCATGCCCGTCTCAAGCAGTAGAAAGAAGAGCAAGAAGTCCTTGACGCGGTCCTCGATCGCACTCCATGTGGACAGGATCGATATTGGCGTTAAGAACGTCGTCAACAGCACCAGCAGGATGCTGAGCCCATCGATTCCCAGGTGGTACTCAATGTTCCAGCCGCTCACGGAAATCCAAGGTGCCCGCGCGACCATCTGCAAGTCCGGATTTGAGGCATCAAAGCGGATCAGGACCCACAGCGAGATCGCGAACGTGAGCAGCGATGTGACCAGCGCCGTCCAGCGCAGCCCATTCTTGTTGTCCGATCGCACGAACAGCAGCGCCAGGACTCCCAGCAGCGGAAAGAAAGTCATCAACGTCAGTGGCTGAAAGAAGAATTCCATGATCATTCCTTGTTAGTGGTCCGGCGGACAATCGTCATCTCAGCACCAGGTAACTCACCATCGCCACTACACCCACGAGCACTGCCAGGGCGTAGCTGCGAACAAATCCATTTTGAATCTGCCGCATTCCGGCAGATAGATCTTTGGTCCACTGGCCGACTCCGTTGAAGAAGCCGTCAATTCCGCGCTGATCGGCATATCGGTTCAGGGCGATGCGGGTCAGGAAGTTGTAGGTTCCAGCCAGTACCTTTTCGTGGAACCAGTCGTGCCAGAAGCGGCCCTCGATCACCTCGGAAAGGAACAGGCACAATCTCCTGTACGGATTCAGCACGACGGCCTGGTAGAACTCATCCACGAACCATTTGCGGTTCATTCCGGTAAAGATGGGTCCCAGCGCGACTCTTAGCGGGTCCGGCTGGCCGGCCTTCATGGGCCTCAATCCGTAGATGAACCACGAGAGCGCGATGGCGCCCAATGCCAATCCCGTGGAGATCAACGCTACGTTGAATTGGAATTCCCCCGGATGGATGAACGCGATCGTGTGCTCCAGCCATCCGGTGAGCGTATGCAGTCCCGGCAGATTGAGTGCGCCCCCGATCACGGAGAGGATGGCCAGCACCATGAGTGGGACGGTGATGATCGGAGGGCTCTCCACTGCCTTGGCGGCCGCCTCGTGCCGGGCCTTCCCGAAGAACACCATCCATATCTGCCGGCCCATATAGAAGGCGGTGAAGAACGCCGCTGCCGTCAGCAGCCAGTACACCAGCGTAAAGCCTTCGCCGAACGCATCCGCAAGAATTTCATCCTTCGACCAGAATCCCGCGAACGGGGGGATGCCGGCCAGCGCCAGCGTGCCGATAATGTACAGCCAGAACGTGACCGGCATGCTCTTGCGCATGCCGCCCATGTTGCGCATGTCGTTCGGATCGAAGCTCTCCTCGTGCTTATTGCTCGCAGGTCCGCGCTTCGAGTGCGCTAGGTGATGATGACCCCGTTCCAACCCGAGGATGATCGAGCCGGCGGAGAGGAACAATAACGCCTTGAAGAAAGCATGCGTCACCAGATGGAACATGCCGGCCGCAAAGGCCCCCATGCCCACGCCTGCCACCATGAACCCGAGCTGGCTGATCGTGGAGTACGCCAGCACCTTCTTGATATCGAATTGCCCGACTGCGATCGTTGCCGCGAACAATGCTGTAATGGCGCCAACCGTTGCCACGATCAGTTGCGCCAGCGGAGCGGCCACATATAGAGGCGCTGAGCGCGCCACCAGGTACACGCCGGCCGTAACCATTGTCGCGGCATGGATCAGGGCCGAGACCGGCGTGGGGCCAGCCATCGCGTCTGGCAGCCAGACATACAACGGGATCTGCGCCGATTTCCCCGTCACGCCCAGCAGCAGAAACAGCGTGATCATCACGATCAATGGCGAGTTGATGGCCGAGATGCCTTTGGCCGCTTCGAACACGCCGTCGAACTGCAGCGTGCCGAACGCGGTGAATATCAGGAATGCCGCGATCAGGAAGCCGAAATCGCCGATGCGGTTTGCGATCATGGCCTTCTTGGCCGCGTCCGAGTTCGCCCACGAGGGCCGTCCGAGCGTATCCATCTCGTACCAGAAGCCGATCAGCAGGAACGAGCACAACCCCACGCCTTCCCAGCCCACGAACAGCATCAGGTATGAGTCTCCGCTCACCAGGATCATCATGGCCGCGATGAACAGATTGAGGAACACGAAGAAACGCCTGAAACGCCCGGGGTCGGACTTGAAGCGTACGTCCTCGTGCATGTAGCCGATGGCGTACACGTGGATCAGGGTCCCCACGCCGGACACCACAAGCATCATGGTCACAGACAGCGTATCGACGCGAAAGACCCAGTCGAGCTGCAGGTTGCCGGAGTGGATCCATTCCCCGATCAACCAGCGTACTGGCTCCGGATGTGCCGCCAGCGATAGAGCCAGCAGTGCCGAGGCCACGAACGCCAACCCGGAGGCCGCGCTTGCCACTGCCCCAATGGTTTTCTCGCTCCAGCGGCGTCCCAAGGCGATGTTGGCCAGCAGGCCGATCACCGGAAAGAACACCACCCATGGAGCCAGGAAGAAGAGTCCCATGCTGCCTGCTTCGCTCAAGTGCATCGCTTGTCTCCAGGGCCGAGCCGGCGCCCGATCATCCCTTAAGAGTATTCATCAGGTCGATGTTGATGCTGTGGCGGCTGCGGAAAATCGTCACGATCAGCGCTAGTCCCACCGCTACCTCGGCTGCCGCCACGGTCATTACAAAGAATACGAAGATCTGGCCTTCCAGCACCATGAACGTGCGTGTGAAGGCCACCATGGCCAGATTCCCTGCATTGAGCATCAATTCGATCGACATGAAGATCACCAGCGGGTTCCGTCGGATGAGCACGCCCAGCGCCCCGATGATGAACAGGATGGCAGAGAGCCCCACGTAGTAAGAAACGGGTACCATCTAGCGGTTGCCTTTCTCTTTGCGGGTCAATACGATCGCGCCGATCATCGCCACCAGCAGCAGCACCGACGTGATTTCGAAGGGCAGCAGGTACTGATTGAAGAGCGCCCGCCCCACCGCCTGAGGGCTTCCGAATGTCTCCGTCATCGGCGGGATCGATCCGCTGACCGCCGCGCGGGTGAATAGGGCGTAGCCCGCCTCCGCGGCCAGCACGATTGCCAGGATAATGGCCAGAGGGCGCTGCCAGGGGAGAACCTCCGATGATGGCACGGACTGAGTCCCCAGCAGCATGATCACGAAAAGGAAAAGCACCATGATCGCGCCCGCATATACGCTCACCTGCGACATGGCAATGAATGGAGCGTTCAAGAGCGTATAGAAGACTGCCACGGTGCCGAAATTCAATACCAGGTACAGTGCAGCATACACGGCGCTGCGGCTGAACAGCATGCCCAGTGCACTTCCGACGGCAACGAGGGCCAATAGGAAGAAAAGTATAAGTTCAATGCTCATGATGGTCCTTTGAAACTTCCTTCCCAACCTCGATATCCACGCCCGTCCCGCCTTCCTTCCGGCGGCCGCCGCCTCCGGATGATTTTGCCAATGCCCCGCCTTGTCTTCTTAGTCTGTGGGATCCTTCATATCGGGTACCGATCTTGTGTACAGGCCGGGCGGGGTCTTCTGCGGCGTGGTCTCTGCCCCGGGAAGAGCCGGCTCCAACAGCATGTTCTTGTCGTAGATTGCCTGACGGCGTTCTGTAAAGCTCAACTCGTAGTTGTCGCCCAGGACGATTGCCTCAGTGGGGCAGGCGTCCTCGCAGTAACCACAGTAGATGCAGCGCAGCATGTTGATCTGGTATGTCGACGCGTAACGCTCGCCGGGAGAGAAGCGCTTATCGTCTGTGTTCTCGGCTGATTCGACGAATATGGCGTCGGCCGGGCAGGCGGCAGCGCATAGCGAGCAGCCGATGCACTTCTCCATGCCATTGTCATACCGCTTGAGCACGTGGCGTCCGCGGAATCTTGGCCGCACCTGCCGCTTCTGCTCCGGGTACTGGACCGTCACCGGCCGCTCGAACATCGACTTGAGCGTGGTGGATAGCCCTCGTGCCAGCCCTCTAAGCATGAGCCACCTTCCTGCGCAGAGACTGATTTAGGAAGAAGGCCATGATCGCGCCGGCAAGTATGGAAAGCACCGGTATGCTCCAAATGTAAGTGCTGCCCAACTGGTCGGCCAGCAGGATGCCGAAGGCCGTGATTACCACAACAGCTATCGAAAGCGGCAGCAGGACCTTCCAACCGAACGCCATGAGCCGGTCGTAGCGGATACGGGGCCACGTAGCCCGGATCCAGATCATGAAGAACAGCAGGACGACCACCTTGGCCAGTAGATAGATGGGTCCGAGCCACCAGAAATGATCCACGCTGAAAGCAGTGTCCTTGAGGAACCAGAACTCACGATATCCGCCGAAGTACAGGGTGGCTGCTATCATGCTGATGACGATCATCTTCTCGTATTCGGCCATGAAGAACAGGGCGAACTTCATGCCGGAGTATTCGCTGTGGTAGCCTGCAGCCAGTTCCTGCTCCGCCTCGGGCATGTCGAATGGCGCCCGGTTGACTTCTGCCAGCGTGGTGACCATGAACACGAGCGCGCCGACGGGCTGCAGGACGGCAAACCACATGCTTTGCTGCGCGTTTACGATCTCGATCAGGTCCATGGAGTTGGCCAGAAGGATCGCCACGACGAAGCACATGCCCAGCGCCAGCTCATAGGAGATCATCTGCGCTGTGGAGCGCATCCCGCCCAGCATGGCGTACTTATTGTTGGAAGCCCAGCCCGCCAGAACGATTCCGTAGACGGAGATGGAGGCGATCGCCGTCAAGTAGAGCACACCTACATTGATTTCCGCAACTCGTAGGGTGATCACCCGTTCCGTGAATGGCAGGATGAATTGCGTCCCCAGGGGTATGACGGCTGTCAGGAGCATCGCCGGCACAACGGTCATGATGGGTGCCGCCACGAACAGGATCTTATCCGCCGCGGAGGGCGTCAATTCCTCTTTGAAGATGAGCTTCACCGCATCCGCAATGGGCTGCAGCAGGCCCTGTGGACCCGCGCGGTTGGGCCCCACACGGGTCTGGATCCGGGCCAGGGCTCGCCGCTCATACAATGTGAGATAGGCGAATCCCGTCAGCAGAATGAAGGACATGATCAGCGCTTTGAGGAACCATTCAAGCCACAGCCAGGGATCCATACCTACCTCGCCGCGCCTTTCTTGCTGCTCTTGATCCGGACAAGCGCCGGCTCCGTGATTGGCAGCCCCATGGAACGCGGGATCAGCGCCACACCGGCTGCAATACTCTCATCCAGCCTCACTACGGCCTCTTCGCTCGTACCGTCCAGGCTCACTGTCACGTGTTCACCCGCTGCTACGCCATAGGACTCAGCCGCGCTGGGATGGAGCGCTATGAAAGCCTCGCCGATCCGTTTCTCTAGAAGCTCTGCAGAGGCCACCGTCCTCGCTCTGTCATACAGCTTGGTTACGGGCACCCCCAAAAGGCGGTTCTCGCGCGGCCGCAGTGTGTTCACCTTCTGCACGCGCGGCAGGCTTACCTTCCGGCCACGCTGCAAGGCGTTGAACAGTTGCACGCCGAGGCCCTGCGTGTTTTCGTACGTCGTGCCGCCGTAATACAGGTCCCCTCGTCCGACGATCGGCCATTGCTCGTGGACATCTTCCAGGCGTGCGTAGCTCAATCGCGCGAACGGCGAGTCTTCCTCAGCCGCCATGATGTCGAATACCACAGAGGCCGAAGACCCTTCCAGGATCACGCCTCCTTCGCGCGCGACCTGCGCCGTGATGGCAAAATCGGGCTTGGTGCCCGCTAAGGGCGGCACGGCGGCACGGAATCGCTGCACGCGGCGCTCTCCGGAAGTGAAAGTGCCCTCGCGCTCCATGTAGGTCTGGGCGGGCAGCACAACGTCGGCCGAGCGGGCGGTATCGGTTTCAAAAATGTCCTGCACCAGCATGAATGGCCGACGCCGACCGGCCTTGATCGTGATGGCCCCATCCCCGATGGGATCTGCGCCGACGACGTACACCGCAGATGCGCTATCGAATGCCGCCTGCAAGTTCTCTATCGGCTCGAAGCCGATCTCGGCCGCTCCCTGGTGGTTGGCGTATTCCCACACGCCGATCAGACCGTTGTTGGGTTTCCCGAAGTGACCGGTCTCGTGCAGTGCCCGCCCGCACGCCCGCGCCAGTGATGTCGACCCGGCCAGGCCCAGTCCCTCGCTTCCGAAGAGGATGACTGCGTTCTCTGCATTGATGAACGCCTCTCCAATACTGCCTTTGCGCGTCAGGCCTTGGATTGCCTTGACCTCATCTCCGTATGCATACCGGATGACGAAGGAAGCATGTCGATCCAGCTTGGTCTCACGCGGGTTGACGACGATGAGCGTCGCACCACGCTCCGCGGCCTGCTTCACGCGCAGGTACCAGACGGGGGCCTCTTCATAGAGATCCGAGGCCGCCACCACGATGGTGGAGCCCGCTCGCAGCGAGCCCAGGTTTGAGCCGTCTCCCATTCCGATCATCGCCGTAACATCGCCGCCGCCCATGCCGGTATAGAGCCCCGTCTGCCCGCCCGTTTGATCTGCGAGTGCCTTGAGATTGAACAAGTCCTCATTTGACAGTCGCCCCGACGCCAGCACCAGCAGATTCTTCCTTGCCTTGGCGAAAGCTTCGCCCGCATGCCGGGTGGCGGCCTCCCAGGAGGCGCGCCCCAGTTTCCCGTCTTTGCGGATGAGCGGTCTGTTGAGCCGTTCCGGGCTCTCCCCGTAGTGGTAGGCGAATCGGCCCTTGTCGCAGATCCAGATCTCGTTGACTTCCTCGTTTTGGCGCGGCATCACGCGTTTGATCACGATCTTGCCGTCGGAACCTGCCTCACGGCGCGTATTGAATGTGATGTTGCAGCCCACCGGGCATTGTCCACAAACCGAGGCGGTCGCCGAGAGTTCCCATGGTCGCGCGCCGAACCGGAAGTCAGCTGTCGTGAGCGCCCCAACCGGGCATATGTCCGTCGTATTGCCTGAGAAGATCGAATCGAATCCCGGTTCAGAGCGGGTCACGATCCGCATCCTCCGCCCGCGTTCGTCGAAGCTGAGGACGGGATCTCCCGCGATCTCGTCCTGGAAGCGGACACACCGGCCACATTGGATGCAGCGTTCCTCATCCAGGAATATCAGGCCGCCCAGCGGTACATTCTTTTGCAGCCGCATCTTCTCGTCAAAAAGGAAGCGGCTCTTGCCTGGCCCGTGTGCCATTGTCAGGTTCTGAAGAGGGCATTCGCCGCCCTTGTCGCAGATCGGGCAATCCAGAGGGTGCGAGGTCAGCAGGAATTCCACGGTGGATTTCTGCCCTGCCTTGGCCTTCTCCGATTTCGTGAGGACGAGCATGCCTTCGGATACGGGGGTCGTGCACGCCGTCTCCAGCTTGGGCCCGAATTGCAGTTTCGGTTGGCCGTCCTCATCCAGCATGGCCTTGCCTGTTGTCCGGTCGATCATCGGCCGGCCGACTTCCACCAGGCACATCCGGCACATGCCCACGGGTTCCATCTTGGGGTGATAGCAGAAGACCGGAATGTCTATGCCGGCGGTCTTGGCCGCATCCACGATCATCATGCCTTCCGGCACGGTGATCTGTGCACCGTCCACAGTCAGTGTGATCTGCTTCAGCATCAGACTCTCACCGTCGCCCGCCTGGCGAAATCCTGCGGGAAGCGCTCGATCCCCGTTACCACCGCCATGGTGGAGAATTCTCCCAGAGGACACAAGCACTTGTTCTGCATCTGCTTGGCCACGTTCAAAAGCAGCGCTACTTCCTCCTCCGAGCCGCGATTGTCCCTGAGCCGGTCAATGAGATGTCGCATCCAGTAAGTTCCCTCGCGGCATGGCGTGCATTTGCCGCATGATTCATGGGTGAAAAAGTGGATCGTCTTCTGGATCACCCAGTCCAGCGACACTGTGTCATCGATGACGATCACAGACGCCGATCCGAGATCCGCACCCAGGTTGCGGACGGAAGCATAGTCCATCGGTGTGTCCAGCACTTTGTCGTCTGCCACGATGAATGAAGACGACGCGCCGGCCGGCATGATCGCGCGCACCGGCCGTCCATCCTGCACCCCGCCGCCATGCTCGTAGATCAGCTCGCGGAAGGTCGATCCGAATTGCAGTTCGTAGTTCCCCGGCTTGCGCACACGGCCCGAAAGTGAAAAGACCTTCACTCCGGCGCTGTCGGGTGTGCCCATCTTTTTGTACCAGTCCGCGCCGTTGATCACGATGGGCGGAAGGTTTGTCAGCGTCTCGACGTTGTTTACCACGGTCGGCTTGCGATACAACCCTTCTACGGCAGGGAAAGGCGGCCTGATCCGGGGTTGGCCGCGCTTGCCCTCGATCGACTCCAGCATGGCCGTCTCTTCACCGCAGATATAGGCGCCGGCGCCGAGGTGTGTGTGGATCTTCAGGTTGTAGTTCGTTCCATATAGGTTGCCGCCGAGATGCCCGGCCGCTTCCATTTCCGCGATCTTTTCATCTAGCGCTGCAGCGATTCGCCAAAATTCGCCGCGCAGGTAGACGTAGGCAGTGCTGGCGCCGACCGCAAACGATGCCAGAGCTACACCCTCCAGGAACTGGAAGGGATTGCTTTCCATGATTTCCCGGTCTTTGAAGGTTCCCGGCTCTGATTCGTCCGCATTGGCCACCACATAGTGCGGCCAGCTTTTATTGTCGATGAAGGACCACTTTGTGCCCGTTGGGAAGCCGGCGCCGCCACGGCCGCGCAAGCCTGAGTTCTTCACCATGCCGGTAAGATCGGCGGGTTGCATGGTGGTCACGGCCTTCTTCAATGCCTCGAAGCCGCCATGCTTCTGGTAGGTTTCCAGCTGGTCGATCCCCGGAATGTCTCGATGACGCAGGACAACGTGTTCCATCAGGCTGCCTCACGCCGGGCACGCTTTAGTGTCTGGATCAGCTCCAGCGTGCGGTCCACCGTCATGTTCTCGTGATACTCGATGTCGTTGGAACTCTGCATCTGGAACATGGGCGCCTTGTCGCAGGCGGCTAGGCATTTCACTTCCTCAAGCGTGATTAGTCCATCATCCGTCGTCTCGCCCACGCGGATTCCGAGATTCCGGCACAACGTTTCCAGGAACTCATCCGCGCCGCGCAGCGCGCAGGGCAGATCGGTACATACCTGCATGCGGTACTTGCCCTCTTGCTTGTCGTGGTACAGCGTGTAGAAACCAATCACGCCGCTCACATCCGTCACACTGATCTCCAGAAGTTGAGCGATCTCAGACATGGCCTCTCTGGTGACGTAGCCGCCGTCGCGCTGAGCCAGGTACAGCAGCGGCATCACGGCCGAGCGCTTGTGCTCCGGCGGATATTTCGCCAGGATGTCGGCCACCTCGCGTGGGTAACGGTCCGCAAGGCTCATCGGTCAATATCTCCCAGTACGATGTCGACGGACGCCAGAATGGCAATGAGATCCGCCACCAGATGGCCCTTGGTGATGACTGAGATCACCGACAAATTGTCAAAGGACGGCGTTCGCCAGAATACTCGGTGCGGCTTCGGTCCGCCATTTCCCTCGAGAAACACGCCCAGCTCGCCTCGAGGCGATTCCACTGCGCTGTAGACGGAGGCCTTGGGGGCAGTGAACCCTTCCGTCCACAATTTGAAATGGTGGATCAGCGCCTCCATGCTCGTTCCCAGCTCCGATCGCGGCGGCGGCACAAACTTGCGATTGTCGCTGCGGACTGGCCCTTCGGGAAGCCTGTCCAGCGCCTGCTTCACGATCTTCAGCGATTCGCGCATCTCGGCGATGCGTACGACATAGCGCGCCAGTGTGTCGCCATCCTCGCTCGTGGGCACGTTGAAGTCGTATTTTTCATAGCCCATGTACGGACGTGCCTTGCGCAGGTCCCAGGACACTCCGGAGGCTCGCAGCATCGGCCCTGTCACTCCGTAGCTTAGCGCTGTGTCCTTCGGCAGCACTCCTATTCTCACTGTCCGGTCCAGCATCAGAGGGTTCTTTGTCAAGAGGGACTCGTATTCATCGATGCGGGCCGGCATGAGCCTGAGTATTCGCCGTACTGCGGCATCAAACTCGGCGGGTACGTCTCGCCACAATCCCCCGGGTCGGATGTATGTGGTCATCATCCGCTGTCCGGAGACCAGCTCGAAGATATCCAGGATGTCTTCGCGTTCCCGGAAGCAGTACAGGAACATCGACATCGCCGCCAGGTCCAGTCCGAACGTCCCGAGCCACACGAGGTGCGACGCAATGCGCTGCAATTCCACCAGGATCACCCGCAAGGCCTGCGCCCGCTCCGGTACATCCAGCTCCACCAGCTTCTCCACAGCCATGCAGTACGCCAGATTGTTGCCCAGCGGGTTCATGTAGTCCAGGCGGTCGCACATCACCTCGGCCTTGATGTACGTCTTGGCCTCCATGTTTTTCTCGATGCCAGTGTGAAGGAAGCCGATATCCGGGATGCAGTTCACGATCACTTCGCCATCCAGCTCCAGCAGCAGCCGCAGCACGCCGTGAGTGGACGGATGTTGCGGCCCCATATTGAGCAGCATCGTTTCGCCGCTGATGGCGCGCTCAGAGACCAGGTGTCTGTATGGTCCGACCGGTATTTCTTCGAGCTGGTAGTTCGTCACGGCTATTCCTTGGCGTACGGCTTGCGCAGGTCGATCTCATCCAGGTTGAACGTGAACTGGGGTTCCTCGTATCCCAGCGGATAATCCTTCCGCAGCGGATGCCCTTCCCAGTCTGGCGGCATCAGGATGCGCCGCGGATCGGGATGGCCCTCGAAGGTGATGCCGAACATGTCCATCACCTCGCGCTCGCGCCAGTTCGCATTCATGAATACGCTCGATGCTGTTGGGATCTTGGGATCGCTTCCGCCGACCGGCACGCGCAGCTGGATCTCCAGGTTCTGTGTCAGCGACGTGAGCAGGTAAACCACGTGGAAGCGTGGATCTGCCTGCGGCCAGTAGTCCACGGCCGTCATGCCTGAGAGCAGCGAGAACTCATGCTGGTCGCGCAGGAATGTGAGCACATCCACGATCCGCCGCGCCTCGAGGAATACATGTACTTCCCCCAGGTTCTCTTCACACGTGGCGCCTGCCTGTTCCTGCAGCACCTGCACCAGTTTTTCGAGCCGGTTGTCCATTCAGTTGCTCCGCGTCCCGCCCGCCCCTTGTCACCGGCCGTTTGGCCGCTTGTTGCCTAGGCTTTCACAAGATCTGCGAACTTCTCCCCTTTGACCTTCTCGAAAAGGGTCACGACGCCGTGGATCAGCGCCTCGGGCCGCGGCGGACAGCCTGCCACATAGACATCCACGGGCACAACCTCATCCACGCCCTGCACCACCGCATAGTTATTGAAAACGCCGCCGCATGAGGCACAGTCACCCATGGCGATCACCCACTTCGGCTCCGGCATCTGGTCATACAGCCGGCGCAGCACGGGTGCCATTTTGCGCGATACGCGCCCTGCCACGATCATCAGGTCCGATTGCCGCGGGCTCGGCCGCATCAGCTCCATGCCAAAGCGGCTCATATCGTAGTCGGCCGCCTGTGCTGCCATCATCTCGATCGCGCAGCATGCAAGCCCGAACATCATGGGCCACATGGCGTTCGTTCGTGCCCAGTTGACGGCCGATTCCAGCGTGGTCGTCACGATACCCATATTGCCGAGTTTCTGCTCTATTCCCATTCGAGGGCTCCCTTTTTCCACGCGTACACGTAGCCAATAAGCAGGATCGCGATAAAGACCGCCATTTCCAGGAGCCCGAATAGTCCGAGTTGGCGGAAAACGACCGCCCACGGGAGAAAGAAGATTACTTCGATGTCGAAGAGAATGAACAGAACCGCGATCAGGTAGAACCGCACCGGCATGCGCCTGGTGCCCGGCCCGAAAGGCACGATGCCCGACTCGTACGGCTCTTCCTTTACTTTGGATTTCTTCTTGGGCCCCAGCAATTCCCCCAGCCCGATGGCGATCGCCGCGATCAGTGTCGCCACCACGATCATTATGGCTAGCGCTATGTACTCCAGCAGCATCGAATCCTCGGGAAAGTGGGGTTGGAAGGTTTAATTTGTGTAATTCGGCACACTGGGGGCGTAGTATATCATATGTACTCCGGAGACGCCAAGTGTGTGCGTTCCTTCACAAATAGGACTAGGTCAACCGACGAGCCGGTGCGCCACATACTGGTTGCCCGGGCCCTCATTCCGTCACGCCTCGGGCGCGACAGGAGGCGGATCATGTCCGCCTCCTGTTTCCAGCCTGGGCGATCTTCGGCGATATGCCCCCGTTCGGGCCGCGCCTATCGTTGGCGCACAAAACCCTTCGACCCGGCGTAGACGGCCTTGCTGCCCAATTCCTCCTCGATTCGCATCAACTGGTTGTACTTCTCCACGCGCTCGCCGCGGCACGGAGCGCCCGTCTTTAGGTGACCGGTTCCCATGGCCACCGTCAGGTCGGCGATGAAGGAATCCACGGTCTCACCGCTGCGGTGCGATACCATCGCGCCCCAGCCGGCTTTGCGCGCCATGTTGATGGCCGCGATGGTCTCTGTCAATGTCCCGATCTGGTTGAGCTTGATCAGAACCGAATTGGCCGCGTTCTCCTTGATTCCCTTGGAGATGCGCTCCACGTTGGTCACGAAGAGGTCATCGCCCACCAGCTCGGTCGTTGCACCCAGTGTCTGGTTCAACTTGCTCCAGCCGTCCCAGTCGTCCTCCGATAGTCCGTCCTCGAGAACATAGACCGGGTACTTGGCAAACCACTCCGTGTAGATCGCGATCATCTCGTCTGCAGAGACTGTCCGCTTCTCGGTCCGCAAGTTGTATTTCCCATCTTCATAGAAGGCGCTGGATGCGGGGTCCATCGCCAGCGCCACGTCATCTCCAGGCTTGTAGCCCGCCTTCAGGATGGCCTTGACGATCACGTCCAGCGCCTCGACGTTTGTCTTGAGCGCGGGGGCGAACCCGCCTTCATCGCCCACGCCCGTCGAGTAGCCGCCGTCCTTCAAGACCGCCTTCAGCGCGTGATACACCTCTGCGCCCCAGCGCAGTGCCTCGCGGAAGGTCGGTGCCCCGATCGGTGCGACCATGAATTCCTGCAGGTCTGTTCCCTGCCAGTTTGCGTGAACGCCGCCGTTGAGAATATTGAACATGGGCACGGGCAGGATGTTTGCCGTTTCTCCGCCCAGGTATCGGTAGAGCGGCATATGCGCCGAATTCGCCGCCGCCCGCGCGTTCGCCAGACTGACGCCCAGAATTGCATTTGCACCAAACTTGCTCTTGTTCGGCGTGCCATCCAGGTCCAGCATCGTCTTGTCGACCGCGGCCTGGTTCATGGCATCCGCTCCCATGAGGGCGCCCCGCAGGGGTCCATTGACGTTTTCCACCGCTTTCAAAACGCCTTTCCCTCCGTAGCGTTTCTTGTCGCCATCGCGAAGTTCCAGGGCCTCGTGCACCCCCGTCGATGCCCCGGAGGGAACGGCGGCACGGCCCGCGGCGCCGTCGCTGAGCTTGATCTCCACCTCCACGGTGGGGTTGCCGCGCGAATCAAGGATCTCGCGCGCGTGTAGAAACTCGATCTTGGACATGCGAATATCTCCTTCGTCTGCTATGTGATCATCCGGGATCTGCTTTCCCCGGCAGTCGTCTGGATGGCCCGGCCGTGAATTCGAGAACGGTCGGGCAGAACATTACCACATCTTCACGCCACTGGTCAGTGGCGTGAAGATGTAGCAGCTCTGCACTTCGTCATGACTATGCCAGGCACGCGGGCCCGTCTCACGAACGGGCTGGGCGCGCCCCCGCCCTGAAGGTGGTTAACCCAGGTAGTCTCGGAGGGGACGGCTGCGTGCCGGGTGTCTCAATTTGCGCAGCGCCTTGGCCTCGATCTGCCTGATTCGCTCACGCGTCACATTGAAGTACCGACTGACTTCCTCCAGCGTATGGTCTTTTCCATCCATCAGCCCGAAGCGCAGTTCCAGCACCTGGCGCTCGCGTTCCTGCAAACCGTCCAGGGCCTGCTGGATCTGCTCGCGCAGCATCTCACGCGCCGCTGCATCGATGGGGGAGGGCGCATCGTCGTCCTCAATGAAGTCTCCGAGTTGACTGGAGTCTTCGTCGCCCACTGGGCCCTCGAGCGAAACTGGTTCCTCCGCCGATCGCAGAACGCGATCGACTTTCTGGGTTGCTGATTCGAGCCGTCGCTGTACCGCCGGGTCCAGCGGGCGCTCTTCCGCCTGAGCCCGAAGCACAGTCTGGACATCTGCCGCCGGCAGATATCCCACTTCAAGCGCAAGCTCACGCGTCGTGGGTTCGCGTCCCAGCTCTTGTGTGAGCTGCCGCTGGGCGCGCAGGATGCGCGAGATTGATTCGAACAGGTGCACCGGAATGCGGATCGTTCGCGCCTGCTCCGCGATCGAGCGATTGATCGACTGACGGATCCACCACGTGGCATAAGTGCTGAACTTGAATCCCCGCCTGGCGTCGAATTTCCCGACTGCTCTTAGGAGTCCCAGGTTACCTTCCTGGATCAGGTCCAGCAGTGATATCCCGCGACCCAGATAGCGTTTAGCAACGCTCACAACCAATCTCAGATTCGCCCGGATGATGGCCCGCGTGGCTTCGTCGGCGCGTGCCTCCACAGATGCCATCTGCTGAACGAGCGCTTTCTCCTTTGGCAGGTGCCTCTCGAGAGTTGTCGAGGATGGCAGGCGGCGACCGTTTCCTACCTTTTCCGCCACCCATCCGGCGTACTCGGTCGGAAGCAGGTACAGGCACAGGAATAAGGTGTATGCCTTGCGGACCATGCTGTTCCAAAGGGGATCATGGCCCCAGAGTGCCCCCGCTAGGAAGCCGCGGAGATAAGATCGCCCATCCTCTTCCCAACCCCGCTGGAGTGCCTGCGACTCCTTTACCAGCTTGCCCAGATCTGGCAGCTCTCTCTTCAGGCGTCGGGCGTCTTCACCAAATCGCTTCCAGGAGGTGATCAGTTCGGAAAGCAGGCTGTGATATGCAGCGGTAGCTACGCCAGTTCCCTTGCGCACGGGGCGCCGTCGGAATGCTCCAAGCTGGCGCTTGGCCTCGATCTGCGTGGCGAGCCTGAACTCACTGTCCGCGTCCAATAGCTTGACTTCGCCGATCTCGCGCAGATACAGGCGTACCGGATCCTCGGAAAGTTCCGCAACCAGCTCAGGCCGGCTATCCTCGGGGCTCCCCTCTTCAAGGGGCTCCTGCGCCTCCAGAGCATCCGGCTCCAGGCTGCTGGCCAGGTCGTCCATCGCCAGCCCGCCACTTCCGTTTGCATCACCCAATTCATCTTCCGTGGGCCTCCGGGCTGGCTCGAGGCCGTCTGAGTCCGCGGCCGGTGGGCGATGGGATGCCAACTCGTCCTCTATCGCGGCTTCTCCGACGTCCTCTTGGCTGCCCAAAAGGGCGCCACCAGCCAAAAGTACATCACCATCGCCCTGGAACGACCTCGTCGGGCGTGGACGTCTTGCGCTGCCTTGGCGTCTTGGTTGGACCGTCTTCTTGGCCACCGGCTCTCAAGTCTACTGCTGCTATTGCATTCGTTTCAATGACATCTGACGTTCAAACTGATCCAGGACCCTCCTCAACTGTGTTAGTTTTAACACCTCAGCCTGGTATTGGGTAGCAGCTTCCAGGTCGCCGCTTTCCTGCGCTTCTTCCTGGAGGAACCGGTACTGGGTCAGCACATCGCTGGTCGCTTCATCTCGAAGGCGGCGGACGCCGCGCAACAGCTCTTCCATCAATCGGTCATCCTGCACCTCGGGACCATCGCTCATTGGCAGCAATTCCCGTGACAGGCCGGAAAGCGATTCCGGGAGCGACTTGACGACGAATGTGTGCTGGTCCACCTCGTCCTGCTCCACCGCCTCTCGGATGAGCCCGAACAGCAGTTGGTTATCCGTGTATTCGAAATCCTCGGCCGACAAGCTGGCAAGGCCGTTTTCCTGCAGCAAGCGGTCCACGCGGTAGATGAGCTCTGGTCGGCGGAAGAGCCAGGCCAGCACATGAGCCTCGATTTTTCGGCGGGCGGTTGTTGCCCCTGGTACCTCTAGGATCGCCGGCGCCGTTGCAGGGCTGGCAGGTGCGCTCCGACGGCGTCGGACTGGCGCGGTCGCCCGGCCGGCGCTTCCAATGAAGGCACGCTCATCAATTCGCAGGAACCGGGCCAGCCTCTGAACGTAGAACTCGCGTTCCTCCGGATTTGGCAGATCCCGGATCAGGGGCAGCACTTGGGAAGAGATCTCGGATGTCACTTTTCTGTCGTCCAGGTTGCGTCCTTGGGAAAGGGCGTGCATCACGTGTTCGATGATCGGCTCGGCTGCGTCAATGAGGCGCTTCCACTCGTCGCGGTCGCGCTTCACGATCTCGTCAGGATCCAGGCCGTCCGGCATCGAGGCAACCCGCAGATCCGCCTGCAGGCGCGCCTCGTTTCGAAGCAGCCCCCTTGCGTCGAACCCAAGTTCGCCCTCTCGGTCCATGGCCTGGCGTGCCGCCTCGAGGCCTCGCATCACTGCCTTTTGACCGGCAGCATCGGGATCCAGCGCCAGGACGATCTTTCGCGTGAATCGCTTAAGTAGTCGCAGCTGCTCCTCGGTCAGCGCTGTCCCCATTGGGGATACGACGTTCTCGTATCCCGCCTGGTGCAGCGCGATCACATCCAGGTAGCCCTCCACGATCACTGCCTGGTCGCCGGCCCGGATCGCCTTGCGTGCTCTGTCCAGGCCGTACAGCAGCCTGCCTTTCGTAAAGATCGGCGTCTCGGGAGAGTTAAGGAACTTGGGCACGTCCTCCGGGTCCACGACGCGCGCGCCGAAACCTGCCATCCTTCCATTCTCGTCGCGGATGGGGATCATGATTCGGTGGCGGAATCGATCGAAGACATGCTCGCTGTGGGTCTGGTCCTCGTCCTGCCGCTCGCTCAGGAGGCCGGCATCGATCAGCTCACGCACGCTGAATCCGCGTTGCCTGAAGTGCTTGAGTACTGTGTCGTAACCCGGCGGTGCATATCCAAGCCCGAAGGTCTCGATCGTCGCTTCGGCCAAACCGCGCTTGTCTCTCAGATAAGCCAGCACGCTGCCGTTCTGCTGCAGCTGACCCGCGTAGAATACGCGCGCCTGCTCCAGAAGATCGCGCAGATGCTCATGGACTTCCTTTTGCTCTGTCGGTTCCGCGTGGAAAACAGGTAACTCCACACCTGCTCGCGCCGCCAGCCGGGTGAGTGCCTCCCGGAAGTCGATGCCTTCTTTCTTCATTACGAATTTGAAGATGTCACCGCCCTCGTTGCATTCACCGAAGCATCGCCAGGTGCCGGTCTCCGGCCACACTACAAAGGCGGGCGTATTCTTATTCGGATGGAAGGGGCAAAATCCGGTGTAGTTGCGGCCGCTCTTCCGCAAGCGCACGCCGCTGGCGGTGATAAGTTCGACGATGTCGAGTCGGGATTTGATTTCGTCTGTGGCTGACATTCGGCTGGAGGTCTTTCCGGCTGGTCCCGGAAGAACTTTCGAATTATAGACGCGTTCTGCTCAGGCCCAACTCTGGTACAAAGAGCGAAGCGGCGTCACGCCGCTTCGCTCTTCTTGGTCAAGGTTCGAATGGCAAGCTTCAGATATTGAGCCGCGCCATTAGGTTCAACCACAGCTGCTGCGTTGCCTTCCAAAATTGCTGCAAGGCGACGGAGACTTGCGTTGACGCCGTGTCGCCAGATGGCGCTTGTCCAGAGTCTTGCTGCTTCGGTGCAGCTCCCTCTGTGGGCCCGACAAGCTTGAGGGAAAGGTCAGTCTGGACTTTCACCAATGATTCGCTCGTGCGTGTCCAGCTTTCCTGGACGGCCGCGTGCGCCTGTGGATTGAAACCCAGCCACAACCCGACGCCCAAGCCGAGGGCGACGAGCAATACGGCAGTTGCCGCTTTGGACATTGGACACCTCCTTTTCTTATCCTGCCAGTGAAGATCTGGCACTCGGTTAAAACGAGGCTGGCGCCGGCGTATTATGTGGGCTGAGAGCGCCGAGACTTGTCTTGCCTGTTCCTTCGGAGGAAATGCTATTGCGGAAGTTGTACGTTTGGAACCTGGATCTGCACAGTGGGTGCAGACCACAGTGCCGAAACAGAGTCCGCGAAATCACGAAAGGCACCTGCAATGGGCGCCCATAATCCCTGGACGTCTACCTCTGCAATCCCTGCATTGAAGGAGTGGGTCGCTTGGCTCCATGCTGTGGCAACAGTCGCTTCAGCATTCGGATCGACCACCCACCAGGCGCCAATTCCCAGGCCGAGGGCCACGACGAATCCGAGAAACACCCATTTCGACATGCTCGCTCCTCCTTTGCGCCGGCGGTAGGATCGCGGAAGCCTGGCACCCTCGCTCGGTCCCCGCCAAAATACGTCGGGCGCCACACAAGTGGCGCCCGTCAACTGGTCGCGTGGACCAAAATGATATCAGACCCGTCTTCGTTTGTGCGCGGCTGCTATTTCTTCTTGCCGTGAACGAGGTCGTCCAACTCGTTGTCCTGGATGCCTGCGTCCAGAAGCTTCTTCTGATGCGCAAGAAGAGCCTGGTCGATCCGGGGTCCGTCTGCGCCATCTTTCTCTGACGCAAGCCGTATCAGTGCCTCGTGGAACTCGTCCCTGGCCTGACCTGCAAGAATGGGATCTCCCACTACACGCGTCAACTCCGTGGCGCGTCGATCAACGATGCTTAGATCCACGCCCACTGGGTCCGGTGAAATCGCCCGCCATACGTGCTCGCTGCTAAGTTTCCAGGAGTAAAGCGGCGCGCCGGGCAGCGCGGCCTGGGCAAACGCGGTTGTGCTGAGGAAAGCAAAGAGGACGAGAGCCACCAATGCCCCCGTCAATCGCCATGCCGGGTGGAGAAAGGTCGAGATCGTGCCGCGGCGCATCTCGGCGTGCGAAAGCAGCTTGGCCCTCGCCATCCCCATAAAGGCCGGCCTGGGCTGCACCGCTCTTGCTGCACCGAAGCGACTGGCTGCCATCAGCAGTGGCCTCAGTGAAGCCGCATGGTCAGGATACAGCGCCAGGCACTGCTCCAGGCTGTAACCCTTTCCGGCCATCCGCTGCAGACAATCATCCAAAATTACTTCAAGCTCGTTCACGTTTCTTGCCTTCCATTCATGCTCATCACTTTTGCCAATGCCTGCAGCGCTCTCATCTGTAGGGCCCGGATGGCACCTTCGCTTTTGCGCATCCGCTGGGCGATCTGGTCCGTGTCCATCTCTGCAATGAAACGTAGGCTAAGGACCTCGCGTTGTTCTTCCGTCAGATGCTGCATCGCCCGCTGCAGCGTCTCTACCTCGTATTGCAGGTCCACTTTCTCGTCGAGACCCGGATCAAGCTTGACGACTGTCTGATCCAGAGAGATGCTCGCCTTGCGTGTTCGGTAGTGATCTATCACCGTGTTGCGTGCGATCGTATACAGCCACGCAACAAATGGTCCGCCTGGTCGGTATCGATGGAGGTTCTCCCAGGCCTTTAGGAACACCTCCGAAGTCAAATCCTCAGCCACCTCGGCGTCAGTCACGCGGAAGAAAACGTAACGGTAGATGCGCTGGACGCACGCATCATACAGGCGACCGAAGGCGCTTGCATCGCCCGATTTTGCCCGTCGAATCAGGCTCGCTTCGTCGGGAGCGGGCTGATTCTCAGCGGTGCGGCTCTGATTCAACCTATTCCATCCTTTACAACGCTGTAAGCTTCCATATTGTTACGTTTCGGGCGACCGAATTCCGACAATGTGCCTCTAAAATCCCTCTAGTCTGGACAAGTCGGCAATGCCGTGTGCCAGGCCGGCGATCCGTTGGAGCAGGCCCAGGCGGTTCTCCCGCACGGTCTTCTTCCCCGCCATCACCAGCACCTGGTCGAAGAATTCATTTACGGCAGGGATCATCGGCTCGAAAGCTCCGAAGAGGCTGTCCGGGTCACGCCGCGGGGCCGTCCGAAGGGCAGCTTCTGCCTTTTGCAGCGATCGGTACAGCTCTTTTTCGGGCTTTTCGCTGAGAATCTTCACCGACACCGGGAAAGTCTTCTTTTGGTCGCGGGTGATGCGCACGCAGCGGGAAAAGGCGGACAAAATCGTCTTCCAGTCGAAGCGTTGCACCCACCCCTGAAGCTGTTCCACACTCCTCGCTGCGCCAGCCGGGTTGGCCGACTGCTCGGCCAGGACCGAGTCGACGACGTCGTAGCGATTACCTGCCTCCTTCAACTGCACAGCCAGCCGGACTGCAACGAAGTCGAGCACCTCCGCCAGGCGCTTGGCTTCCACCGGTACAGGCTGCAGCTTGGCAGATTGCCGCATTGCCTTGAGGAGATCGAACTCGGTCTGGCTCTTCAGCAGTGGTTCGACGATTCCCAGGGCAGCCCGCCTCAGACCGAACGGATCCTTGGCGCCCGTCGGCGCAAGACCCACTGCGAACAGCCCTACAAGCGAGTCCAGCCTGTCAGCCAACGCCACGGCCATGCCCGCTTTGGAGCGAGGCGCGCCATCGTAATGCTCGCCGATGGCCACGGCTACTGCCTCGGGTTCCCCGGAACGCAGCGCGTACTCGCGACCGATGATGCCCTGAAGCGAGGTCATCTCAGTGACCATGCGCGTTACCAGGTCTGCCTTGCATAGACGTGCTGCCCGGCGTGCGTAGACCGCCTCGGCCTTGTCCATGTCTAGCATTGGAATCAATGCGTTGACCAGCCGTTCGATTCTGTCCGTCTTGTCCAGCATCGAGCCGAGCTTGGTGTGGAACGTGAGGCCGGCCAAAGCCGGTCGATACGCCTCGAGTGGTTGCTTCACGTCCTCGCGGACAAAGAAGTCGGCGTCTGCAAAGCGCGCTCCCAACACATGTTCGTTGCCCTGTTGGACCAGATCCAGGTACTGGTCGTCTCCGTTGCGGATCGCGACAAAATTGGGGAGGAGCTTGTCATCCCTCTGAATGGGAAAGTACCGTTGGTGCTTCTGCATCACGGATACGAGCACCTCGCGCGGTAGGCGCAGGAAGGCAGGGTTGAAATTGCCAAGCACGGCTGTCGGAGCCTCTACCAGGTTGGAGACCTCGGCCAGAAGCTCGTCTTCTATCAGTGGCTCCGCCCCCGTATTGGCCGCTGCCCGCTGTACCTGCTCGAGTATGGAAGACCTGCGATCCGCCGCGTCCAGGACAACCCCGGCACGCTGTAGCTCCTCTACAAACTGCGCCGCCGAGTGGATTTCGATCTGCGGTGAGTCATTCGGGCGCAATCCCCGCGTGGTGCTGCCCGCAGTGACGCCCGCATACGAAAAGGGAATCACGGTCTCACCGTGAATGGCCACAATCCAGCGGATGGGTCGGGAGAACGCGACTCCGGAATCATTCCAGCGCATCGACTTATCGAACCTGATCTTGGCGATCACGCCCGGCAGCAGCGTAGCCAGCAGAGACGTCGTGGGCGAGCCGAGGTTGCCCTTCTGCCATACAACATAGCGGCCACCCGGTCTCTCCTGTACCAGCTTTTCCCGGGAGAGCTCCCCGATATCCACCTGGTTCTTGCGCGCCCATCCCAATAGGGCCTGGGTCGGCAAGCCATCATGATCGAAGGCGGCGGATTCGGGAGGTCCCTTCATCTCCACTTGGCTGTCCGATTCGCGTGCGGCAAGTCCATCCACAATCAGGACCAATCTCCGCGGTGTGCCAAAGGCGCGCACGGCCGCGTGCGCCAGGTTGTGCGCCGCGAGGACATCCTCATCAAAAGCCTTCTTCAATGCGGCCACACCGGCCGTGACGTCGTCGGATGGGAGCTCCTCCACTCCGATCTCAAGCACAAAGTCGGCCGGCGTCACACCCGCCACCGGAAATGCTGGCTGCATGGCTTCCCTGGCAGGGCTTTCCTTCCGTAATGGATATTCGAGCTCCTGCCGCTGCTGCAGGTAGGCCTCGGCCACTCCGCGCGCCAGTGTCCTCATGCGCTTGAAGAACGCCTGCCGCTCTGCAACGCTGATGGCACCGCGTGTATCCAGGATGTTGAAGGTATGTGAGCACTTCAGCACGTAGTCGTGTGCCGGCAGCACGAGCCCGGCTGCCAGGCAGGCATCTGCTTCAGCCGAGAAAAGTTCATACATCTTGCGTATGTGACCGACATCCGCCGTCTCGAAGTAGTACTTGGAGTGCTCGTACTCCTCGCGCTGCCGGATATCGCCGTACCGGACATTCGCGCTCCACGGTTCGTCCCAGATGGCGTTGGCGTTATTGAGAGCGATCAATATGCGTTCGAGCCCGTAGGTGATCTCGACAGACACCGGATCCAGCGTCACTCCGCCCATCTGCTGGAAGTAGGTGAACTGCGTGATCTCCTGCCCGTCCAACCATACCTCCCAGCCGAGCCCCCAAGCCGAGATGGCAGGCTGCTCCCAGTTGTCCTCGACGAAGCGGATGTCATGCTTGCGCGGATCGATACCCAGCGCCTTAAGCGAATCCAAGTAAAGCTCCTGGGGATTACCGGGATCCGGCTTGAGGATCACCTGGAACTGAGTGTGCAGCTGAAACCGGTTTGGGTTCTCTCCGTAGCGACCGTCGTCGGGGCGCACGGAGGGTTCAACATAGGCAACATTCCAGGGTTCCGGCCCCAGCACCCTCAGGAAGGTTGCAGGGTTCATGGTCCCGGCGCCGACCTGTGTGTAGTATGGCTGCGCTATCAAGCAGCCGCGTTCTGCCCAATACTGCTGGAGCGTAAGGATGATCTGCTGGAATGTAGACTTCGTCATCAGGTTGGTCGGCTCTATGGGGGATGTGAAGAGAATTATACCGTAGGCAACTTGCGCTGCCTTCCGCTTCGACCTACGGGGTATGGTTAAATGGTCCCATGCTCCAAGACATTGTCGTACTTGGCGGAGGCCCCGCAGGACTCTCGACGGCCTTGCATCTGGCGCAGATCGCGCCGGAGTTGAGCTCGCGCATCCTGATACTGGAGAAGGCTCATTACCCTCGGCACAAGCTTTGCGGCGGCGCCCTAACCGCCGATGCGGAGGTCATCCTCCAGGGCCTCGGACTGGATGTGGCTGAGATCCCTCATGTGGATGCTGCGGAAGCGCACTTCGACTTCGCGGGAAGGGGCCTGGTCCTGGCCATCGCCGGCCCTCACACACTCCGCATGATTCGCCGCGATGAGTTCGATGCCTGGTTGGCATCCAAGGCGCGCCGCGCTGGCATCGAGATTCGCGAGGGTGTGACGGCGCGGAGTCTGCAGCCGGGCGGCGATGCCGTTCTCGTCGATACCGACGCCGGGCAGTTCGATGCCCGGGTGGTCGTTGGGGCAGATGGCTCGAATGGCATGACGCGCCGCGCAATCCTTCCCCAGGAGCCCATCCACACCGCCCGCGCCCTAGAGGTCCTGATCCCGGCTCATGGCGCTGAGCGAGGAGCAAACGGAGCGGGCGTCCCACGGATGGAGCGGGATGCGCACGCGGCAGATGTCGCGTACTTCGACTTCGCTCCGGTGCCGTCCGGGATCGCGGGCTACACCTGGGACTTCCCGACGCAGGTGAACGGCCAGCCCATGCGCTGTTGGGGCGTCTACGACACCAACCTGCTGGCGGACATGCCGCGGCCCCCGCTTAGGCAGCCGCTGGCAGACGCCATGCGGCAGCAAGGATCCTCTCTGGACGATGTCGAACTGCAAGGCCACCCCATTCGCTGGTTCAGCCCGCGCGCTCCCTTGAGCCGGCCGCGCATCCTGCTGGTGGGCGACGCGGCTGGTGCCGACGGCATCTTCGGAGAGGGCATTGGCATCGCGCTCGGCTACGGTCTGGTCGCGGCCCAGACCATCCGGAATGCCTTCGAGCGGCAGGACTTCTCATTCCGGGACTATCGCCGCCGCCTCCTGCTGAGTCCCCTGGGGCGCGCCCTTACGGCCCGAACCGTGATCACACATGTTCTCTACCGACTACGTTGGGCCTGGTTCCAGAAGCTCTTTTGGAGGGTATTCAAACCCGTCGTGAGGCCCGTATCGATGGTGGTGGTGCTGAACTGGGCCCGCCGGATGCGACCGGGGAAAATCGCGCCGGGGATGAAACTATGAGGGACAATCGTTTCCAGGAATGAATGGAGCAGAGGGGGAGGAACAATACACAAAATAGCCCGTGGAGCGCAGAGGAACAATTCGGCGCGTTGTCTCGAGGCGGTTGAGGGACAATGGGATGCGGCGGGAACCATGCCCGCCGCATTTGCATTAGGACGAGCGTCTGATCTGGCGCAGGAAGCCGGGGGTCTTCAACTCGCGCTCGAGCAGGTAGGTGAAGAAGCCCTGCATGATGCTTTCGGTCTCGTGCTGAATGTCGGCGGGAGGCCGGGCGCGGGCTGCATCGGAGTAGGCTGAACGCTGGAAGTGCCGCAGATAGCGCAGCGCCTCCAGGGTGATCGGGCGGAGTGCCAGCCTCTCGGAGGGCTTCATTTGCTCGCCTTTGGCTGATTCCGGGCACACGACTCCGCCGGCTACATAGGAAAAGAATTGATCCTCCGGCTGGACCGGCTTCCCGCAAATGGCACACTCGAAGAGCTTCGGCCGGAAACCCAGGTCGTCCAGCAGGCGCATTTCGTAGAACCGGGTGACCATCCAGGGATCCGCCTTGTCGGCGAGGCGTCCGAGGGTCTCGATCAGAACCTGGAATACCCCGCTGCTGTCCACGCCCTCATCATAGGTAAAGCGATCCACCAGTTCCAGCACATAGGAAGCCTGGCTGGTGAGGACGAGGTCCTCGCGTATGGGCACAAAGGCATTCACCGTCTCGGCCTGGGTAATCAGCGGCATGTCGCGGCCTTTGGCGAGCTGCAGCTTCACATGGGTGAATGGCTCGAGATGGCCCGCCTTGCGGGAGGTGAGTTTGCGCGCGCCCTTGACGATGGCGCGGGTCTTGCCCAGTTGGCGCGTAAACAGCGTGAGAATACGATCCGCCTCGCCGTAATCGGTGTGGCGAAGGACAACGGCCTCAACTCCGAAGGAGTGGGGAGCGCGCATTGGATGGGGTTGGCCCGGAGGGCCTCCTGGGCTAGCGCCCCGTCAGGTGCTGCGGCTGGAAGGCGAGCGGCAGGAGTTCCCCGACCGTGGTTTCCCTGGCGATCTTGCCGCTGCCGTCGGCGATCAGCACGATCGTCTCGAGCCCGAATTCGGCCAGAACCTGCCGGCAGCCCCCACAGGGCGATCCGCCGTTGTCGGTGACGACCGCCAGGACCTCAAAATCCAGCTCGCCCTCGGAGACGGCCTTGAAGACGGCGGTGCGCTCGGCGCACATGCTCGTGGGATAAGCGGCGTTCTCCACGTTGACGCCGGTGAAGATGCGGCCGCTGCGGGTGCGCAACGCCGCACCCACACGATAGTTGGAATACGGCGCGTAGGCGCGCCGGCGCGCTTCGTTGGCAAGATCGACCAGAGATTGCTTTTCCAGTTTTGTGAGTTTCATCGTCTGCCGATCGAAATCGATCAATCCTTCTTGGGCTTGCGCTGTAACTTCTTGATGCCGCGGGCCGGCACGCCCACAGCGAGCGTATCCGGCGGGACGTCCCTGGTGACCACCGCGCCTGCTCCCGTGCGAGCCCCGTCCCCGATCTTCACGGGCGCCACCAGCATCGTATCGGAGCCGATGAACACATCTTTGCCGATCTCGGTCGGGTTCTTCTTCTCACCGTCGAAGTTGCAGGTGATGGTTCCCGCGCCGATGTTGGTATCCTCGCCGATCGTGGCATTACCGATGTAGGAGAAGTGACCGACCTTGACGCCCGGGGCAAGATAGGAATCCTTGACCTCGCCGAAATTGCCCATGTGCACGTGGCTGGCCAGGTGCGCACCGCGGCGCAACCGGGCGAAGGGGCCCATGTCGACATCATCCTCAAGCACGGCGCCTTCCATGACGGACGCCAGCACTTTGCAGCGATCACCGATGGTGGAGTCGCGGATAATGCTATTCGGGCCGATAATGTTTCCCTTGCCGATGATCGTGGCGCCCTGGATGTGCGTGTTGGCCTGGATCAGCGTGTCCTCGCCGATCTGCACGCCCGTCTCGATGTACGTCGAGGCGGGGTCGGCAAGGCTCACCCCGGCAAGCATGTGGGCTTGATTGATGCGCTGCCTCATGGCCAATTCCGCCTCCGCCAGGTGGATGCGCGTATTGATGCCGATGGTCTCGAGCAGGTCGTCGTGCAGCACGGCCCGCACGGCCTTTCCATCACGGCTTGCGATCTCCACGATATCTGTCAGGTAGTATTCACCCTTGCGGGGATTCTTCTGGATACGCTTTAGGGCATCCCACAGCCAGCCGGCTTCAAAGCAGTATGCGCCCACATTCAGCTCGTGGATCTGGAGCTGTTCGGGCGTGGCGACAAATTCCTCGACAATCGCGGTGACGGTGCCATCCTGGGCGCGAACTACGCGGCCGAAGCCCCGAGGGTCGTCCGCCATGACCGTCAGCATGGTCATCGGCCCGCTGTTGGACGCCTGCACCTGGATGAGTTGCTGATAGGTCTCGGTGCGCAGCAGCGGCATGTCCGCGTAGGTCACCAGGACGTAATCGCTCTTGCCCTGGAGCAGCGGTCCGGCTTGCAGCGTGGCATGCGCCGTTCCCAACTGGGGCTCCTGAAGGACGCAATCTGCTCCTTCGCCAACGTATTCCCTGACCTGGTCCGCGCCGTGGCCGACGATGATGACCGGTTTCCCGGTGCAGACAGGTCGTACCGCTTCCAGGGAATGCCAGAGCATGGGCTTGCCGCACAAGGCGTGCAGCACCTTGGGCCTGGCGGAGCGCATGCGTGTCCCCTGCCCGGCGGCCAAGAGCACAGCGGCGACCTTCATCGAGTCTCCTTCACTGATGCGTCTCCAACTTTGGTTCCCCGGCGGAACTGCTTCCGCCGAATCTTTCGAGAAAAATACCCGCCTGCGCGGGTCTGCATGTCAAGGCTGGGGCGCCTGGATTCGAACCAAGATCCACAGATCCAAAGTCTGGTGTGCTGCCATTGCACCACGCCCCAAGGCAACGGCCCTGAGCTTTCGTAACGGCTAGAGCGCGCGGGATTGTATCACAGCGACCAATTGACACCGCGGCATGTCGGCGGAGGGTGCGCGACTCACCCGGCGGTTTCCTGCTCCGATCCGGGCGTAAGACCCATCTTGCGCGCTTCCTCGTACGAGATCTCATCTTTGTTCATGGGCTTGTTGGCGTGCTGTGTGGCAGCCGCATCCCAATATGCGTCCAGTTCATCCTGGCTCATGCCACTCTCGGGGGCGGAAGTCAGCAGGGCATCCAGGCGGGCTTCCGGCTGCCCAAGCTCGTCCGTCTTGCGGCGCGCTTTCTTGAGAGGTCCGGTCGCGCCAATGAAGCGCAGTCCCCGGCTGACCTCTTCCTTTACCAGCCGCATGGCCTGGATGGTCTGGGGGAGATCCGGGGATGACGAGATATGCTCGCCGGCAAGGACCATGAAGTACATTGGATCGACCGGCATGAGCACGAGGTCCTGATCGCCGCCAGCAAAGACCGAGTACTGATCCAATCCGGATTGGCGATTTGAGCCGGAGACTTTCAGACCGGCCGTAAAGGATGCAGCCAGGGCCGACATGAGTGAGACCTCCATGCTGCTGTCATGGAGATCACCCGCCCGGGCCACAACCAATCCCCGGTTGCTGATGAGAAGGACGGCCGCGGCGGCAAGGTCCTGGCGCAAGTTGGCCAGCAGCTCCGAGACGCGCATGCGGTTGGTTTCACCATCGCGCTCAGGTTCGGAGGGAAGGATGGTACGGGCCAGTCCCAGGCCGCGTTCCACGGCATCGAGGAAATCGCCCAAGGGTATGGGCTTGCTGAAAACCGCGAGGGCGCCCGCATTAAGCATCTCGTCGCGAAGCTTGCGATCCGTATTGCCGGTGATGAGGATGATGCGCGTATCGGGATGCGCGGCGCGCACGCGGTGCATGAGGTCCATGCCGGAGGCCCCGGGCAGGTTGTAGTCGGTGACCAGCAGCTCGACGCTGCGGTCGTTCAGTTCCTGCAAGGCGGCCTCAGCCGAGGCGGCCTCCAGGATCTCGAGATCGGGATTCCTAAGGGTATCCAGCGCCGAGCGCAACAGGCGCAGGATGTCGCGCTGATCGTCAACGAGCAGGATGGCAGGTGCCATGAGAATGGACCAGCCGGCCTCCGCCGTGCGAACCTATTGGATGAACGTCTCCGCGAAGTGGCAGGCTGCGAAGTGCCCCGGCTTGAGCTCGCGGAACTCCGGTTCTATTTCGGAGCAGATCGGCTGCGCGACCGGGCAGCGCGGATGGAACCGGCACCCGGAGGGGGGTCTCAGGGGGCTGGGCACATCGCCCTTGAGGATGAGCCGCTTGCGCTTCAGCTTGGGATCGGCGATGGGAATGGCAGACATGAGCGCGGCGGTGTAAGGGTGCAGCGGGTTGCGATAGAGCTCCTCGCGATCGGCCAATTCCGCCATCTTGCCCAGGTACATGACGGCCACGCGGTTGGAAATGTGCTCAACCACGCTCAGGTTGTGCGCAATGAAGAGGTACGTAAGGCCGAACTCCTGCTGCAAGTCTCTCAGGATATTGAGCACCTGCGATTGGATGGAAACATCCAGCGCGCTGACGGGCTCGTCACAAACGATGAACTTGGGTCGCAATGCGAGGGCGCGGGCGATGCCGATGCGCTGGCGCTGTCCTCCGGAGAACTCGTGGGGGAAGCGGCGGGCGTGGTACGTTTCCAGCCCGACCTTCTTCAGGGTCTCCATGACGATGTCGACCCGGTCGGCGTGGGTGCCGACATTGTGGATGTTGAGCCCCTCCATCACGGATTCGCCGATCGGCATGCGCGGATCCAGCGACCCGTACGGATCCTGGAAGATGATCTGCATGTCGCGGCGGAGCCCCTTCAGTTCGGCGGTCTTGAGCTTGAAGATGTCCCGGCCGTTGAAGATGGCTGAACCGGATGTGGGGTCGATCAAGCGCAGCATGGTGCGGCCGACCGTGGTCTTGCCGCAGCCAGACTCACCCACGAGGCCGAGGGTCTCGCCCCTGCGGATGCTGAAACTCACATCGTCGACCGCCAGCACCTGCGCCACGACGCGCTGCAGAATACCGGCGCGAACGGGGAAGTACTTCTTGAGGTGCTCCACGCGCACCAGGATTTCATTGGAGGTCGAGTTCTGAGCCATGAAGGACTCCGGGCCCGGATCAGCGCGCCTTGAGCGGCGCGCGATGGCCCTCGGCATTCTGGTAGAGCCAGCAGCGGACGTGGTGTCCAGGCTTGGCTTCGATGAGATCGGGATCGCGCTCGGTACAGATCTGCAAACCGTGTTTGACGCGCGCCCCGCAGCGCGGTGCGAAGCGGCAGCCCGTGGGGAGGTTCACGAGATTGGGGACACTCCCGGGGATGACATCCAGGCGGTCCTTGAGCTTTCCCAGGATGGGGATGGAGCCGATCAGACCCTGGGTGTACGGATGCAAAGGATACTCAAACAGCTCCTGGCATTCGCTCTGTTCCACGATCTCGCCGGCGTACATGACCGCGACACGTTCCGCCATTTCGGCGACCACGCCAAGGTCGTGGGTGATGAGCAGGACCGAGGTGCCCATCTTCTCGCGCAGGTCCAGGATGAGATCCAGGATCTGTGCCTGGATGGTCACATCCAGGGCGGTCGTGGGTTCGTCGGCGATCAGCAGCTCGGGGATACAGGCCAGCGCCATGGCGATCATGACGCGCTGGGCCATCCCGCCGGAGAGCTCATGTGGAAACGATTGGGCCCTCCGCTCGGCATCGGGAATGCCGACCATCTTCAGGAGTTCGATGGCGCGCTGCTCGCCGGCTTCCTTGCCGAAGTCCTGGTGGATGCTGAGCACCTCAGCGATCTGCTCGCCAGCGCGGAACACGGGATTGAGGGCGGTCTGCGGCTGCTGAAAGATCATGGAGATGCGGTTGCCGCGCACCTTCATCATTTCGCGCTCGGGCAGTTCCAGCAGATTCGTGCCCCCCAGAACGATCTCGCCCTCGAGGATCTTTCCGGGCGGCGAGATCAGGCGCATGATGGACAGGGAGGTGATGCTTTTGCCGCAACCGGATTCGCCAACGAGCCCGAGGATCTCGCCGGACTTGATGCTGAGATTCACTCCGTCCACAGCGTGAACCACGCCGTCTTCGGTGAAGAAGTGGGTCTTAAGATTTCGAATTTCGAGCAGGGTTTGCGCGTTGGGCTTCGATGCAGCCATGCGTGACAGGTCCGAAGTTGGGGCTGATTATAGTCGAGATTATTCAGGGGCCGCAGGGAAAGCCAACTCGGGAGCACCGAAAACACCCGCCAGGCCGCCAGGTATCGATTGAAATGGATACGAGATGCCGCGCAAGCTCTCGTGGATCACGCCGGTGTAGAGTGGAATCATGGGAACGTCCCCGGCCAACGCCTGCTGGAGTTGATGAAGCAGACTCGCAGCTGCATCCAGATCGCTGGTGGCTGCCAGCTGCCCGCACAGATCCAGCGCCAGCGAGGGATGATACTGGAACGGCGCCGAGGGACCGAACCAGTCACACAGATACCCCGGATATGCCGGGACCTTCCAGCCCAAAATGGCAAGGTCAAACCCGGCGGTGCTGAACACGGCATAGTTGACCGCATCGTTCGAGACCGGGTTCACCTGCACGGGCAGCCCGAGGAAGCGCGCGCGTTCTTCGATGTACCCAGCCGCTGAGCTTCTCAAGTCATCGGATGCATCCACAAGCAGTCCAAGCCTCGGAACCTCCGTGCCATCGGGCGCGCGCAGCAGCTCTCCAGCCGAAGTGCCGGATGGCTCGCGCGCCCATGTATACCCGGCGGACTTCAGCATGCCGGCAGCCTGGCGGAGCCGCGAGGTCGAGTCCATTTCGCCGCATGGCAACGCCGCACCGGAATCGTGCCAGGCGACATCACTTTCAGGCACAAAAGAAGGCAGAGGCATAGCCTCGGCGCCCAGTTGCGAGTGCAGATCAGCCTGGTCGATGACGCATGCGAGTGCCTGGCGCAGGGAAGCATCTGCAAACGCGCCAGCCGTGTTCAGGACCAGGAAGCGCAGCTCGCGTGTCGGGCTGGTCATCTCGCCAGCGGCATCCGGTCGCGCGTTTCCGGTGAGATCAAGGATCGCCTGCACGTCGCCACGCTCCAGCGCCAGGTGCGCGGCCTCTGAAGTGGGAAACGTGACGTAGACTACGCGATCGAAGGCTGCGGCCGGACCAGGGTAGTGTGCATTAGCGACATTGACGTACGAGGCGGTTGAATCGCCGGAAGTGGACGCCTCGGGCTGCCAGCGGCCAAGAAGCGGCTCACCCTCATGATCCTGAGCAAATAGAGCGGTACGCGCCGTATCCATGGCGGCCTGCATCTCGGACTCGACCCGCGCCAGGTCGTTCGTCGCCTCATCCAAGTTGCCTTGCTGCCGCTTCAACTGGGCCTGGAGATCGCGGGCTTCTGCGGGCAGCACAGTGAAAGTGGCGGCGTATAGATCGTTCACTTTTTGCTGGAGATCCGCCACCTGGAGGCGGAGCGAGGCCGACTCGGCCATGAGGGCATCCGGCGGAAGGGATTCGGCGGCAGCGGCGACCCTCGCAGACCAGAAGGCCTCATTCACGATCGGCCCCTGGAGAGCACCGAACTGCCACTCCGCCACGGTTGGCGCTTGTTTGAAGAAGAACTTCACTGCAGCGGGCCCCACTGCTTCGGAGTGGTCGAGCACCTGAGGGTTGTAATAGTCGTGCCAATCGTAGCCGAGCTCGAACTTCAAGGCAGTGTTGATGGTGAAGACCACGTCCTCGGCTGAGAGGGATGAGCCATCACTCCAGCGCAGGTCTGTGCGCACCGGAATAGTGGCAGTGAAGAAGATGCCCTCGGAGCGCACGGGCTCCGGCGAGCCTTCCGCCGCCAGCGGCCCAAAGACCTGGTCAGGAATCGAAACGCCATAAAGGCGGGGCCAATACTGCCCGCTTACAGCATAGTTGTTGTAGGTGTAGCCGCGGCTGTCAAAAAGCTTCCAGACGTTGACCCGGTCGACGTTGCCGACGAGGCCAAAGCGCAACTCGGACCCGCTCCCATTGAGCAAGCTAGCGGGTGTCGCGTCCGGGGGCACGTCCGGCTGCTGAAGCGTGCAGGCGCTCGAAACGAGCAGCAACGCGCACAGCCCGGCCGCGGACCACGCAGCCCGCACGTTGAAGTTCCCCCATGGCTTCCGAGGCCCTGAGATCACTACTGGCAGCCCTGACCCATATCGAAGGCTTCAAGATTCCACATTGGGTTGGCGCTCGGGTCAAGGTCGAAATGGCAGACATCGCTGCGCGCGGCGGCCACTTTGAGGCGGTAATACAGCGGGATCGCAGGCAGCTGCGAGGCAAAGATGGTCTGCGCCTGGCTGTAGGCCTGTGCGTAGCCCGGCTCCCCTGGCAGGGCCAGGGCCGCGGCGTGGCAGGCGGCGTCGTACTCAGGATCCTTGAATCCGGTGACGTTCGTCCCGATCCAGTGATTGCCGGCGTTCGGAACCTGGCTGCTGGTGAACCAGTCGCATGGGGGCTGAACATCATCCGTGGACATGGCGTACTCGATCAAGTCAAAACGCCGACCGAAGAGCAGGCCTTCCGGCCCCGAGGCATACAGATCGTCCTGTGAGAAGTATTGAACATTCACGCCCACACCGCATGCCTGCAGCGAGGCAGAGAGGATATCGGCCACCTGGCGCCGCTGCAGCGCGGCGGTCGAGTAATAGTTCAACGTGAGCTGCGTCCCTGCCGGCACATCCTTGACAGCCGAGGCAATCCGCGGCGTTGCCGGATTTCCGTCCGTGTCTTTCCATCCGACCTGCTCCAGAAGCTGGATGCCGGCCGCAGTGTCGTGCTGGTAGCCCGGAACGGTGCCGTTGTAGAGCGGGTGATCAGCTGGAACGAAGGATTGAGGAACGCTGGAGCGCCCGAAAAGAACCGTGTCGACCGCCTTTTGCCGATCAAGACACAGAGCCAGCGCCTGGCGCGTACGAGCATCGGCAAGCATGTCCGGCCGGTCATTGCGTGCGAGGTTGAGGCCATCGTCGTAGGTGGCGGGAACGATGCCCAGACCCAGCCATTCGATGGTCATGCCGGGCGCCACGCTGCCGCGTGCTTCGCCGGACTGTTCCAGCTGGCTCAGCAACGCCATCTGCCCGTCGAGCCGCACGCTGGGATCGAGAATATCGCAGTGGTCAGCCGTGAGTTCGCTGATGGCGGCGTTGGGATCGCTGATGAAGCGGAAGGTCACCTGGTCGAACTTGGGGAATCCCTCAGCGCTGCGGAAGTAGCTGGGATTCTTCGAGAGGCGGATGTGGTCGCCGGCGAGCCATTCCTCGATGCGGTAGGGACCCCATCCGAGCGGGGACCGGGAGGCGACATCGATCTGGCTCAATTCCGAAGCCTTGAACTGACTCCAGGCATGCTTGGGAGCAGGCAGCCAGAAATTGATCATGAAAGATTGATCGAGGAAACCGGGTATGCCCCACCACTGTGTCGAGGTCGGGTCGACCGCTTCGTATACCTGAGTCCGGTCGAGCACGAATCGCGAGCCGAGCTCAGCGGTCTCGGCTGCAATCTGATAGCCATAGACCGAGTCGTCAGCCGTGAGGGGCGTTCCGTCCGACCAGGTAACATCGCTTCGCAGGTGAAACGTAACGATCATCTGGTCGAGCTTAAGGGCGCTGGCGCCGTCATACGTGAGGATGCAGTCGTCGGCCCGGCAACCTGACGGACGGACCTTGACGCCGGCAGCCAGCAGGACGACATTGCCGTCGATATCCACAACCGTGTCGCCGGACTGGACATCCGCCGACACGATCTGGGCGTCGCCATCTGCCAGGCTGGGCAGCTTTGTGAGGATGACAGGCTGGTAGTCGTAGCTCAGCGTGTCGATCGGGCCGTCGTCGATGGCAGCCAGCACGCTGCGGGCAGCCGAATTCAGCGAGCCCAGCGGATAAAGCGTATTCGGCTCTTCGCCCAGGCAGATCGTCAGGCTGCGGGAGGTCTCGGGAGTGGGCGCGGAGGGAACCGTCGCCACGACTTCAGGCGTGGGCGCGGCGACCCGTTGCCACGGCAGCGTGCAACCCGTCAGCAGTGCAATGCATATGGCAGAGAAAAGCAGGGCTCGGCGCCAGCCGGGCAATGAGGGCATGGAATTCTCCTTCGTCGGACGCGCACGCGGGCGAATGGCACCCGAATCCTATCCCATCCGGGCGGTTCTAACAAGCAGACCGCCTGATGCGGTCTGCGGGGTGCAGTGGTTCAGGAGGCTTTGGGTTATCACCCCGCTCGCTTGCGTGCGCGCCGGACGAGCAGCAGGACGAAAAAGGCGATCAGCGCACCGCCCGCGATGAGCACCGTCGTCCCTTGCGGGGAATTGGCAGACGCTGATGCAGGCTTTCCGGCCGCGGCGGTGGGCGAAGACTGCTGCCCGACGGGGTGAAGGCGGAAGTCCGCGGCGTTCTGGGCATTGAGTTCGCTGCCCGGGTTCATGCGATTGAGCTTGATGACGTAGGCCGTCACCGCCCAGCCTTCTTCTTCCGTCAGGCCGTTGGGATGCTGCCAGGGCATGGTGGATTGTATGTAGGCGTGCAGGTCAGCCGCAGTGGCAAACGGGGCCATAGCTTGATTTCCAACAATGGCAGGGGCAATGGGCAGCAGGAAACAATCGGGCGGATGATTTGGTCCGTGGCATTTGGACTGCCAGCAATTCTGATCTTTTGGGTCCCAGGTGGCACGCCATGCATCTGTGAGACCCTCGCCTGAATACGCGTGGCAGGCACTACACACAAGGCGATAGACCTCCGCGCCGTGCTGCAGCTGCGTGGCGTCCGCGGGGAGATCAACCAGGATCCACGAGTCTTTTTCCGGCGCCGGAGTGGGCGGCAGGGTCATGCCAGTGGGCGCGGGTGAAGGGGTGCCGACCGCAGAGGCGCAGGCGGCGAGAAGCGCGGCGCTGCC
>DATDCZ010000164.1:0-11401 GCA_036524055.1 Anaerolineales bacterium | reverse complement strand
GGCACTTCCATGATGATGAAGATGCTCGCTGAGGGCGGGCTGCAGGTCGTCACGGATGCCGTGCGCTCGGCGGACGAGGACAACCCGAACGGCTATTTTGAGTTTGAGCCCGTGAAGAAGCTGGCCGAGGGGCAGGATGCGTGGCTCAAGGATGCCGGCGGCAAGCTTGTCAAGGTGATCTCCGCCCTGCTCGAACATCTCCCGCCTAACTACAACTACAAGGTTGTCTTTATGGAACGCGAGATCAAAGAGATCCTCGCCTCACAGCAGAAGATGCTGCAGCGGCGGAACGAGGCAGCCACGGTCACAGATGACGAGCTGGAGGCCCGCTTCCGCGAGCACCTGAAGGCCACCAAGTACTGGCTGGCACGCCAGCCGCACCTTTCGGTGCTGTACGTGGACTACAATAAGCTCGTGGCCGATCCGGATGCCTACTGTCAGCCGGTAGCTAACTTCCTGGGGGTGCCCCTGGATATCTCCAGAATGCGCAACGTCCCCAACGAGCGCCTGTACCGGAACCGGGCCACCCGTAGCTAGCCGTCCCAGGAAGCCCTCCCTGCCCACTTGACTTCCGGCCGAAACGGCGTATAATCTATCGGTTGGATGTGAAAATCGAACACAAGTCCGCAAGCGCTTGAGGAGAAAAAACCTCAGAGCGCTTGTCTTTCTATGTCCCTGGGGTGAGCCGATTACACGCCGCACAGGGACGCCAGGCAGCGGCTCGTTTTGGGTCACGAGGAGAGTTCCGAGTGGAAACCAAGGGATTAACTGCACTACGCATCAGTCTCGCAAGTCCTCAGACGATCATGTCGTGGTCGTACGGCGAAGTCCTCAAGCCGGAGACGATCAACTATCGGCGGCTGCGCCCGGAAAAAGATGGGCTCTTCGACGAGGCCATCTTCGGCCCCACCCGCGATTGGCAGTGCTATTGCGGCAAATACAAGAACCCCCGCTATAAAGGCATCATCTGCGACAAGTGCGGCGTCGAAGTGACCCGCGCGGCGGTACGCCGCGAACGCATGGGGCATATCAGCCTGGCCACCGCCGTGGCGCATATCTGGTACACGCGCCGCATCCCCTCGCAGATGGGCATGCTGCTGGACATCTCCCGCCGCAATCTCGACCGCGTGCTCTATTTTGCGCAATACATCGTGACCTACGTGGACGAGGACGCGCGCAAGAAAGCGCTGCAGCGCCTGGAGGACGAGATTTCGGTCTCTGAACGCGAACAGGCCTCAGAGGTCAACGCGCGCATCGCCGAAGTCAAGACCGGCCGTGATCGCCGTCTGGCAGAGCTGACGCAGAAGCGTACGAGCCTGGAGCAGGGATACGACGAGTACATCGCGGAGCAGGTCGACCCGATCATCAAGGAAGGCCAGAAGCTCGAGCGCGACCTGCAGGAGCAGATGGGCCAGCCTGCCCGCAAGACCGTCGTATTCGAGCTGACGGGCGAGAAGATACTGGACGCCAACGACAAGGTTGCCAATAAACACATCAGCCAGGTCCAGAAGATCGTTCAGAAGAAGCTCGAGTCGGCTGAGAACGAGCTCAAGGACAAGCGCGCCCAGGAGCTGGAAGAGATAAAGATGGAGGCCGGCAAGGTCAAGGCCGAAGCTGACCTTCAGATGGAAGGGCTGCGGTCACAGCTCGAGGACCAGGCATCCGCCTCGGTCAATCAGTCCTCGCGGCACCGTGACGAGCTCATGGAACTGCGTCCGTTCACGTTCATCAGCGAGAGCCGCTACCGCGAACTCAAGCAGCGCTGGGGCCAGGTGTTCCGCGCCGACATGGGCGCCGAGGCGTTCTACGACATCCTGCAGCGCCTGGACCTGGACAAGTTGTCCGAGGAGCTGTGGAAGGAAGTCCGGACGACCAAGTCCAAGCAAAAGCGCAAGAAGGCCACCACGCGCTTGAAGGTTGTGGAAGCCTTCCGGCGCTCTGGCAATCGCCCCGAGTGGATGGTCCTGACTGTGCTGCCGGTCATCCCGCCGGACCTGCGCCCGATGGTGCAGTTGGATGGCGGCCGCTTCGCCACCTCCGACCTGAATGATCTGTACCGCCGCGTCATCAACCGCAACAACCGCCTCAAGCGGCTGCTTGAACTCGGCGCGCCGGATGTGATCATCCGCAACGAAAAGCGCATGCTGCAGGAGGCTGTGGACAGCCTGATCGACAATTCGCAGCGCGGCAAGGCGCTCAGCCGGCGAGGCCGGCGCGAGCTCAAGTCCCTCAGTGACATGCTCAAGGGAAAGAAGGGACGCTTCCGCCGCAACCTGCTGGGCAAGCGCGTGGACTATTCCGGACGCTCCGTGATCGTCGTGGGGCCGCAGTTGAAGCTCTACCAGTGCGGTCTGCCCAAGACCATGGCTCTGGAGCTCTACCGTCCGTTCGTTATCGCGCGGCTTGTGCAGAACGCCTATGCAGCCAACGTCAAGGGCGCGCGCCGCCTGATCGACCGCAACCGTCCTGAGGTGTGGGAAGCGCTCGAGGACGTCATCAAAGATCGCCCGGTGCTGCTCAATCGAGCGCCCACCCTGCACCGCCTGGGCATCCAGGCCTTTGAACCGATCCTGATCGAAGGGTCGGCCATCCAGTTGCACCCTCTGGTAACCACGGCTTTTAACGCCGACTTTGATGGCGATCAGATGGCCGTCCACGTGCCGCTCTCGCAAAAGGCGGTCACCGAGGCGCGCACATTGATGCTGGCATCCCGCAACCTGCTCAAGCCGGCCGATGGTGAGCCGATCATCTCGCCCTCGAAGGACATGGTCCTGGGCGTTTACTACCTCACGATGCAGCACCAGGCCGTCCACAAGGGCGACGGGCGCCTGTTTGCCGATTTTGACGAGGTCGAGCTGGCGTATCAGCTGGAGCAGGTGGATGTACACACGCGCATCAAGCTGCGCGCCCACACCTGGTACAACGACAAGGGCGACCGGCTGCCTGCAGCCGAGACGCGTGTGATCGAAACCACAGTCGGACGCGTGATCTTCAATCGCATCCTCCCGCCCGAGGTGCGGTTCACGAACGAGAAGCTCGACAAGGGCGGCGTGAAGGACCTCATTGCCGACGTGTATGAGCTGTGCGGTCAGGATCCAACCACCGAAGTGGCCGACCGCATTAAAGCCCTGGGCTTTGAATTTGCCATGCGCTCGGGTACCACGCTGGCCGTTGCGGACATCTCCATTCCCCCGGAGCGCAAGGACCTGCTGGCGGGGGCGCAGGGTCAGGTGGAGGTCGTCGAACGCGATTTCCGCCGCGGCCTGCTGACCGAGCAGGAGCAGAACGAACGCGTCATCGAGATCTGGCAAAAGACCACCGACGAGGTGGCCGATGCGGTGAAGAAGCACATGGATCCCGACGGCAATCTCTCCACCATGGCGAGCTCGGGCGCCACGAAGGGCGGCTTCTCCACCATCTCGCAGTTGGCGGGTATGCGCGGCCTGATGGCTGACCCGGCCGGGCGCATCATTCCTTTGCCCATTCGCTCCAACTTCCGCCAGGGTCTGACGGCGCTTGAATATTTCATCTCCACCCACGGCGCCCGCAAGGGTCTGGCCGATACCGCCCTGCGCACGGCAGATGCCGGTTACTTGACCCGACGCCTGGTGGATATCGCGCAGGACATCATCATCAACGAACAGGATTGCGGCACGACGGACGGCGTCACCATTCGCCGCTCGGACGATGTGGCCGGCCAGTCCATGAGTGGGCGGTTGTACAGCCGCCTGCTGGCAGAACGCGTCATACATCCGCAGACAGGTGAAGTGCTCGCGGAGCGTGACGATGTGATCGACCACGTGCTGGCGCGGCAGATCGCTGCCTCGGGCGTGGAAGAGGTCCGGGTGCGCTCCGCACTGACCTGCGAACTGCAGCACGGGATTTGCGCCAAGTGCTATGGGTTGGACCTGGGTCGCGGTGACATGGTGGACCTGGGCGCCGCAGTAGGCATCGTGGCGGCGCAGTCCATCGGCGAGCCTGGCACGCAGCTTACGCTGCGGACGTTCCATACCGGCGGTGTTGCCGCCACAGGCGCAGACATCACCACAGGTCTGCCGCGCGTAGAGGAGCTCTTCGAGGCGCGCAAGCAGCCCAAGGGCGAGGCCGTCGTGGCCGAGATCAGCGGCGTGGTGCACATTCTGCAATCGGACAAGTATGCCGATCTGCGCGAGATCCAGATCGAGCACACCGAAATGGTGCATGACGAGTACGGCATTCCCGAGGACTGGAAGACAGCTGTCAAGGATGAGGCCGTTGTCAAGGCCGGGGATCTGCTGGCGACCAAGGACAAGGCCACCATCGTGGCCCAGCACGGCGGACGCGTCCTGGTGGATAAGAAGGAACACAAGGTCGTGGTTTCGTATGAGCAGGGCGAGCAGAAGTCTTCCGAGATCCCGACTACTGCCCGATTGCTGGTCAAGGAAGGCGCGCAAGTGGAGGCCGGGCAGGCGCTCACCGAGGGCTCGCTCAATCCGCATCGAGTCTTGCGCATCCAGGGGCGCGAAGCCGCCCAGATGTATTTGATGAGCGAGATCCAGAAGGTGTATCGCTCGCAGGGGCAGAACATCCACGACAAGCACTTTGAGGTCATCATCCGCAAGATGATGAGCAAGGTGTCCATCAGCCGGGCCAGCGATACCAAGTTCCTGCCCGGTGACGCCGTCGACCGGCAGGAGCTGCGCCGGCTCAATGAGCAGCTGCTATCCGAAAGCAAGCAGCCCGCCAAGTTCCAGGACCTGCTGCTGGGTGTCACGAAGGCCAGCCTGAGCACCGACTCGTGGCTATCGGCGTCTTCATTCCAGCACACGATCAAGGTGCTGGCGAGCGCGGCCATAGGCTCCACCACCGACCCGCTCTACGGCTTGAAGGAGAATGTCATCATCGGCAAACTCCTGCCCGCGGGCACAGGTTTTGTGCCGGGCCGCTTTGCGCCCAAGACTGACGAGACCACGCCGTCCACGTGGACGGAGGTCGCGGAGACCGCCGCAGCCGACTGAACGCGGCCGAACCTTCGGCGAAACAAGAAGCCGGCGCCCCTCGTGCAGGGGCGCCGGCTTGCGTTCCACCTCGGCGCAATTCCACTTACAATTGCTGCACCATGTCGGGCACACCATTGATCGAAGATGAGTTTCCCGCCTTCCTAAAGCAATACCCATCCTACGCGCAGACAACGCTTCTGGATGACCTCCGCCACAGGGAGTACAGCCGGCTGGACGCGGGTGAGCATATCTACCTGGATTACACCGGCGGCGGCATGTACGCCGAATCGCAATTGCGGGAGCACCAGCAACTGCTGCGCCAGCATGTGCTTGGCAATCCACATTCCTTCAATCCAACCTCGCTGGCGGCGACGAGCTTCGTCGAGCACGCCCGTGAGTACGTGCTGAAGTTCTTCCACGCCGATCCTCAGGAGTACGAGGTCGTTTTCACCCAGAACGCCAGCGGCGCCTTGAAGCTTGTTGGCGAGTCATATCCGTTCGCCGAAGGCAGCCGGTTCCTGCTCACGTTCGATAATCACAACTCCGTCAACGGGATACGTGAGTTCGCGCACGCCCGTAAGGCGCAAGTCACGTATGTGCCGCTGGGCCTTCCGGATATGCGCGTGGACGAAGAGACCCTCCTGGAGCATCTGGGTCGCGCCGATCGATCCAGGCCAAATCTCTTCGCCTACCCGGCCCAATCCAATTTCTCCTCGGTGCAGCACCCGCTGCAATGGGTGGACATGGCCCGCAGCCGCGGCTGGGACGTGCTGCTGGATGCCGCTGCCTTCACACCCACCAATCGGCTGGACTTGACCGAGGTCAAGCCGGATTTCGTCCCCCTTTCTTTTTACAAGATGTTCGGTTATCCGACTGGCCTCGGCGCGCTGATCGCACGCCGCGCAGCGCTTGCCCGATTGCACCGGCCGTGGTTTGCCGGAGGGACCATCACGGTCGTCTCCGTGCAGGCCGACAAGTTCTACCTGGCGGATGGTCATCAGGCATTTGAGGATGGCACGGTGGATTACTTGAACATTCCGGCGGTGGAGATCGGAATGCGCCACCTTGAGTCCATCGGCTATCCCATCATCCATGAACGTGTTCGCTGCCTCACCGGCTGGCTGCTGGATCAGCTGACCCGGATGAAGCATGCCACGGGCGTTCCGCTGGTGCGCGTCTACGGGCCCATCAGCACCGAGCGACGAGGGGGCGCCGTGACTGTCAACTTCGTGGACGCGGATGGGCATCCGATCGATCACCGCACGATTGAGAGCGAGGCCGGCAAGGTCAACATCTCGTTGCGCACCGGCTGTTTCTGCAACCCGGGTGCAGGTGAGATTGCCCTGGGGATCTCGCGCGTTGAGTTGGATGTATGTTTCACTCAACCGGGACACGAGAACCGCCTGTCGCTCGACGACTTCCGCGTCTGCATCGATGGAAAGAACAGCGGCGCGGTGCGCATTTCCATTGGCCTGGTGACGAATTTCCGCGATGTGCAAGCTTTCCTGCAATTTGCGCGCACTCTGCTTAACAGGCAATTCGCGGCGTTGAGCTCGCCCTCCCATTGAGCACGCAAGCACAATCACAGCCAGGGGGTTGTTGAGTCTTCGGTATACTTGGCCTCACGCAACGAGGAGAGAGGGATGTCCACCAGACGTCGGGTCCGTCCCACTAGTGATTCTCCTGTCGCAGACCGACAGGATATATGAGCAATCCTGTTATACAGCGCGCCGGCATCAAGCCGGGCATGACCGTGTTGGTTGTGCTCAAGCAGGATCAATCGACGGGAAAACTGACGCAGGGTGTCGTCAAGGATATCCTGACGCGCTCTTCCACCCATCCTCACGGCATCAAAGTGCGGCTCGAAAGTGGCCTGGTGGGACGCGTGCAGCAGATCGTTGATCCACAAGCACCTCAGGCGAAGACGGCGGAGTGAGCAGCTATGAGTCTGATCGGTGAGCTCAAGCGAGAATTCGATCCCAAGCTGCTGCTTTCGAGCATTATGGTGGGCGTCTTGGCCGGGGTCATGGATCTCGGCACCGAGATCTCGCTGGCAGCTTTCATTTTTTCCGGCAACCTAAGCCAATTCCTGCCCGGCGGCATCGGGGTGATGTTGTTTGGCGCACTGGTCTTCGGAATTGTCGTGGCCCTCGTGACGTCACTGCCCGGAGCCATCGCTGTTCCCCAGGACACGCCGGCAGCCATCCTTGCCCTGATGGCTGCGGGGATAGCCCTGCGGATGAATACGGCGGCTCCGCAGGCGGTCTTCGCCACCGTCCTTACCGCCATTGCCCTCACGTCGCTGATCATGGCGGTCATTCTTCTGCTCATGGGCCGATTCCGCGCAGGCGGCTTCGTGCGCTACGTGCCCTACCCCGTTGTAGGCGGTTTCCTTGCCGGAACGGGCTCACTCCTGGCACAGGGCGGGCTGAACGTCATGCTTGGATCGCCGCTGAGCCTTGCCAACTTTCCCGGGTTTCTAACGGCCGAGAAGCTCATTACCTGGGTGCCGGGCGTCATCTTCGGGGTGGTGTTGCTGATAGTCCTTCGGCGCTACCAGCACTTCCTGATCACACCCGCTGCGCTGCTTCTCATCACGGTTCTCTTCTATGGAGCACTCCTGATCACGCGGACCCCGGTGGCGGAGGCCTCCGCCCGCGGCTGGCTGCTCGGGCCGTTCCCCAGCGGCGCCTTCTATCAACCGCTGTCCCCGGCGCTGCTTCAACAGGTGGATTGGAGTGCCATACTGGGGCAGGCCGATAAGATCGCCACGATCCTGATCCTCTGCCTCATCGGAATACTCCTTAACATCAGTACGTTGGAGATCGCCACGCATAGGGACGTGGACCTGGACCGCGAAGTGATCACGGCCGGTGTCGGGAATCTGGCCGGGGGGCTTGCGGGCACGACCATTGGCTATCAGACCATTGGCCTGACCAGCCTCGCCCATCGTCTGGGAGCGCCCTCCCGGTTGGCGAGCGTCATATGCGGCCTGGTCTGCGGCGCGGCGCTCTTCTTTGGGGCGGGATTGTTCTCCTTCATTCCGAAGATCGTGTTGGGCGGAATGCTCGTCTACCTGGGTCTGACCTTCCTTGTGGAATGGCTGGTCGATTCCCGGCGAGTGCTGCCCTGGACCGATTACCTTCTGATATGGGTCATCCTGGGGATCATCCTGACTGTGGGCTTCCTGCCGGCCATCGCCGTGGGCGTTCTCGTCGCCGCCGTGCTGTTCGTCATTTCCTACAGCCGCGTAAGCATCATACGCAACACACTGGACGGGCGGAGCTTTCCCAGCAATGTCGATCGCCCCAAGGCGCACCGGGACATCCTGCAGGAACAGGGCGCTGAGATCCATATCCTGCGCCTGCAGGGTTTCATTTTCTTTGGGACAATTCAGGCTATCTTGAACCAGGTCCGTGCGAGGCTCGTGGCCGATGAACGTCCGAAGCTTCGCTACCTGGTGCTGGATTTCCAGCGCGTGACGCGGCTGGATTCATCCGCGGTATTTGGCATCACGCGCCTCAAGCAGCTGACGCATTCGAACGAAGTGCTGATGGTCTGGACGCAGGTATCACCGGCCATTCAGCGCCAGCTCGAGCGCGGCGGCCTGGTGGATAAGTCCGACGATTCCTTCATCATCCTGCCGACGCTGGATCACGGCGTGGAATGGTGTGAGAACAAGATCCTCGCCCAGCATGGCTCGCCCAACCTGACCGCCTTTATCGAGCGCATAGGCAGTCAGCTCAAGCGCGCCTTCCCCGGCATCCAGGCTGCCGAGGAGCTCATGAAATATCTGGAGCGGCTGGCTGTACCCCAGGGACAGTATCTGATGCGCAAGGGAGATCCGCCCACGGAGATGTACTTCGTCGAGGAGGGCATGGTCACTGCTCAGTTGGAGGAGCAGGACGGTCAGATCCTGCGCCTCCGCAGCATGCGCGGTGGAACAACTGTGGGCGAAATGGGACTGTATATGGGCACGCCGCGCACCGCGGACGTGATCGCCTCGCGGCCGACCATTTTGTTCAAACTCACGGCCGAAGCCCTGCAGAACATGCGCAAGCAGGATCCGGAAGTGGCGGCCCTGCTGCATGAATGGATCGCCCGCCTATTGGCGGAACGCCTGGCTGCCAACAACCGCACCATCGAAGCCCTGATGGATTAGGGTCTCAACAACCGTCACCTTCCGGGGAAGGTACTCAACACGCCCCTTTTGCTGGTAGTTCGCACCATGGGCCGTGGTCGCCCGATGAGGACCACGGTCGTGTTATCGCGGCCGCCGTTTTCATTGGCGCAGTTGACCAGGGCCTCCGCAGCAGACTTCAGCCCGTGGCGCGCCGTGATGACTTGCAGGATCTCCTCATCCCGAACCATGTCGGTTAAGCCATCGCTGCATAGAAGCACGATATCGGCTGAACGGAGCGGCAGTCCCTGGTTCGCGCGGGCGCGTGCATCGTTTTCGGTGCTGCTCAGTCGCAGACGCGTGTCCACCAGCGGCGGTTCGACCCCGCCCAGGTGCCTCCGCAGCACGTGGGCATTCAAGTTGCCGAGCACCTCATCCGGCGTGATGATGCCCTTCTCGAGCGCTTCCTGTATCCAGGTGTGATCCACAGACGTGCGGATGAGGCGGCCCTCGCGCACTAGATAGATGCGCGAATCGCCGACGTACGCCGTATACAGACGATCGCCTTCTATCCAGGCGCACGCGCAGGTGGAGCCCATTCCCGTCTGATCCATCCGCGCGGCCGCCTGCTGAAAGATCGCATGGCTGGCCGCATGGATCGCGGCCTCCATGATGCGCACGGGCTCCGCGCCGTCGCTCCCCGCAACGTGTTCCACCACGGTCTTCACGGTCAGCGCCGCGGCCACCTCGCCTGCCTGGTGCCCTCCAATGCCGTCTGAAACCACAACGAAAAGCACAGGGCGCCCCGAGGCGCCCTGGAAGCTCGCCACCGCAAGACGGTCCTCATTTGTCTTGCCGGACAGTCCAGGGTGGGTGTATGTCCCCAAACCCAGATGGGGACGCTGTGTGCGGATCATTCTTAAGGCGGTAGTTTGGTGACTTTCGGCTCTGCTGGCGGGGGAGGTTCCTTCAACTCAAAGCGAAACACCAGCTGACCAAAGTGTAGCACGTCGCCGTGCCGAAGCAGATGGGCCTCTGGTCCTACCGGCTCAAAGTTGACCCAGGTACCCCCGATTGTCCCTGCATCCACTACGAAGAAATCGCCATTCTCGTTCCGGGTGATGCGTGCATGGCGTGGGTCAAGCGAGGCGTCCGCCAGTACGTAGCTGGACTGCTTGGGGTCGGTGCCAAAGGTGATCTCCCGGGCAGATAGAGGGATCGCGGCCCCCGCTGCCGGCTTGAACGTTTTGCCCGGCTCCGCCAGAGGGTCCGGCTGAAGTGGCCGCAGGAAGGCGGGCGCTTCAGCCGCCTTCGTGGCTGCGGCCCTGGGTGCTGTCGTACGCGGGCGCTTGATTGTCTTTTCCGCGACGAATACGGCCGGTTTGGGCTCGGTGTGGATCGTCTGAGTAAGCGGATCGCCCTGGACCGCCCGACGCGAGCGCATCCCGGAGGATAACGATCTCAGGCGGCCCATGAAAATGATCAGCAGCAGTGCCAGCCCGGCGAAAGCCACCGCGCCGATGATGATGGATTGACGGTATCGGCTGAACAGGGCTGAGATCCCATGGGGCGGCTGGATCACGGTCACCATCACCGGGACTTCAATGCTGGACTTGCTCAGGCCGAGTGCATCCACCACCTCGACTGTGATCTTGTGTTCCCCGGTTTCGCGGTAAGCCGTGAGATCCCAGGTGAACTTGTCGAAAGGTTCGGCCGTATTCTCCGCAGCAACCTGCCCGTCCACGTAGAGCGTCGTGCGCACCAGCGCGCGCGGGTGGCTGTCGGGGAACTCGATAATCAGCTCCAACGGCTGGTTTTCAGGAAGTAGCACCTTCTCATTGTATGGATCGTCGGCCGGCGGACTGCGCAGTATTTGCAGCGGCGGTGTGACGAAGATGGGGTTCGGCGGCTCAAGGTTGATCGTAAAGGACTGATCCACCGACCTGACCGCGCCGGCCTGCCCCACGACCTCGACCCCCAGTGTGTGCGAGCCCCCGGTCCTGGCGGCCGACACATACTGGAGTGCATACAACCTCCGCAGCGGCGCAAAATACGATTCTGGATCCGGGTAGGGTTGCAGTTCGGTGACGGCGAAGTATGCGCCGCCTGTCTGCTGTGCCAGGTTGGTGAACGCCGTCGCGCTGGCGGTCGCAGCATACAGCTGGCTGTCCGTGAACCAGACGAAGACGTGTACGTTGTTCTGGATGGCGAGCTGGGTCAGCGGCGTCACCATCGATTCAATGTTGGCGTCATCCATGTGCGGCGTGATGAAGAATACCGCCCGCTTCATGCCCACGCGGGG
>DATDCZ010000163.1:0-13021 GCA_036524055.1 Anaerolineales bacterium | reverse complement strand
ACGACCAACAGGACAAGCAGGAATCTCAACGGCTCCAGGCCAATGAAATACTCAGTCGGCAGCAGGCCCACGGCCTGCAGTAGTAGAGCTGCCATCACGGACCCGGCGCGCGCACCTGGGTGACGAACAGCTCTCAAGCTCAAGCCGATTGAGCATAGGTAGGCAATGAGCGATATCCATTCCTGGTTGATGTGCGTCAGGGCAACCCAGTGCTGGCTGTAGCCCGGGAAGATCAAGAAAAGGAAGGCGGCAATCAAGGGAACGGCACGAGTTCGCGGCCACGCCTGTTGCAGGGCGAACCAGGCCGCCCACGCTGCCACAACGCGCATAATCAGCGCAAGGATCTGCCACGCTATTGGCTGGATGGGCAGCAGGCTGGTGGTGAGGAAGAACAGTGGCCCCAGGAAAGGTCGAAAGCCTTCGAACGCGGGTAGGAACTCAGACGGGCCAAGGAAGCGCGCAATCCACGCAAAGGGCCAGTCGTCCCAATAGAATCCGGTGAATGGAACCAGCAGCCCGTATGCAACCAGTGTGATCAGCGCGAAAGCGAATGGCACGCTTCGGGCAGTGAAGCGGACTGCCTTCATGCGTGCCATTATACGGGGAAAGCCTTGGCGAGCGATCGAGCGCGGAGGTAGCCGCCGTCGAATGCGGCCGTGCTACCTAGTCCTCGTCTCTTGACTCCTGCCCGTATGCCCTTTGAACTGCGCGTTCAATCTCGTCCTTGCTGTGTCGCTCGCATGCAACCAGTGGGCGGCGCGCATGCGGGACCAGCTTCCCGCCCGCAGTCATTACCTTTGCATCCGTGAAACGCCCGGCCTGGTCGTAAACGACGTACAGCTCATAAAGCTTTCCGCACACAATGCAACCGTGCATCTCGCCTTTGGTGTGGGATTCGTTCATCGGTGCCTCCGCTGAGTTCGCTACTACTATACAACGGAAACGCGCCTTCCGTGTCACTGCATCGGCATGGCGAGGGTGGAGCTGGGGGTGTCGGAATCGAGCCTCGTCCATTCGGTATAATCCATTGGTCATGCCAAGGATCGCGGCCCTCGTCCCAATCAGACATCACAGCCAGCGCGTGCCCGGCAAGAACTACCGCCCGTTGGCAGGACGTCCCCTGTTTCACCACATACTCCAGACGCTACTGATGGTCCCAGAGCTCGAGGAGATCGCGGTCGATACCGATTCCGCGGTAGTGATGGAGGGACTGCGCGAGCATTTCCCGCGGGTCAAGATCCTCGTGCGGCCCGAGCATCTCCGCGGAGATGAGGTGCCGATGAACGAGATTCTCCTGCACGATACGGGACAGCTGGACGCAGACTACTATCTGCAGACGCATACCACTAATCCCCTCCTGCAACCGGAAACGGTATCGCGGGCTATTCAGACCTTCCTGGAACAGGGATCCAAGCACGATTCGCTCTTTTCAGTTACCCGCCTCCAAACGAGACTGTACGACCAATCGGGGCGTGCCCTGAACCATGATCCCTCTGAGCTCCTCCAGACCCAGGACCTGCCGCCGATCTACGAAGAAAACTCGTGCCTGTACCTGTTCACGCGCGCAGATCTTGTGCGGCGGCACCATCGGATCGGCGATCGGCCGTTCTTGTTCGAGATCGACTCTGCCGAGGCCTGGGATATCGATAACGAGCTGGATTTTGAGATCTGCGAATTCCTCATGAGCCGCAACAGGCCAACCTCGGAGCGCACCTCGTGAGGCGGTTCCCGGAACGATTCGTCGCCTCGGCGCTGATTGCCCTGGTCACGCTCATTGCCTTTGGCGTCCTCGTTCCTCAGTTGGGCTTCTATCGGGACGATTGGTACTTGCTGGCAACAGCCCAATCCGAGGGCGCCGTTGGAATAATCCGGCTATTTCAGATCGACCGTCCTCTCATCGGATATTTCTACGCAGCGGCGTATGGACTGCTCCACACTTCGCCCTTAGCCTGGCAGCTGAGTGCACTGACGTTGCGGCTCGCCGGCAACCTTGCATTCTTGTGGCTGCTCAGACTCCTGTGGCCCAATAGGCGTGAAGAGACCCTGGCTGTTGCCTTGCTCTTTTCGATCTATCCAGGTTTCAGCGTGCAACCCAATGCGGGTGTCTATATCTCCGATCTGGCGACCCATGCCGCGGCACTGATCTCGATTGCCCTGACGATCAAAGCCCTAAGATCACCGCGCCGCGCCGTCTGGCTCAGCCTCAGCGCCGTCGCGGGCATCCTTGAGCTCTTGTATCTGGGGCTATTTGAGTCGGCCATTGGTCTTGAGGTCGCCAGATTCGCCATCGTCTGGTACGTTTTCTGGCGGCGCTATCATGCTGGTCCGAAACCGACGACGTTCAGGGCACTCGTAGCGGACCTGCCCTACTTGCTCCTGGCGGCGGTCTTCCTGTTCTGGCGTCTCTTCATTTTTCAGAGCACGCGCCGCGCCACCAACCTTGATGTTCTGGTCGGCCGCTACAGCGCCTTGCCCGTGCGTTCTGCTCTTGCTGTGATTACCGAGACCCTGAAGGACATCGTCGAAACGACCGTACTGGCCTGGAGTGTTCCGTTCTATCAATTCACCTCGAACGCCGGCTACCGGGACTTGGCAGTCGCGGTGATTGTGGCCCTGGTCAGCATGGCATGCGTGTTATTCGCACCGCGGCTCATGGCATCCGCGGCGCGTGCCGGGAAATCGGGCTCACGCCCGGAGGACACTCTACACATGCTGCTTATTGGCAGCATCATCGTAGTGTTCGCGCTTTTGCCGATCGACATTGCAGGCCGCAATGTGCGTTTTGCCGATCAATGGGACCGCTATACCCTCTACGCCTCATCGGGCGTCGCACTTGTCCTGGGTGGGGCTCTCTTTCGATTCCTTGGAGCCGGGCCCCGGCGCCTCGTGCTGCTGGCACTGTTGGGTGCGTCCGTCATGGTCCACTACTTTAGCGCTGCCCGGTATCGGGACTTCTGGCAGGCGCAACGCGATCTCTGGCAGCAAGTTGCGTGGCGTGCGCCTGGCATCCGGAGCGGCACCATGTTGTTTGTCGAACTGCCGGTGGGGGGCTACCAGGAAGGCTACGAGATCTATGGCCCCGCCAACATGATTTATTTCCCCGGGAAGCCGCTCCAGCTGGGGGGTGATGTCATCAATGTCCGGACGGGAACCAACCTCCAATTGCAGAAGAACCGTCGGCATTACGACCGGAGCGTTCTCGTGGAGGACAATTACCGAAATGCCCTCGTGGCCGTGTACCCGGGACCGGGATCGTGCCTTCACGTGCTTGATGGTCGAAAGATCGAGTTGCCCGGGCTGGTCGATGATTCCCTGGTGGCCGATATCGCCTCTTACTCGCGTATCGAAATGATCGATACCGCGGTCGAGCCCGCCGATCTGCCGAAATTCCTGGGTGGCTCCGAGCCATCCGCGTGGTGCAAGTACTACCAGCTCATGGATCTGGCGAGGCAGAAAGGCGATTGGGCCGGCGTGGCAAGACTAACGGAAGAGGCCGTTGCCAGCGGCCTGACGCCGGAGGATCCCTCTGAATGGATGCCCGCCCTTGAGGCCTACGCCACGCTGGGACGGTTCCAGGAAATGCGGCATGCGGCCTCGATCATCCGCGCCAGCGATGCAGCGCGAGCGTTCCTCTGCCTGCAATTGCAGCGCGGTGCAGCCTACCCTGCACCCTACGACTATAATCAAGTCAACCAGGCACTGTGCCAGTCCAACTGATGCCCACTGTTCTCGTCAGCGCCCCCTACATGATCCCGCAGCTTGGCCGGTTTCGCCCGGTCCTGGAGCGTCTGGGCCTCAAACTCGAGGTGGCAGACGTCCAGGAACGGCTCACCGAGGACCAGCTTCTTGAAAAATCCGGGACGTTCGATGGCACCATCTGCGGTGACGACATGTACACCGCGGCTGTCTTGGATGCTTGCGCGCCAAGGCTCCGGGCGATCTCAAAGTGGGGCACTGGCGTCGATTCGATCGATGGGGAAGCATGCGCCCGGCTGGGCATAAAGCTGTTTCGAACCCCGAACGCCTTCACGACTCCTGTTGCTGACACTGTCTTGGGCTACATGCTGGCGTTTGCACGACGCCATCCCTGGATGGACGCTGAAATGAAGGCTGGCAACTGGAGCAAGCCGGCTGCCCATGCCCTCAGCGAGCGAACCTTGGGCATAGTCGGTGTTGGCAATATCGGAAAGGCGGTCGCCCGCCGCGCCCGGGCATTCGGTATGCGTGTCCTCGGGAATGACATTGTTGAGATCGATCACGTCTTCCTTTCCGAAACCGGCGTGGAAATGACGAACCTGCCGGATCTCCTGGCAAACAGCGATTACGTCAGTCTGAACTGCGATCTCAATCCGGGCAGCCACCACTTGCTGGATTCCGGAAAATTCGCTGCCATGAAAAAGGGAGCGGTCCTGATCAATACTGCACGCGGTCCAATTGTCGACGAGGCAGCCTTGGTGGGTGCTTTGAGGGCCGGCAGCCTTGCGGGCGCCGCACTGGATGTGTTCGAGACTGAACCTCTTCCTGCCGGGAGCCCACTACGGGGCATGGTCAACGTGCTGCTGGCACCCCACAACGCCAACTCCAGTCCGGCTGCCTGGGAGCGGGTCCATCGCAACACGATCCGAAACCTGCTTGAAGGTTTGGAGATCCACCACGACGGTCCGCTGGAAAAAACCTAGCTCGCCGGCCTCGGCCCTGGTGTTTGGAGAACAATGTCGGGAACAATCAAGACAGTACTGATCACAGGTGCATCCGGCGGAATCGGCCGCGCCACCGTTGCCTTCTTTCACCAACGATCCTGGCGGGTCATTGGAGTGGATCGGCAGGACTTCGGGGACGACTTTCCACCGGAGGGTGTCTTCATCCGATCGGACATCTCGCAGCCCGCCGACATGCACGCCATATTCGACCAGGTGCACGCCCACGCAAAGGCTCTGGATGCCCTGGTGAACAACGCCGCCATGCAGATTGCCAAGCCCTTGCTGCAGACGACTGCCGAGGAATGGGATGCGGTCATGGCCTCCAATCTCCGCTCCGTTTTCCTCGGTGCCAAGCTCGCGCATCCACTACTTGCGGCCAGCGGAGGCGCCATCGTCAATGTCTCTTCGGTCCATGCCATCCAGACTTCCGCGAACATTGCGGCCTATGCAGCCTCCAAGGGGGGCCTCCTGGCTCTCACGCGCGCCATGGCGATCGAGTTCGCCCCCGATAATATTCGGGTCAACGCGATCCTGCCTGGCGCCGTCGACACGCCGATGCTGCGAGCCGGCCTTGGCCGCGGTCATGCCGGCCCCGGTGACGTGCAGGCGCGCCTCGAGAACCTTGCCCGCAGAACGGTGAATGGTCGCGTGGGCAAGCCTGAAGAGATCGCCAGTGCGATCTATTTCCTGGCTGACAGTTCTCAATCCGCCTTCATGACTGGACAGGCGCTGGTGGTCGATGGGGGCGCGACCGCCAGGCTGAGCACGGAATGACGGCCCATGCTTGTCTGAATCGGCGCCACCGCGCGCCAGGCTAAGACGCGCTGCGAACTCAACATGAAAAGAAACCTGAAACGCCTGGTCCCACCGGCTTTGCTTGGCATCGCCCGCGATACATATCTTGGCATGCGCCGCCTTCCTGCCACGGGATCCGCGTATCTTCATCCCTGGCGGCGCGAGAGCATCGCGCGCCTCACGGTATTGCAGGGCGCATCCAAAGGGCGGCGTGCCTTCATCATCGGAAATGGCCCCAGCCTCCGCGACACCGACCTTTCGCCGCTCCGGCAGGAGTTCACCTTTGGGCTCAACCGCATCTATCTGATGTTCCCCAGCCTGGGCTTTGAAACATCCTGCCTGGTTTCGGTCAATGATCTGGTGATCGAACAATGTGTGCGCGAGATGCAGTCATTGGACATTCCCAGATACTTCTCCTGGCGCTCCCGCCGATTTGTGCCGGGTAGCGCATCCGGATCCGAACTCCCCACCTTCCTCTACACGACCTATGAGAGCCCGACCTTCGCGCGGGATGCCCGGGGAAGGCTGTGGGAAGGCGCCACTGTGACCTACGTCGCGCTCCAACTGGCCTTTCACATGGGCTTCCAGCAGGTCATATTGATCGGTGTGGACCACAGTTTCACAACTCAAGGGCAGGCTAACCGGACGGTCATTTCAGACGGTGCCGATCCGAACCATTTCTCGCCGGCATACTTCGGCAAAGGTTTCCGCTGGCAGTTGCCGGACTTGGAGACATCGGAACTCGCCTACTCCATGGCCAGAGACGCGTATCGACGCGCAGGGCGTGAAGTCCTTGATGCAACAGTGGGCGGCCGGCTGACTGTCTTCCCTAAGGCCGACTACAATTCACTATTCGCATGAAGACCAGATCACTGCTCTCTATCCAGCCTTGGGCCATCTGGGCTATTTGCCTCTTCATTGTGGGCGCGGCTGTGCGACTGGTCAATCTGAATGCCCCGCCGCTCGATTTTCAGCCGACGCGGCAACTGCGCAATTCACTGGTGGCCCGGTCCGTCTACTATGATCGCCAGACTGATGCTGATCCTCGTCAGCGTGAGCTGGCGCAGTCCTTCCGGCGCGCCGTCGGGCAATATGAGCCGCCCATCTTCGAGACCATAGTCGGATCTACATTCGGGCTCACGGGCGGCGAATCATTTGCCATCCCGCGGCTTTATGGCACGCTGTTCTGGCTCGCTTCAGGGCTTGCGCTGTTTGCCCTCTGCCGGCGCGCAGCCTCCCCGGCCGCGAGCTTGATCTCTTTGGCCTTCTACCTGTTGTTGCCTTTCGGCGTCCAGGCCAGCCGCTCATTTCAGCCCGACCCCCTCATGACGGCCTCATTCGTCATCGGCATGTACTTTCTTTATCGCTGGAGCGAGGAACAGCACTGGCGCTGGGCGATCCTGGCTGCCGTTTTCGCGGGCTTCGCGGTCCTGGTAAAGATCGTGATTGTCTTCCTGGTCGCAGGCGGCGCCATAGCCCTGGTGCTCACCGCGCTCGGGAGACGCTTCTGGAGATCCGCGCAGGTATGGACAATGGTCGCTCTGATGGCCGCGCCGGCGAGCGCCTACTATCTGCTGGCGCACCCGGAGCGCTCCACCGAGTACTTTTTTGCCTGGACGGTCGAGTTGCTGCGCCTCATAACAAGCGTTCACTTCTATGCCGACTGGCTGGGCTTTGTTGGCAGCTTGGTGGGGTTGACGCTGCTGTTTCTTAGCCTCGCGGGCACTGCGCTTGCGTCGCCAAGGTTTCGCTGGATGCTCGTGGGCTTGTGGGTGGGCTACTTTGTCTATGGACTGATGCTGCCGTTCCAGATGTTCACGCACAGCTACTATCATCTCCAACTTGTCCCGGTCGTCGCCTTGGGATTGGTTGGAGTGGCCGAGGCCCTGATAAGTGCCGTGACCGGACTCAGTCGGGGTTGGAAGCTCGCCGCACTCTTGGTCCTGCTGGCGTTTGCTGGTTATGAAGCCTGGGCTGCGCGTTCCGTCCTAGTTGCAGAGGACTTCAGCGAGGCGCCGCAGCTCTGGCGCGGCATTGGCGCAGCCATTCCCGAAGACGCAGATGTGATTGCACTGACTCAGGACTATGGTTTTGACCTGATGTATTGGGGCTGGCGCAAGGTGCATCTGTGGCCGCTGAATACCGCACTCTCAGAAGCGCGCAAGGATCATCGCGAACTAATGGCGCGTTTCACCGAACTCACCGCGGGGAACGAGTACTTCCTTGTGACGGCCTTTGGGCAGCTCGATAGTCAGCCCGGTTTGGCCGAGGCGCTCGCCGGATACAGCGTCGCAGCGGAGGGTGAAGGCTACATCCTCTACGACCTCAACGCCCCAAAATGACGCTTGTCTCAATCGTAACGCCCTCGTACAACCAAGCCGCCTTCTTACCACAAACCCTCCGCTCGGTCCTCGATCAGGGCTACCCGGCGCTGGAGTATATTGTGGTCGATGGCGGTTCTACGGATGGCAGCATCGACATCATCCGACAGAATGCTGACCGTCTGGCATGGTGGGTGAGTGAGCCCGATGCCGGACAGGCAGATGCGCTCAACAGGGGCTTTGCTCACGCTCACGGGCACATAGCCGCCTGGCTGAATTCGGACGACTATTACCTGCCCGGCGCCCTGTCCGCTGCCGTAGGAGTCTTCGAGTCCCACCAAGATGTGGTGCTGGTATACGGCGACGTGTTGGCTGTCGACGCGGAAGATCAAACCATCAATACTCTGCGTTACCGACAGTACTCGTTGGAGGATCTTCTGCGTTTCCAGATCATCGGGCAGCCGGCCGTTTTCATGCGGCGCGATGCGCTGGAGGCCGTCGGCGGCCTGAATCGCGACCTTCACTTCCTGCTTGATCACGAGCTCTGGATTCGACTGGCCCGGTACGGGCGCATTCTGCACGTGGAGCAAACATGGGCTGCGGCCCGCTTCCACGCGGCCGCCAAGAATCGCGCTCAAGCGCCCCGGTTCGGCGAAGAGGCCTTCCGCATCCTTGAGCTTGCCGCGAAGGATCCGAAGCTTGCCCCGGTTTTGCTCGGCATTTATCGCGCCGCGCGCGCCTCCGCCTTTCGCGTGAAAGCCCGCTATTTGCTGGACGGCGGCCAGCCCCGGCGTGCGATTATGGCCTGGTTTCGTGCGCTCTCCATCGACCCGCCGATTGCCCTCTCGCGTTCCAACATTCTCATGTCTGCCTTACTCGAAGCCGCGGGCTTGGGCCCGTTGCGGCAGGCATTGCTGCGTTACCGCCAGGCGCGCCTTTCACGCTGACGCCCGGGCCAAATTCACTCACGGTTACAATGGAGGCGTCGAATGTCTCACGCCAGGAGCTCTCTTCTTGCACCCTCGCGGCCCGCGCTCATAGCGCTGGTTATGATCCTGTTGGGCTTGGGCCTCGCTATCCGCGTCTTTGATCTCTCGGATCTGCCTCTCGATTACCATCCCACGCGCCAGTTGCTCAGCCAACTGAAGGCGCGCGGCATGTACTATCAGGCGCATCCGGAGCTTCCCGATTGGCAGCGCAAGATCGCCATTCAGCAGTGGAGGACGCGGGTCAAGATCGAACCTGAGGTCTTTGAACGCCTGGTCGTTTTCACATATGAATTCACCGGCGTGAATATCGCTGTGGCGCGCGTCTATGCCTCGATCTTCTGGTTGTTATCCGGAGTCTTCATCTTTCTCCTGGTGCGCGAATACGTTTCCACGGATGCGGCCCTGGTCTCCCTGGCCTACTTCCTTTTCTTTCCCTACGACATCATTGCCAGCCGGTCGTTTCAGCCCGACATCCCCATGCTCATGCTGATCACCTGCTTCTGGTGGTCGTTCTCCCGATGGCTGCGGTCGCCATCCTGGGGTTGGGCGCTGCTTGCCGGCCTTGCAGGCGGATTCGCCATCTTTGTGAAATTCGTAGCCGTCTTCTTTGTCATTGGAGCGGGTGCGGGCATGGCCATCCACGCGGGCGTCAGGGCACTGCTGAAGAAGCCTCAATCCTGGCTGATTGCGGCGTTGGGAGTCTTGCCATCGGCCGCCTATCTCTATTACGGCATGGTCGTACAGGGGTACCTGGGGCAGCAATTCAGCGGGCGATTCATCCCCGCGCTGCTGTTGAATCCTTTCAATTATCTTCAATGGTCGAAGATGGCAAACCTGGCAGCCGGAGGAGTGGCAATCGCCGTTGGGCTGCTGGGTGTTCTCCTCGCCCGCAATACCGGGCTACGTAGTCTGCTGATGGGTCTCTGGATTTCCTACGTCCTCTACGGCCTCTTCTTCGACTACCATATGGGCACGCACGATTACTATCAACTGCCGCTTGTGGCCATCGTGGCTGTGTCATTCGCGCCAGTCACCGACTCCTTGATGGAATCGGCCTCTTCGGTCGTCCGCGGTGGATGGGCCCGCGCCGCATTGCTCGCGCTTTTCGCGTACTGCGTCTTCAACGGGTTATGGACCGCGCGGATTCAAATGTCGACTGTGGACTACCGACCCGAGGCAGCGATGTGGAGCGAGATCGGGGACCGGCTCAATCACGGCCCGAACGTCGTTGCCCTCTCACAGGACTACGGCACGCGCCTTGCCTACTGGGGATGGCAGGATACGATTACTTGGCCGGGCATCATTGACGCAGCCTATCGCGAGGCTCGTGGTGGATCCATCGGCTTCGATGAGCTCTTTGCCAAGCTAACTTTGGGCAATACCTACTTCCTTGTGACGGATTTTGCCGAACTCGAGCGTCAGCCGTTCCTCAAGCAACGGCTGCTGGACTACCAGATCTATGCGCAGGGGGCCGGCTACGTCATCTACGACCTCGAGAGGCCGGTCGGTGCGCCATGAGCCAGGGCACGGCCCCCATCCTTGTTACAGGCGCCCACCGTACGGGCACTACCTGGGTTGGTCGCCTGCTCGCCGCCGACCGCAGCCTGGCCTATATTAGTGAGCCGCTGAATGTCCTGCATCGACCGGGCGTCTTCAGTGCTCCGGTGCGGTTCTGGTATACGTACGTCTGCAGCGATAACGAAAACAAGTACCGGACCGCGTTTGACGAATTGCTTGCCTTTGATTACCACATCCTGCCGGAGCTTGCTGCCATTCGGTCGCCGCGGGATCTATTGCGTATGGGCAGGGATATTGCCATCTTCGCCGGAGGTCGCATAGGTCATCGCACACCGTTGATCAAGGATCCATTCGCCGTGTTCTCACTACGCTGGTTCGCCGAGCGTTTGAACTGCCGTATCGTCGTGACGGTGCGCCACCCTGCCGCATTTGCGAGCGGACTGAAACGTCTGAACTGGTCGTTTGATTTTGAGGATCTCTTGAATCAGCCCTTGCTCTTGCGCGATCACCTCGGAGAGTACCGCGACCTCATGCGCTCTGTACCCGGGGACGACGTCGTTGGGCAGGCGGGCCTCCTGTGGGCAATGATCTATCGGACGCTGCACCAATTGCGCCAGAGTGTTCCGGATATCCACGTCGTGCGACACGAGGATCTGGCCCAGCAGCCCGTTGAAGGTTTTCGGAAGCTGTTTCAGGAAGTGGGGCTTCAATACACCCGGCAGGTGGAGGCTGCGATCGTCGACTCCAGCCGCTCTGGAAATCCTTCGGAATTGTCGCGCGGCCGGACCCACTCGGTGAAGATGGATAGCCGCGGCAGCCTGGGTAACTGGCGCCGGCGGCTCTCTGAAGCCGAGGTTGATCGCGTTCGGAAGATCACCGGGGATGTGTCGCCTCTCTATTACGGGGAGGAGAGCTGGCATTGATGGAATCGCTGCCGCTCGTCTCGGTGGTAACCCCATCCTTCAACCAGGCTCAATTCCTGGAGCAGACGATTCAGTCCGTGTTGGGCCAGGACTACCCGCGCCTTGAATACATCATCGTGGATGGCGGTTCAACAGACGGCAGCGATGCGATCATCCGCAAGTACGCCTCTCGTCTGGCTTGGTGGGTGAGTGAGCCGGACTCCGGGCAGACCGACGCCATCAACAAGGGTTTCACGCACGCTCGTGGTGACATCTTTGCCTGGCTAAATTCGGACGATACATGGATGCCGGGTGCCGTGTCCGGGGCCACCCGCATCTTCGCTGATCACCCCCAACTGGGTTTGGTCTACGGAGATGCCAATTACATCAATGAGAGCGGCAGAGTCCTGGGTCGATTTCCTGCGGCCCAAACCGATTACAAGCGACTTCGTCAGGGGTATGTCCATATTCCACAGCAGGCTGCTTTCTTCCGGGCCGATTTGTGGCGCTCCGCCGGTCCACTGGATACGAAGCTGTACTTTGCCATGGATTACGATCTGTGGTTGCGGATCGCCAAGGCAGCTCCCATCCAGTATGTTCCTCGGACCTGGGCCAACTTCCGTCTACACGGGGCTGCCAAGACCATCCTGGCGGATGAGCGTTGTTGGCCCGAGATGATGCAACTCCATTACCGCGATGGCGGATCGTTTCTTTCCATCATCACAGCCAAGTACTACTTGCGCCGCCTGGTCGCGCCCATCCTCCGCTGGCGCCGGAGACGCATGATGCTACAGGGAAACTGAAATGCGAAGACATGTGCAGAAACGGGGCCGTTCCATGGTCCAGGCGCCGAAGACATCGGGCCTCATCCTCTCGGCGCCCCAGGCAGATGATCTTGTGACTCTTCTCAAGGCATGGCGGCTCTGGCTCTTGGGCGGCGTGATTGGGGGGCTGCTCGGGGCGGCTGTTTTTGCAGTTGCCCCTCCGCCTTACAGGGCCCGCGCCACGGTGAACGTGGACTTTCATTTGGAACAGGCCTGGCCTCAGAACACAGACCGTGAGCAGTTCTATTACCTCGAACGCGAGACGCGCAAGTTGGAAGAGATCGCTTTCTCGGATTCAGTGCTCGCCCTCGTTCAGCAGGAAATCCCTGCCTCAAGCGTCGGCCAGTTGCGCGATGGGAAGCTTGTATTGAGCCAGCCGGGCAACGGTGGCTGGCACTTCTATGCAGACGATCCGGATCCGTCTGTGGCTGCATCGCTTGCGGGCGCATGGGCAGCAGCATTCTGCGACGGAGTCCGCCGTGAACTTGCCGCCGGAAACGCAAGTGATCTTGAAGCCTTCATTACAGTCGATTTGGTCCAAGCCGCGGATCTGCAGCCGGAACGTTTGCAGACGAATGGCATGTACGTGCTGGTGGGCTCGATCATTGGCCTCATCGTGAGCGCATTGGGCGCCCTCTTTATTCGATTTCAGTGATGAGACGGCGGCTGTCCTCTCCCGCTCTGATTCGGGTTAGTCGGTATCTCTGGGGGGCAACATTGCTGACGTTGCCCGTGACCAGCTTCCGCTACTTTCCCGCGGGGGAGGGCACATACGTCCGGCCGCTGTCCTTTTTTCCACTGGCGCTGTTGTTGGTAGTGCTGGTGTTGCAGTTGCTGCGAAAAGAAACTGCACTGCCGCGTGCTGGAGCCCTCACAATCCTTGCAGCCCTGCTGCTCGTGGTGCTTGCCACAGGCCTCATCGGCATCCTTATTTCGCCGGTGCCCATGCGAGATCAGGACGTTGGCGGTCGC
>DATDCZ010000162.1:0-6828 GCA_036524055.1 Anaerolineales bacterium | reverse complement strand
ACGTGACCATCAAGGTCGCAGGTGTGACGCGGGGCGCCTACGACGTCGCACCCAACGGTCGGGTCACCCCAGTCTACGCTGGGCTGAACACCGGGCCCGTGGAGGTGATCAGTGATATCCCCGTGTTCACCAGCGAGCGCGTCCTGAGTACCGGACCTAGTTCGGTGGTGAGCTTCAACGAGATGATGGGGCTGGCACAGAATCAGATGACTACCAAATATTGGTTCACCTGGTATGACAATCTAGCCATGCTCAGCGATCTTGTGATCGCCTCTCCTTAAACAGCACAACGAGTTGTAACACGGACACCCAACGGGGCCGGCTTGCTGGGCCCCTTGGAACGATGCTCGTCGGGGGGCCGAGCCGGGGCCCCACGCACTTGGTGAGTGATTCTCGCAAAGTCGCTTCTGCCGTGCGTATGCGATAGAATGCCGGGAATGCAGCTTGTAGGGCGGAATTCGCAACGACGTCGAACAGGGCCGGCATCTTCCGTGGCGGTCTTGGCGCTGGTTTGGGGCATCATGGTTTCCCCGCGCCCATCGCCTGTCAAGCCGTTGCAGGACACTGTGTGGTCGCCGACCCTCGAGATAACCCAGACAGCAACGCCGACATATAGCAAAGCGGTATTGGATCCATCCTCCCCAACGCTGGGTGAGCAACTCACACCAACGGCCAACATCAGCCCCGAACCAACCTCGACTCCATCGCTCGTTCTTGACGCGTCGCCCGCTCCAGTACCTGAAGAAGATAGCGTGGCGTCAGCATCACCCTCGCAGGCATTGATTCCATCACCTCCGGTCAATATTGCACCTCCGCTTCGCCGTTCAAAGGCAGAGTCTGAGGGCGAATATGCCGACAACCGCGTTGTCCTTCACATACGGCCAAAGTCTCGCAGATTCGATGCTGCCTCTTGTCTGCCGCCTGCAGGTGCCACGATTGCCTCAAACATCGCGGCCCTTTCTGTGCTCGTGGTGAATGTCCCCGAGGGTACCGTCGATGATGCGATCTCCCGCCTCTCACAATGCCCTGGCGTGCGCAGTGCAGAGCCGGATTACCGCATGCACGCGCTGGATACCATTCCATCTGATCCTGCATGGCCGCTCCAATACGGCCTTGTCAACATTCGAGCCCCGCAGGGCTGGGACATTTCAACCGGGTCGTCGTCCGTCATCATCGCCGTCATTGACACTGGCGTTGACCTCGCTCATCCTGATCTCGCCGCCAAAATAACGGCGGGCCAGGATTATGTGAATAACGACAGCATTGCCCAGGACGACAATGGCCATGGCACGCACGTGGCCGGCATAGCAGCCGCGGCGGCCAACAATGGAACCGGCATCGTTGGCGTATCTTGGGGTGCCCTCATCATGCCCGTGAAGGTTCTGGATAACACCGGCAATGGTTTTGCGGATGATGTCGCCGACGGCATTATCTGGGCAGCGGATCATGGTGCCCAGGTCATCAATCTAAGCTTGGGGGGGCCGGATTACTCCCAAGTCCTGGAATCTGCCATCCAGTACGCATACGGCAAAGGGGTGGTGCTGGTGGCGGCGGCTGGCAGCACTGGATCTGGAGTGGTGCTCTATCCAGCTCGTTCTCAATACGTGATTGCCGTGGCCGCGACCGATCCATCCAATCAGCATTTTTCCCTCTCAAACTATGGCCCCGAGGTCGCGCTTGCCGCACCCGGCGTCGATATCTACACCACATCTCCCGGCGGAGCGTACAGCCCATTGGACGGCACTTCGATGTCTGCGCCTTTCGTGTCCGGGCTCGCTGCCATCCTCCGTGGATTGCCGGGCATCGGGTCGCCCGACGTCATCCTCTGGCACATGGAATCCACTGCTCTCGACCTGGGTGTGCCCGGGCGCGATCCATTGTACGGTTATGGTCTGATTCAAATGGATGCCGCATTACTTAGCGCTCTAGCGGCAGCTCCGTCTGAGCCCGTACATCAGCGTCCCGGAGCACTGGTCGGGCCCGCGCCTGCGGAACATCCCGTCTTCAACACGGCGACGGCCGCCTCCAGCCCAACGACCCGGTCGACTTCGATCCCCGCCGCGACTGCAAGTCCGTCGTCCTCCGGATCGAGCACACCGGAGATGAGTGTTCAGGCTGGGGCGTCACCGCGCCCCGGCGAAGAACAGGTGCTTCCGGCTTTTCTCGGGAACGATTGGCCGATTGGTTGCACGGGCTTCGGGCTTGTCTTGCTTGGTCTCGTCCTGGCGCTTCGGCGTCGCAAGTCAAGTCGGGGCAGGCCGCCGGGCCATCACCTCCAGTTTCGACCGCGCTAGCCCGCCACAAACAGCCCAGTTCTCCCTCGTTGGCTTACCGCCGCTGGAATTTCTCACGTCGGTGAGCTCAGCAACACGCGATGCGTTCCGCCACGACCGCGCGGTCCGCCACGTCGGGGTAAATGAAATCCGGAGACCTGGTCTATGACATTCGTCGCATTTCCTCGTGACAGCTGATTTTCCCCAATCAGTACACGTGCCTATTCCCTGTCGGCGGCGTGTCTCCTATCATTAGCCATAATCCGAGCACGTGCGGGATCTTGCTGTTCAAGCGTGCGAGCCTGGAGCCTAGTACTTGCTTCCGCCAGTGGGTTCGAAATGGTCTGCAGTAGAGGAAAACTCGAACATCTAAGGCTTTAGTTGGAGCGCCCGGCCTGCGCGAACAGGCCGAGCGCCCTTTCCTGCACTCAACGCTACACCGTTGGGAAACTCGGCGAAGAGGTCCTGTAGGAGTCGCATTGAGCATATTGATTCTACCAGTGCCTACCAGCGTGCCAATGCCTGCGGATATTCCCCTCCGCGGCTCGGCACGCATTTCTCATTCACCATGGGGAGGTGTCAGGCGACCACAGGGCGGTTCGCTGCCGCAACCATTGGACTGAATCAACATTTCAATTTGCATTTCTACGGAGGGAAACGTGAACACCAATATCAGGGCCACGGCCCTGCGGCTTGTGTCACTCATCGCCATTGTCGCCATGCTTCCGACGGGAACCGGGATGGCGCAATCCGCCCCCGAGCCCCCGGGCCCTGCAACCCCATTTGATTCCGCTGGCATGCAGGCATCTCTTACTCTGCCCTCTTTTGGCATGCAGACGCCGCTCCTGGGCGATACTTTCCAGACCGGCGCAGACCGACTAGCTGCCATGCAGTACAGCGACGGCGGATGGGGCTGGCCGCTGGTCGCGCCGCCAACATACTTCAATACGCTTCAACCGATTTCCGCTGGGTTCATCCAGGCGTATTCGCATACCGGTGACCCCGATCATCTCGCAGGCATCGAGCTGGCCCGCGACAAGTTCATGGCAAAGACGAATAACTTCTCGCCTCCCGATGGCATCCTGGCCGCGCAGCTTGACGCATTGCTGCCGTTACCAGCCTGTGGCGCGACCACGTGTGTAGCCCGCGTGAACAGCCTCTTCTATGGCCAACTGGCGGCAGGGACATACAACCGCAACGGACTTGGCACGCTGTACACGACAGAAACGTACATCAATCTAATTCAGACTGCGCGCAGTGGCAGTAATCTCGCCGCCTGGGATCTCGGTCTGGGCCTCGCCGGAGCAGTTGCTGCCGGCGTCGATACCACGAACAAGAACACGTGGATCCAGGGCGTGAAGGACGAATTGAATGAGGCCAATGTCGCCCAGGATTACGAAGTCCTTGGCCTTGCAGGCGCCCTGTACGGGCTTGCCAAGGCCGGCGCTACATTCGATCCCACCTCCGGCGCCTTCACTCTGGCATCGGATCTTAATGGTCTGGGAGCGATCCTGGCCTCTTATCAGCTCGCTGGCGGCGGTTTCACCTACGATGCAAATTTGATGGCAGATGGGAACGAAACGGCGCAGGAAACCGCCTATGCCATCCTGGCGCTGAATGCCCTCAGCCGAAGCACCTTCTTGGACGCAATCCTCACGGCTGGCGACTACCTCGATAGCGCCCAGTTGGGCACCGGTGGTTGGGAAAACTACACATCCGATGGCGAAGACAACGAACTCACCGGCGAGGCACTGTGGGCATTGGACGTTGCCTATCCCTTGAGCACCCTCTGGGTCTGCGAAGTCGCTGACGGCGACTGCGGCCATCCGGAAGCTTACTTCCACAGCATTCAGGCTGCCATCGATGCGGCCACGGCTGGCGCGGACATCTTTGTTTTCCCCGGCAGCTACGACGAGACCGCCTCGAACCGCACCATCCTCGAGGGAACTTCGGCGGAATCCGGACCGTATCAATTCGGCTTGTTCTTCCCCATCGGCAAGCCGGGTCTGAGCGTCATCGGCATTCATGCGGATGAGTCCCTCATCACCATTGCCGGTGATGTAGATGCACCGTATGTCACCACACATGCCACCAACAACTTTGGCCCCAGCAATTTCTGGATTGAGGGCGCCGATGTCACCATTCGTGGCATCACCCAGGGCCCCAATGCCAGCGGCGAGAACAAATCTGTCGAGGTTGTGGCGGATGGCCTCACGCTCAAGTACTTCAAGAGCGACCTGCCGGATGGCGGCGGGGCGGTCTACATCAATGATTGGCTCTACGATCAGGTGACCGACACTTCAACTGTCAATAGCTGGACCATCGATCACAACAACTTCAATGATGGCACGCAGATTGCCATCAGCAGCGGTGCCGGTGTTTCCGGCCCCGTCAGCGGCCGTATCATAACCAACAACGCCTTCAACTACGATCCGTTGATCGCGGCTAACTGGCCCGGCGTCTCCTTCAACGGCTCCGACACCACCGTTGGCTGGTTTGTGGATCCCGTCGGCGGTTCAATCATCACGGGCAACACGTTCTCAGGCAGCACCCAGTACATTCGATCGCGTGGCACCGTCGAAGAGGCCGATTTTGACTGGAACTCCTATTGGACGTCCAACACCTTCGACCGCAGGGTCATCGATGTGGCCAGCACGACGCCGCCTCTGCTGCCGCGCGCCTTCTCATACTCCTCCGGCGGAGCCACCTTCCCGAACACCCGCCACATCTCAGCGCTGATCCAGCATGAGGTCGATCATGCCTTGGCTGGCGATACAGTGCTCGTGGGCGCGGGCACTTACGTCGAGCAGGTAAGTGTTTCCACCGCCATCACCGTCCAGGGTTTGAATGCGGCCACCAGCATCGTCCAGTCGCCCAATGCTCTCACTGCATGCTGGGGCACCAAGAAGCCCATCATCTGTGTCCAGAACACCACTGCGACTATCAGGGACCTGACGGTGGACGGTGCGGGCAAGGGCAACGCCAACAATCAATTCGTCGGTATTGCCTACCACAACGCCGCGGGCACCATTGATGGCAACACCGTTGTCCATGTCCGCAACACGCCGCTCGATGGCATGCAGGCCGGCGTCGGCATCTACGCCTACAATGAGGACGCCACGGCGCGCACGCTCACTGTTACCGACAACACGGTCTCCGATTACCAGAAGAACGCCATGGCGCTGAACGGCGTCAACCTCACGGCCAACGTCAGCGGCAACGTAACCACTGGCGCCGGCCCGACGGCCACCATAGCCCAGAACGGCATTCAGCTTGGGTATGAAGCTGGTGGCACGGTCCTCAGCAACACGATCACCGGCAATGTTTGGACCGGTACCTACGGCGGCACGAACGACCCGCTCACAGACCTGAACTCTGATGCGGCTGCCGGCATCCTGCTTTACAACACCAATGCTGCCGTTGAGGTTGGAGACAACACGCTCACCGCCAATCAGTTCGGCATCTCCGCTGTCTCTGCCCTTAGCCTCAACGCCCATGACAACACCATCACGGGCCTGGCTCATACTGGCAATGCCTTCCCTGTTGGTATTGGCATTTGGTCCGGCGATGCCTGGACGGCCGAGACCGCTACCTCCGCAACGCTGGCGTTCAACACCCTGACGACGAACGACTACGGCATTGCCATCTTCGATTACGGCGACCCAACGCCCGGAATGAGCATCACCGCCTCCGGTAACGTCGTGAGCGGAAACGACAAGGGTGTTGTTTTGCGCTCCAACGCCACAGCTCTGACCGGCACAGACTTCTACTGCAACCAGATCAACGGCAACACCACCATGGGCGTGGATGTCTACGGCACCGGCACCTTCTCACCCAATCTCTTTGAGCACAATTGGTGGGGCAACGCCAGTGGGCCTTACAACGCCACGGCCAATGCCTCCGGCACGGGCGATGATGTCGATGATGGTATTGACTTTACGCCCTGGCTGGGCACGAGTTCGTGTCCCAACAACATCGAGGTCCGCGTTGGCGGGACCCTGCAGGGCAAGTACACCCTGCCACCTACAAGTAGTGTCGTCGATGCCTATCCTGATCTGATGGACGGTCCGGTGGAGGTCCTAAGCACCAGTGGGACTCCCATCTTGGCGAGCGAACGCGGCTTCTGGGGAACATACTCCACGTTCAATGAGGTGATGGGCTATCCGGACAATCAGCTCACCAACCATTATTGGTTCCCTTGGTACGACATGATCAACATGACCACCTGGATCCTGGTCGGGAACCCCAGCAGCAGTCAGACCGCACACGTGACCATCAAGATCGCCGGCGTGATTCGCGGCACCTACGACATCGCACCCAACGACCGCGTGACACCGTTCTATGCCGGCCTCATGGATGGGCCGGTCGAGGTCACCAGCGACATTTCGGTATTTGCCAGTGAGCGTGCGCTGTGGGGCACGGCCCAGAGCTTCGACGAAGTGTTTGGGTATCCGCATAACCAGCTGACCACCCACTACTGGTTCCCCTGGTATGACATGGTCAACATGACCACCTGGGTGTTGGTGGGAAATCCCAGCCCCAGCCAGACGGCCCA
>DATDCZ010000161.1:0-3007 GCA_036524055.1 Anaerolineales bacterium | reverse complement strand
GGCCGCCTCCGCTGGCAGGGCGACGCGCGGCAGTTCCACACCGGAGGAGGTGGTGAAGCGTTCCCGTCGCTCAGGGAACTTCTTGAGCGATGGCTCCAGGATCTCTCTGGCCCAGCGATTGAATGATTCTTTGAGGGACATCCCGGTCTGCAGCCGTCAGTTTATCATGTCTTATAATCGATCTTGACGGTGCAATTGAGATCGCAGATTTGAGAGTTGAGATTTGGCGGGCATTGGGGCAACCTTGAACGAGGACGAACTTAAGGCAAGGACGAAGAGGTTTGCGTTGGATATCATCGGGCTGGTTGAAGGACTGCCGGCCAGGACGACCGCACGGACGATTGGAAATCAACTGTTGCGGGCCGGTATGTCTGTTGGCGCGAATTATCGTGCCGCCTGCCGTGGAAGATCCAAGGCAGACTTCATTGCCAAGCTGGGCATCGCGTTCGAGGAGGCGGACGAAAGCCTCTATTGGATGGAGTTGCTGATGGAAGCCGGTATTACGGGCGCAGATCGCCTTGTGGCCCTGCGGAAGGAAGCTAACGAACTGGTATCCATATTTCATGCCTCCATCAAGACCGCACGGGCGAATCGCTGATGGCATCCAGGGCGGCTGAGAGCTCGCGATCTCAAATCTCAGATCTCAACTCTCCAATTGGATACATCATCGGTGGTGGTCTCAAAGAATCCTTTCGGGCGCGTCTGACCATCGACCCGCTGGCCGTGCAGGAGGGCGCATTCGTCGTCATCGAAAGCGGCGCCTACCTCTTCTATGGGCTCGTCACCGACATGCTGCTGGGCGCCACCGACCCGCGTTTCGCCGACGAACAAGCCGAGGCCCGCTTTTCGCCCGAGATCGCCCGCGCGCTGCACGGCAAAACACTCTTCACCAATCTGGAGATCTTGCCGGCTTTGATGTTGGAGCGCGGCCCCGATCCGGCCTCACCGGAATATGCCGCCTGGCTGCGGACGCATCCGCAACAATCGGCCAGGCCGGTTCCCGTGAAGACGGTCCCGGCGCATCACTCAACCGTGCGCCTGGCTTCAGCGGGCGATATCGCCGAGATCTTCGGCAAACCGGGTGACGAGGGCAAGTTCATCATCGGGTACACGCGCGAACAGGGTCATCCCGTCTGCGTGGACCTGAAGCAGCTGGTGCAGCGGTCGGCGGGTGTGTTCGGCGCCACCGGCACGGGCAAGTCGTTCCTCACGCGCCTCGTGCTGGCGGGCCTGATCCAGCACAACAAGGCCTCGGTGCTGGTGCTGGATATGCACAACGAGTACGGCTACGACAGCGCCGATTCGGACACAGGCATGGCGGTGCCAGGGTTGAAGTCCAAGTTCGCCTCCCGTGTGCGCGTCGTTGGGCTTGGACGAGGCGCTACCATCCGGGGCGCTGCCCCGGACTTCAACCTCGAGATCGCCGAGGGCGACATCTCAACCGCCGACATCGAGCTGCTGACCCGCGAACTTAACCTCAAAGAGACCACGCCCACAACGCTCGACGCGCTGTGGGACACGTTCAAGGGTGAGTGGTTCAGCCAATTCAAGGCGATGACGCAGGATGTGATCACTACTGAGGACGGCAAAAAGGTCCCGGCTGCCGATAGCGTCGCCGCATGGGCGATCTCACATGGTGTGAACGTCATGGCCGCAGAGGGTTTGCATAGCAAGCTGCGCAGGCTGTTCAACAAAGCATACATCGTCCCGAAGCCAGCGGCCGATACTGTCCGACAGATCACGGAGTCACTCGCCGTGGGCCAGCACATGGTGCTCTCGTTTGCCGGCTTCGATAGCGACCTGGACTACCTGCTGGTGTCCAATTTACTGACGCGCAAGCTGCGCGAGACCTGGCAGCAGAAGACCGACGCGTTCCGTGCCTCCGGCAAGGACGAACCCCGCCAGCTGGTCATCGTCCTGGAGGAGGCCCACAAGCTGCTGAACCGCGAGATGGCGGCACAGACGACCTTCTCCACGATCGCTCGCGAACTGCGCAAGTACTATGTCACCCTGCTGGTTGTCGATCAGCGGCCATCGCAGATCTACGATGAGGTCATGTCGCAGCTGGGCACGCGCATCAGCGGCTGGCTCGGCGATGAGGACGACATCCACGCCGTGCTCTCCGGCTTGGCCGGGCGCGAAGCGTTGCGCGGCATGTTGGCGCGCCTGCAGCCCAAGGAAGAAGTGCTCCTGCTGGGCTGGGGCGTACCCATGCCGCTGCCGGTGCGCTCGCGGCGCTATGACGATGCCTTCTGGAAAGACCTTCTGGGCACCAAGAAAGGGAGCGGGCAGGGATTGAAGGATTTGGGATTCTAATTAGAGCTGAGCACGGTCTGCGGCTTGGGGCTGAGGTGATAAGCGCATGGAATCCGTCTTGATCATTGTTCTAGTGGGGCTCGCCGGCGGCATCGCCGTCGGCATCCAGGGCCCGCTCGCGAGCATCCTTACGCAGCGCATGGGCCCGCTGGAGAGCAGTCTCATCGTCCACGTTGGCGGAGCAGTTGTTTCGTTGCTGCTGCTGTTGATCATCGGCGGTGGAAACATCACCCAGTGGCGCAGCGCGCCCTGGTATGCGCTGGGCGCGGGCGTGTTCGGGTTGATCGTCCTTTCGGCCGTGAGCTACACCATCCCGCGCATCGGCGTGGCCGCGGCTATCGTTAGCATCGTGGCAGGCCAGATCATCCTGAGCGCCGTGCTGGATCACTTCGGGTGGTTGGGTGCGGCCGTGCGTCCGCTCAACGCACCCCGTCTGCTGGGGCTTGGGGTGGTCATGCTGGGCGTGTGGCTGACTGTGAAATAGCCCGATCGATCTCTGCAAGTACTGAAGTGCCCCGATGCCGTGGCGTCGGGGCACTTCTTTTGGCTGTCAAGAGCTGACTCATTCGCCGTACAGGCTGGGATCGATGGCTACAATCCCAAAGCTGCGGCCGCCGGGAATGTCCCAGCGCATCTCTAGCTTGTTCAAAGGCGACTCGAGATCCAGCAGATCGTTCGATGAACCGCGCAG
>DATDCZ010000160.1:0-6934 GCA_036524055.1 Anaerolineales bacterium | reverse complement strand
GAATGTGACCGTCAGTGGGCCGATCAAGATCAAGTGGCACTTCGAAACGGAGCAGAACGGCTCGCTGCCGACGCACGTCCAGAACTTCAACGGCGCGGGGACCAAGAATCTATCCGACAGCTTCACGCCGCCGCTGACGCCCGGCACGTATTCGGTGAGGTTCGTCATCGAGGGCATCAACATCAGTGGCTACGATGATGAGGCGAGCTACAAGATCATCTGCTGAGTTGCTGTCTATTCAGTTGTAAAGGTACTGGTGCGGCCCTGACGGGCCGCACTTTCTATCCCATCCGGACCCGTGACATGCCATAGCTATGCGCAAGAGAATCGTCTCGCGCGTATAATTCGAACGAGGGTCGAATACCCCCGCGCGACTCATTTCGCGCGCTTAAGGCAAATGGGAAGCACTGCCTTGCCTTGGGGGCGCGGCACCACCATTCGTTCCTGAGGAACGAATAGAGACGAATGGAGATCCCTGGGACGCGAGTCGGGAGCAGCGTGAACATTGTGCGAGTGATGAGTGTGTGCATCATGTGAGGACTGGCGGGAATCGCAATAGGACGCCGTCGTGATGGGCGGAAGCAGTATAGAACAAGTGTTCTAGTTTGTCAAGAGACGGTTTTGCTGTCTGCCGACTTGCCGCGCCGTAACCCCGCGAGCCGGTATGGCACGTCGGTCACGACAACACCGGAATGCTGGAGCAGCTCCTGGCGCAGCAGGTTGGCGGTGCGCATGTGGAGCACGTCGTGCCACGGCTTTGCAGGGATGAACTGGGGAACGACAATCGTGATGGTCTCGTCCGGCTGCTGCTTCTCGATGAACGGCTGGAGATACTTCAGCAGCGGCTCAATGAACAACCGATAAGGCGAATCCAGAATGACCAACCGGGCACCCTCGCCCCAGATGGCCCACTTGGCTTTGAGCTTGGCGGTCTCCGCGGCGTTAATCGAAACGTGCACGGCGGTCACGTCCTCCGAAAGCAGGCGGGCGTAACGCAGGCCCAGCAACGTGCCCTGGTGGACGCCGCTGATGGGCATGAAAACGCGGTGACGCGTACCCCGCTGCGGAAGGCCGGAAAAACCCTCGAGACTGAGATTGCGCGCCACGCCCTTGTAGTGCCGGTGAATACCGAAGAAGATCGTGACCAGGACAGGCGTCAGGACCAGCACGATCCAGGCGCCTTCCATGAACTTCGTCGTCGCAAACACGATGGCTACAGTCGCTGTAGCAACGGAGCCGATCCCGTTCACAAACATGCGGAACTTCCAGTTGGGCTCGAAGCGCAGCACCGAACCGGGCTCCTTGATCTCCTCGCCGGGCTGCATGTGGCCGATCTTCCACCAGCGCCTGGCCATGCCCGCCTGACTGAGGGTGAATGAGAGAAATACCCCGATGGCATACAACGGAATCAGCCGCGTGACGCTGGCTTGAAAGACAACGATGAGTGCGGAGGCGATCACCGCCAGGCTGATGATGCCATTCGAATAGACCAGCCGGCTGCCCTGGAATGTGAGCTGGCGGGGAAGAAATCCATCGCCGGCGTGCAGCGCCCCAAGGCGCGGAAAGTCCGCGAAGGCCGTATTGGCCGCCATGATCAGGATGATGGTCGTGGCCCAGATGGTGCTTACGTATATCAGCCCGCGGCCGCCTGAAACGGTGCGCGAAAGCTGCGAGATCACGGTTTCCTGCTCGGAGAAGACCGGGCGGATGTGCCCGGTGAGGAATGAGATCCCAAGGAAGAGGACACCCAAGATGGCGGCCATGAACAACAACGTGGTGCCCGCATTGCGGCTGCGCGGTTCCTTGAAGGCGGTGATACCGTTGGAAATAGCCTCCACGCCGGTCAACGCGGAGGTGCCATTGGCAAAGGCGTGCAACAACAAGAAGGGCGTGATGGCCGTCACTGCGATCACGGAAGTGGCCTCAGGCGGCGAAACCACCGTCGTAAGGGTACCTCGCAGCATGGCCAGCATACCCAGCCCCAGGTTCAGCAGCATGAGCGCGATGAAGAAGTATGCCGGCAGAGCGAAGAACGAGCCGGATTCCTTGACGCCGCGAAGATTGACCAGCATGATGAAAAGCACGGCCCCGACCGCCAGCCAGACCCGGTATGGGAAGAGCGCCGGATAGGCCGATATGACCTGCGCGATGCCTGACGAGACGGAAACCGCCACGGTCAGGACATAATCGGTGAGCAGCGCCGCCCCGGCGGTCTGGGCCGGCAGCTCACCCAGATTGTCACGCGCCACGATATATGCCCCACCGCCGCCGGGATAGGCATGGATGGTTTGTTCATACGAGATGGTGACGATGGCGAGCAAGATGACGATGGCCATCGAAACCGGAAAAACCAAACCGAAGGCAAGGCTGCCCGCGGCGATAAGAACGCCCAGGGTCTCCTGAGTGGCATAGGCAGTGGACGAGAGCGCATCCGAGGCGAAGACGGCCAGGCCGACGGCCTTCCCGATGGTCTGATGCGGCGCGTCAGCCGTGTGCAGGGGTTTGCCAAGCAGCACATGCTGAAGAGAACGCGGGGGTGTGTAATCAACCTTCCGGTGCATCACCTCCTGATGCGCAGCTTCCTCAATTGGTGTCACTCATCCACTCCTTTGCCCGACCCCGAAAGCTCTGGCGCAGCGTGTCTTGACCGGGCTTTTCCCGATGCGCGACCTCGGCACTGCAGCAGAGCGGGGTTTGTGGCGGCGAACCGCCGCCTTATTTCTCATGTCCATCCAGGACATACGGCACATCGGTGATGACGATCCCGGTTTCGAACGGCAGCGAGAGCCGGAGCAGGAGCGCCATTTGTGTGCGCATCAAGTTGGACCACCAGCGCGGCCGAATGGACTGTGGGACCACCACCGTGAGGACCTCATTTTCGCGCCGGAGCTGCATGAGGCCCCCGATGTAATCCAGCAATGGCTCGAGCACCATGTTGTGGGGCGACTCCAGGGTCACCAGGCGAACTCCCTCACCCCAGACGGGCCACATCCGCTGGAGCTCTGCGGTCTCTTGGCGGTCCATCAAAACGTGAACGGCCGTGACGTCGCTGGAAAGCGAGTGAGCGTAGCGCAAGGCGGTCACGGTACCCTGATGAATGCCTGTAACCGGTACCACGATGCGGTGCCTGACGATGGGCGGGGGCAAGTGGTAGTCCCTCTCATTGAATGCGCTGAAGGAAGCCGGCTCAGCTGCCGGCGCGGAAACCGGCGCTTGCCGGTTTCCGCCGCTGGAGGATTTCGTGAGTAGACTCACCGGGGCCAGACGATCTACAGGCACACTGCCTCCGCCGGCGAGGCCCGCGGCCAATGCCCGGGGAGCCAGATGGGTGACGCCGAAGAGCTCGAGAAAGCTGGTAAGCCCAATCATCAGACGGAAGCGATACTCTTGCATTTTGAAAGCCTGCCATTTCACTATGGATGCCATGCCGCCCTGCACCCGCGCTTTATCGTGGACGATGCGACTGACCTGGCGCGCGCCCCGGTAGCCAGCCGGTGAAAGGAGCACCAGGTGAGCGACGAGCGCGAGCAGGCTGAATGAGACCAGGGCCATCCAGCCTCCCTCGCTCCACTTGCCCACGAGCTGCCCGATGAAGACCGCGCCTGAAAGGCCGGCCGCGAAAGTGGCTGCGGCGGCTCCCAGCCTGCGCCTGCGCCCCTCGTAATGTTGGAGGACATGCTGGCGGATGGCCAGTCCCATCACCATGATGGGCATGAATACGCCGACGCCGTAGAAGGGCACGGCCATCGTAGTGGATCCGCGAACGAGGAGCATGAGTACGATTGAGATTACGAACGTGATGGTTACGGAACGCGTGAACGTGCCGCGCTTGTCCCGGTAGATGATGACCTCCGGGATCTCCCCAATGGCGACGTCGCGCCATTCGGTCGCCTGCGCATCCTGAAAGGCCGTCATCGAAGCTGCTGCCAGCAATGCCACGGCCAGAATCTGATAGGTCCAGAATAGTACGGCTCCGCCCTGGATCTGCGAGAAGCCAATGAAGGCCAGGTTGCCCACCAGCGTGCGACCGAGCGTTCCATCGAACACGTTGAAGCGGATGGAAAAGAACGTGAGGAAGAAAGTGGTGATGCCGCCATAGAACAGGAAGGACGTCTGCACGAAGCGTCCAATGCCGGCTTTGCCGCTGTAGAAGTCCCAGATATGCTGCAGCCTGGGCAGACGCGCCTTACCCCACTTGACCAACTTGACATCCTCATCGATCACAAATTGGATGCCGTTCGACATGGCCTCCAAGCCGGTAAGCGCGACCATGCCCTTCATTGAGGCTGTCAGAAGGTGCAGGAGCGCCTGACCGAGCGAAGCAACCTGCGTGTGTTCTGCAGGAGTGGCGGGGACCCCGCGTGAGCTTGCAAGGAGCAAGCCGACAAACATGCTCATAGTCAGAAGGCCGAAGAGCGTAAGCAGAGCGAAGACGACGCGTGAGGATTCGCCGCGACCCCGGATAGTGAGAAACCAGGTGACGGCGGCCAGGGCGGCGCCGATGGCGAAGTGCCAGACCCAATGCGTGCTGTACGCATTCAGCACGGAGAGAAGCTGGTCCGCTCCGGAGAGCGCCGACACCACGATCGTCAGGACGTAGTCCTGGATCAGCGTGACCGCCACGATCAGACTGAGTGTCGGCCAGAGGTAGCGCATGGAAGCCGTATACGAGCCGCCGCCCTCATTGAATATGCCCAGCGAATACATGTACAGGAAACCAAACACGAAATTGGCCAGGGCGATGACGGCTGCCGCAACATAGGCATATCGCTGCAGGTTGTATGGGTGGAGGGCACTCATCAATTCGCCCGTGGCATAGTAATAGGAGGTGAAGTAATCCACCCCAAAGAGGGCCAGTGCGGCCAGCAAGCCGATCTGGCCGGCGCCGTGTTTCTCCGCGTGTCCGGCCTGCTCACGCGGCGAGGTCTTCAGTGCCACCACCGCGAAGGCGACCAGCAAGATCACAGAGAGCATCACATCATCCTTTAAGGGTAGAGAGCGCAGCCTGCGGCTCAGCCGAAGGCGGAATTACACAACCAGATCAGGCCGATCTCGACGGGGACGGAGATGACGATCCAGCCAGTTGAGTCTGCGGCCTGCATGAATCGGACCTGCAGCCAGAAGAATGCGAGGATCACGGCGATGGATCCGAGCCAGGGCGCGAGACGGGCGACCAGTGAGGGTCTGGGCAGCCTCGGGCGGCCGGAATCCATAAAGACATACACGGGTCTTCGAAGGCGATTCCCCAGAAGTTCCACGAATTGATTTCCAACATTCGGAAGGCTGGCATCAACGCAGCAAGCCAGCAAGTCACCATCCGTCAGAGGGGGCTCAGCGCCCAGGATCCCATCCAGGCTTGACTCCACGCGAACTCGCGCTTTGGTGCCAGCGTTCTGGAGGAAGGCGGCGAGCAGGGTCAGTTTGCGCCGCAGCTCGTCCGCAGACACGAATGGAGAGGCCACTCCAATCAGCAGAACATCCGGCCAGGAACCCTGAGCGGTCGAATGAATGCGAGAAGCGAGCACGGCCGTTTCTGAAACGTCGGGTATCACAACGACCAGCCGTCCCGAAGCTGCGGCCGGAAACACAACCTCCTCCGGTGGTGCAATCGGCACGGTTCCTGGGCTAACTGGTGCCTGGGTAGTATTCATGTGCGCCTCCGGGCTTTATGGTAGCCGGGGGGTATAAAACCGTGACAAAAAAGCCTGCTAGTTCCATAAAGCACAAATAAAAAAGCCCCTTTAGGGGGCGTTCCCAACGGCTCGTGGGGGCATGACGACAGGAGCCGACTCAGGCGGCCTGCGCCTCCCCATTCTGGGGCTCGATCAGGAACCGATAACCGATCCCGGGCTCGGTAACAATGTGCTGCGGATTTTCAGGCTCGTTCTCCAGCTTCTTGCGGAGCTGCCGCATGTAGACGCGCAGGTACTCGATGTGATCCGCATCCGCCGGGCCCCATACGTTCGTCAGAATGCTCTGATGCGTGAGGACGCGGCCGCGATTGGTCACCAGGTATGCCAGCAGATTGAACTCGGTGGCGGTCAGCTTCACCGCTTCGCCTGCGCGCGTGACGATGTGCCCGGCCAGGTCGATGACCAGGTCGCCGGCGGTGATCACCTTCGCTTCGCCGGGCGCGGCGGGGATGCGATGCCGCAACGCCACCCGCAAGCGTGCCAGCAATTCCTCGATGCCGAAGGGCTTGGTGAGGTAATCGTCCGCGCCGCGATCCAGCGCAGCCACCTTATCGTGCTCACTCTCGCGCACAGACAACACCACGATCGGAACGCGGGTCCATTCGCGCAGGCGGGAGCAGACTTCGATGCCGTCCATGTCCGGCAGCCCGAGATCCAAAACGATGAGATCGGGTTCGCTGGCGGCGGCCAGCGCAAGGCCCTCCTCACCGCGGCTTGCGACGCTCACTTTGAATCCCTTTTCCGTGAGAATGGTCTTCAGGGCCCGGCGGATCTGGGGCTCGTCGTCGATCACCAGCACGTGTATGGGCGCGCTCATGCTGCCTCTTGAGGGAGCTGCTGAGGGGCTTCGCCGCCCATGCGCAGCGGCAGGGTGAAATTGAATGTGAAGCCGTCCGGCAGATTTTGCGCCCAGATGCTGCCGCCGTGCGCCTCGACAATGCCTTTGCAGATCGAGAGGCCCAGCCCGGTGCCAGTGACGCGATCCGCGGCGCCCATGCGGTAGAACTTATCGAAGATGCGCTCCAAGTGGGCCTCGGGAACGGGCGGCCCCTGGTTGCTCACCTGCACGATCACGCGGGCATCCTCCTCAACGCGTGCCTGTACGCGCACGTCGGTATCCGGCGGGGCGAACTTGACGCTATTGCTGATCAGGTTGGTGAAGACCTGGCCCATCTGCACAAAATCAACGGGGACCAGCGGAAGATCGTCCGGAATATCGACAACGATACGGTGGCCGCTGG
>DATDCZ010000159.1:0-4259 GCA_036524055.1 Anaerolineales bacterium | reverse complement strand
CACGCACGGCGGGGCTTCGTTGCGGAAGATCAGATGGGCCGGGCGGCGGCGTGGAAGGAAATTGGGGGCACGATGTATCGTGCCCCACGGGAGGGGGGCGCCTAGTGGGCGCGAGACTTTTGAACACGCGGGGCCGGATGGAAATGAATCTGCGATAAGAAAAGGGGGATGGCGTAAGCGAAATTCATGCGCCCTACCCTTGGCCGGCGATGAATGGGGGATTAAAGAGTTTGAATTCCAACCTTAAATCCTATAGCATGAGTCCTCGCAGGAGAGAGTCTGACTGGCCCCTGGCCCCGCGTAAATGAACATGGTTGCGAGCGCGTCGTGCACGACGCCGTCCGCCACGGGTCTGTTCCTGCAAAGGAGGTGATCGCCGGGGTGAACGATGGATGTGTCAATCCCAGCAGCCGGCTTCGAGTCTCGTTTCGAAGCGGGCAGGATCGGATCAAACCAGAGATAGGAGATATCGAATGAGGAAGATCGGTTTGGCGGTAGTGCTGTCACTGGCGATGATGTTGAGCGTGGTCGGGATGGCTGCGGCCATCACGAACGGCGTGCCAGACGGCACCAACCACCCATACGTAGGTCTGGCAGTCTTCGACGATGCAAACGGCCCGGCGTGGCGTTGCAGCGCATCGCTGTTGACGCCGACGATCGTCCTGACGGCCGGTCACTGCACGGACGGCGCCGTGGCGGCGCGCGTGTGGTTCGACTCGGTAGTGCAGGGAAACCCGGAATATCCGTTCAGCGGCCCGTCGTCCTATGACGGCACTCCGTACACGTTCTCCGATTTCTGTATCGGATGCGGAAATGGCCTGCCTGGCTTTGCGGCCGGCGACGCCGGCATCATCGTGCTGAGTGAGCCGGTGCCCACTTCAGTGGTCAGCACGTATGCAGCGCTGCCGGAGGCCGGCGTGGTGGACACGCTGGCGAATAAGACCGGTATCGACTTCGTGGGCTACGGCGTGCAGGCCGAGCATCGCGGCGGTGGTCAGCCTTTCTGGACGGGCCAAAAGGTGCGCATGTTCGCGCCCAGTGAGCTGGTCTCGGGCGAGTTCGTACACAGCGCCGAGTTCCTCAGGCTGGCGCTCAATCCCGGCGGCGGCTCGGGCGGGACGTGCTTCGGGGACTCCGGTGGGCCGGACCTGCTTGCCGGCACCAACGTGGTACTGGGCGTCAATTCGTATGTGACCAACAGCAACTGCACCGGCGTCGGGTATTCGTTCCGTGTGGATCAGCCAGCCGTGCTGAGCTGGATAAACAGCTTCCTGCAATAAGGAATAGGCTGTCAAGAGAGCAGGCTGGCCGAGCGCCAGCCTGCTTTTCATTTGCCGGTAAGGCGAGCGGCGAATGGTCATGCAAGGGGCATACGTTCATCACTTGTGAGGGTGGCTGCCCTACCCGATAATGAATGGGACGAAGGAGGGCACTCACATGAAGGGAAATGACAGGGTCATCGCGGTCCTTAACGCGTTCCTGGCCGATGAACTGACAGCCATCAGCCAGTACATGGTCCACTCGGAAATGTGCGCCAACTGGGACTACAAGAAGCTGCACGAGGCGGTGGAGAAGCGCGCCATCGAGGAGATGAAGCACGCCGAGAAGCTGATCGCGCGGCTGCTGTTTCTGGAGGCCAAGCCGATCGTGAGCCAGCTGAACAAGATCAACATCGGCGCCAGCGTGGAAGAGCAGCTGCAGAGCGATATGGCGGCGGAGCTCGGCGCGATCAACGGCTATAACGAGGGCATCAAGACCTGCCTGGAAGCAGGCGACGGCGGCTCGCGCGAGCTGATCGAAGACAACCTGGAAGACGAGGAAGAGCATCTCGACTGGCTGGAGGCGCAGATCGACCAGATCACGCAGATGGGCATCCAGAACTATCTGCAGACGCAGGCGTAACGGGAGTTCACATGGCAGACATCCAGCGCGCGCGGCCAGGCTGCGTGACGGTGTACGCGCTGCTCACCGGGCTGGGCCTGGTCCCCCTGTGCCTGGGTCTCATGCTGTTGGTCACGGGGAGCCCCAAGCCGCCCATAGGCGAGCTGCTGGCATATTACGCCGGCGCTGTGGCAATTGCTGTCCTGCTGGTGGTCCTGACCATGGGCCTCTGGCGGATGAAGAACTGGGCCCGGATCGCTGTCATCGTGCTGCAGGCTTTGGTGCTGAGCTTGAACGTGGGAACCATGGTCGCCAGCCTGTTTGGCCGTCCAGACAATGGCCTGCCCAATGTGGCCTGGAACGTTCCCGGGGCCATCCTGGGATTCCTGGTCGGGGGCATCATCCTGTATTGGTTCGCAAAGAATCGAGCAAAGTTCGCCTGAGGGGGCGGCGGCACATAACGACATAGGAGCAAAGCATGGCAACGATGACGGCAACGACAGACGAAAACCTGAAGGTGGCGTTCGCAGGCGAGAGCCAGGCGAACCAGAAGTACCGCGCCTTCGCCAAGAAGGCCGAGCAGGACGGGCTGCCGCACATCGCGCGGCTGTTCCGCACCACGGCCGAGGCTGAGCGCATCCACGCCGAGGGGCATCTCAAGGCGCTGGATACTGTCGGTTCGACGGCAGACAATCTGCGGGCCGCGGTGGCCGGCGAGACGTATGAGTTCACCGAGATGTATCCGCCCATGCTGGAGCAGGCCGAGCAGGAGGAGCACAAGGCCCGGCGCATGTTCGGCTATGCGGTGAAGGCCGAGGAAGTGCACGCGCGCATCTATCAGATGGCGCTCGAGGCGGCGATCGCCGGGAAAGACCTGGCGGAGTCGGAGTTCTACCTGTGCCCGGTGTGCGGGTACATTGAGATGGGCAAGCCCACGGCGGATTGCCCGATCTGCGGGACGAAGCCGAATAAGTTCATGCTGGTGGCGTAGGGCGTGGGGGACCTCACCCCCTAACCCCCTCTCCCAAGGGAGAGGGGGAAAAGAATCGAGAAATGAAATCGATGGGTGAGAACGCCCATCGATATTCATTTCTCGCGGAGTCGCACATCACGCGACAATTGCATTCGAGAGTGGAGGCGAGGGTTAGGACAGGCGCGCGGGACCGCCACCCGCTACGAAGAGAACTCGGCTGGCGCCATGGGGCGCAAGGATGAGGGTTGGACCTCGCCCCCGACCCCTCCTTGCAGGATGCTGCGCGATCCCCTAAAGGGGAGGGGAGCTGTTCCGAAGAAGAAAGGATGGGTAGAGCGCCCATCCTTTCTTCTTCGGCAGACTCGCACATTGAACGATGCTGGCGCCATGAGGCGTGAGGATAGGGCGAGCATCGCCCCCTCACCCCCGGCCCCTCTCCCAAAGGGAGAGGGGGAAAAGATCCAAGAAATGAATATCGATGGGTAAGAACGCCCATCGATATTCATTTCTTGGGAGGCGTGCGGATCCGGTGGGGCTTGCATGCTTATGGCGATGAGGTTGTGGGCTCGCTTGAGGATCGTTCACCCAGGCAAGAGCGCCCATCCTTTCTTTTTCGGCGGACTGGCACATGTCACAATGCCGGAGTCACGAGGCGTGAGGATAGGGCCGCGGGACCTCACCCCCTAACGCCCTCTCCCAAAGGAGAGGGGGAAGAGACCGAAAAATAGATGGTTGGGAAGTGCGCCCAACCATCTATTTTTCGCGGACACGCGGATGGAACAAGGTTGAGGAAACACGAAAAGACTTTCCGTCACCGGCCTGGCGCATCACGCGAGGCTTGCTGAAAGATAAGATGCGATACCAGTAGTGAAAAAACGCACGCGCGGCAGGCGAACTTGCCAAACCGTCATTGCAAACGGAGACAATAAGGATTAGCATCATCGCATTCGATTGTTGGTGGCGTGCTCATGGCCGACCGGAGGGCAGGATGATGCGAAGAGTATTCGCAGCGGGTTTCATCGTTGCGTTGCTGGTGGTGATGGCCTCGCTGATGACGAGCCAGGCGCGGGCGCAGTGCGATCCAGCGGCGGGTCCGTGCGAGAAGGAGAAGAAGCCAACCGCGACCGACACGCGCAGACCCACGGCAACGGCCACGCCCCCATACGTTGTCCAATCCGGTGGCGGAAACGTGACCTTGATTGCGCCGGTGTTTTCCGTCACACCCGCGCTAACCGAGCTGCCCTGGTATCAGACGATGGTGGCATGCCGCAACAGCCTGGAAGCCACCGCCATCGCGACCCTGGGGCATGATGTATCTCCGAGCGAGCATGAAACGGCCGTCGCGCCGTGCAACACACCGGCTCCGACCACAACTCCGTTCGTGATCCCGCCGGTCGCCGGGCCG